>JAFAZK010000233.1 GCA_019239825.1 Verrucomicrobiota bacterium | reverse complement strand
CGCCTTCAATCCAATGAAAGCAATGAAAAGTCCGATACCTCCCGTCAGCGCTCCCTTCAGGCTGGGGGGAAAGCTCTCGATGATCTTTTGCCGGATTCCTGAAATCGACAATACAAAGAAAAAAAGACCGCTGTAGAACACTAACCCCAGCGCCGACGGCCATGGAATCCCTTGACCAAGACAAACCTGGTACGCAAAAAATGCATTGACGCCCATTCCGGGAGCCAAGGCGATCGGATAGTTGGTCCACAGTCCCATTAACACGGAAAAGACGGCCGCCGCTAACGCTGTGACCGTGATCAACTGCGTCGCATCCATACCCGCTGCCGCCAAAACCTTCGGATGCACGACCAGGACGTACGACATCGTTGTGAAAGTTGTGATGCCGGCGACGATTTCGCGACCTAAGCTGCTGCCCCGACGTGAAACTTCGAATCGTTGCTCCAACCAGCCTTTGAAACCAAAGCCACCGGTCGTCTCTCGGCCTTTTGAGTCGCTCAGTTCAGAATCGTTGTTCCGCTGTCTAATCTCACTATTCATCGATATCCCGCCCACCGACCCATCGTTACCCTAAGGCCGATCCAAAGCAGCCATTGTGCCATTGCTTTTGTGCCGCTAGCGGCTCCACTCATCTCCGCAAATGCACCGCCTCTATTAGGAGACATGCTAAGGTTGGAAAGAATGATCGTTCAGTATAATGAGCGCTCTATCTTTGCCGCGCCCTTGCTTTAGGCACCTCGCCATCCTCCTACCCACCTCCAATGTCCTTACTTTTATTCTACACTAATTAAGTAGGCTTTCTGATGTAATCGTTAGGAGTAGATGCCTCCAGTGTCAAGCTGAAGGTCGGAGATTTATACGCTAGATGCGTTTTTAGGGTTATTCAGCCGAATTTTACTGTCGCAACCTTGACGATGGCGGCCCGTGTTATTAGAAAAGTCGTATTCCTAACTAAAATAAAAAGTCACACTTATTAGTGTTCAATATTTTGAACAGTTATATTAGGTCAATGAATGGACCGTTGATCAAACTCCGATGCGGCTCACCGGAATTAACTCATGAATAACAGGTGCTCAGGATACTGAGCGGAGGCTTGCGCTTTTTAAATAAGATCTGCACATTGTGGCTGAATCCTTACAAAGAAACGACGATATTCTAGAGCACGAAACAATGGACGTTGGGTCAAGGCTCCGATACCATAGAACGGTTCAAGATTTGACGCTTCGGGAACTGGCTAGAAAGGCAGGTTGTTCCAACAGCCTGATTTCGCAGATCGAGGCGGAAAAGGTGTCTCCATCGCTTAAGACGATGGAAAGAATCTGTCGGGCATTGGAATTAACTGTCTCAGATTTTCTGCGGATCGAGCCCGTCGATGACCCGCCCGTGTTTATTCCTCGTTGCGGAGACCGAACGGAGACGGTGATGCGCTGGGAGAAAGCGCGTTTGTTCCATTTGCTCGATTCTGAGGCCACAGGCAGCTTCACCGCTTTATTGCTACGACTTGAAACAGGCGGATTCACTTCTATCCGGCGTTCAATCCGCTCGCTGAAAGATCTCAACTTAGTACTGACCGGAAAAGTGATGTGTCGGATCGGAACGAGCGAATTCGCTCTCGAGACCGGCGAAGGCCTTTTCTTTGACGCTGCTCAGCCTCACCAATGGTTTAACCGAGGCAACGAGCCGGCGGAGATCATGATTACGAGCCCGGTCTCGTTTAAGCTTTTCGAGAAGCTAGAAAAAGAGGTCCGTTGGCACGAACTATTTCGGCATCAAAAAAAGAAAACAAAGCGCGTGCAACGGTCTGCTCGGAAAGCCGCTTAGTGAACGGCAGTCGCCCTCACCAGGTCTAATCTGTGCTGTAGTTTTTTCTGCATGAGCGATATCCTCGAAGATCTTTTTTCCTATGTTCGTTTTGCCTCCGTCTCGGCCGACCCGCGATACAAGGATCAACTGCAAGCGTGCGCGGATTGGCTTGTTCAACGCTTCGAAAGGGCGGGATTAGAAGCAAAGAAGCATCCAACGGCAGGACACCCCATTGTCGTTGCGAAGACTGCGGCGCAGCCTGACCAAAAAACCGTCTTAATTTACGGACATTACGACGTCCAACCGCCAGATCCGCTAGAGCTGTGGAGTTCTCCGCCATTCGAACCTGTGGTTCGGGATGGCCGGGTGATCGCCCGGGGTGCCGCGGACAACAAAGGTCAGCTACTACCCCACCTTTTTGGAGTAGAGCAAGCGCTCAAGGAGCATACACTTCCGGTTAACGTCATCTTTGTGATTGAAGGGGAAGAAGAAAGTGGAGGAAAAAATCTCGGGATCTTTCTCGAGGCGAATAACGAGGCGCTTCGCTGCGATGTCGCGGTGATCTCAGATTGTCCCATGATCGCGCCCGATGTTCCGACGTTACTCTATGGTACGCGAGGCGTCGTTTGCTTAGAGGTCACCTTGACTGGGCCGGCTGCAGATCTTCATTCCGGGCTCTTTGGAGGGCTGGTTGCCAATCCCGCCAATGTCTTGAATCGGCTGCTCTCGGGAATGCATCATCCGGATGGGAGCGTCGCGATTCCCAGATTCTACGACCGTGTGCTAGGATTAGACGATTGGGAACGAGATCTCTGGACGAAATTGCCCATCAACGACGCTCACTGGCTCAAACTCACCGGCGCGCCGGAGCTGGCCGGGGAGGCAGGATTTAGCAGTCTGGAGCGCGCCTGGAGCCGGCCAACCATGGACGTCAACGGCTTGGTCGGCGGATATACCGGCGAAGGCCCCAAAACCATCGTACCGAGCAAAGCTTCCGCAAAGATTTCCTTTCGCCTTGTGCCCGACCAAGATCCCGACGAAATCCGAGCGCTGGTCAGACAATATTTGGCAGAGCATTGTCCAAGTTCAGTGCACATGAGTATAACCGACCATCATCAAGGCAAGCCTTATTTAATCAGGGCGAACTCGCCGTTTGCCCTGGCGGCGAAAACGGCGTTGGAAGCCAGTTTTGGCTCCCCGGCGGCGCTGGTGCGCGCTGGCGGCACCCTGCCGATTCTGGAGACTCTTCGAGAATCCCTTGGGATCGATACGTTATTAGTCGGTTTGGAGTGGTTAGATTGTCAGATCCACGCGCCGAACGAAAATTTTCCCATCAAGAATCTCGCACTAGGGATCGAAATGAACCGGCGCTTGTTGACTGAAATCGCCAAGGTTTGAGAGGCTAGCGGCGTCCTTCCGAAGAAGCGTTACACATAGGCCTTCGGCGGCGGGGGCTGCCCGTTAAGAAAGTAGTTTCCAATATGATAGGCCTTCCAGCGGTCAGGATCGTGGAGCGTGTGGGTCCGCGCATTCCGCCAATGCCGATCAAGATCGTACTGATGCAGCGTTGCTCGGGCCCCGGTTAGCGGGAACAGTTCATTGGAGATTTTCACTGCCACTTCGCTCGCCAAATAACGGAAATCCGCCACGGCAAAACGTGCGTCCAGACAGGATGATTCCGTGAGCAGACGATAGTATTCGTCGATTGCTTCACCTGCCCGGCGAAGCAAAGCTTGAGCGGCGTGAAGCTCGACGATCAGTTCTCCGAAGCGCTTGATAACAAACGGCTCTTTCGCGTGCTCGTCGAAGGGATTCTCGACCCAGGGCCGACCCTTGGTCAGGATATACTCCTTAAGATCAGCTAAGGCCTCTTCCGCGATTCCCAGATCAATGGCGCCATGGATATAACCTCCTAACGCCGTCCAGATTTGTGAACCCTCGCCGATCTTATAAAATGGGATGACATGAGAATCCGGAACAAAGACCTCTTTCAGTAGGGTCGTGCCGCTTGCCGTGGTCCGCTGTCCCATCCCCGCCCAATCATCCACAATTTGGAGCCCTTCTGACCCGTGACGAATGAAAAAGATATTTGACCGGCCTTCCTCATCATTCGCGAACACCGGGATCCAATGCGCAAAGAGAGCTCCCGTGCTGTAAAACTTCTTTCCACTCACCTGATAGCCGCCCGCGACTTTCCTCGCCGTCGTGTCGTGATCACCTGGACGCTTCCTACTGTTCTCTGAAGCGGCGTTTCCTAACCTTTCGCCGCGAAGGAAACACTCAAAAAAGAAAGCTTCTTGTTCCGGTGTTCCTAGCCAGAGTACAGCTGCCCAACAAAAGTGATTCTGAGGGATCTGAGCAACACTCGGATCCGCAGCGGCCAAGATCCGAAAGAGATTGCCTAAAGTAACTCCCGAAATTCCGGGTCCTCCAAATTTCTTCGGTACGCAAAGCCCGTAGATGCCTCGCTCGCTCAGCAATTCGACTTCCGCTTGCGGCAAACGTCGATTTTGGTCCCGTTCAATCGCTCCCTGGCGAATGACTTCTGCGACTTCCTGTGCAATGGACAGCGCCTCGGTATCCGAACGGATGACGTGAGCATTCCTGACAGGTTTAGTGACCACCGCCTCTTGATCGTTAGCTTTTGTAGTCATGGTCATGGTAGGGCTTGAGAAAACGTTGTCTGCATTAACGGATTGCTATGCTAAATTCCGAAAAGCGGCCCCCGGATGGGTGTCAGGGAGATACGCGGTTTGATTGAAGAGGTTCTCTCGCAACGTCGCTCGTTCATAATCCCGACGGTAGACGCCGCGGCGCTGCAATTCTGGAACTACTAACTCCACGATGTCTTTAAAACTATCGTGAGCGAGTGCATAGGTCAGATTAAAGCCGTCCAGCCCGGTCTCTTCTATCCACTCCTGGAGTGAATCGGCAACTTGTTCCGGAGAACCAACGATCGAACCGCCACCAACGCCTAGCCAATCCGCCATGTTGCGCAGAGTCCATTTTTTCGAAGAATCACCGCTCGTCAGATATTCCAAAGTCCCTTGCCCCGCGTTCGTTTGAACGTAATTCAGCTCGTCCTCCGGCCGGTATCTCGCAAAATCGATACCGGTCCAGCCAGATACCAAGGTCAGCGTCCCTTCATAGCTGACGTGCTCTCGTAACGCTCGATATTTCGCCTTGGCTTCCGCTTCGGTTTCGGCCACGACAATGCTTTGCGCCTTTAGAAAAAGGATATCGCTCGGGTTGCGGCCAAGTTCCGCCGCCCGCTCTCTTACCTGATCGATGAACCGCTTCAGATGAATCTTCGATGGACCGCCAATGAAAATGCACTCCGCGTGGCGCGCGGCAAACTCTCGCCCCCTGCGGGACGCACCCGCTTGAAAAAGAACCGGCGTCCGCTGCGGCGAAGGTTCACACAGATGGAAACCGGGAACATTATAGTGCTCACCTGCATGGCATATTCCGTGCACTTTGTGCGGCTCGGTAAAGATCTTCCGCTTCCGATCGCGAACCACCGCATCTGATTCCCAGCTACCTTCCCAAAGCTTATAACAGACTTCCATGTACTCGTCGGCGACATCGTATCGGCGATCATGATCGATCTGCTGTTTCATCCCGAAATTTCGAGCCGCACTGTCTAAGAACGAAGACACGACATTCCAACCAACCCTGCCTTTGCTCAGATGATCCAGCGTCGACATTCGCCGCGCGAATGAGTAAGGGTGTTCGTAGATTACCGAGCACGTCACCGCCAAACCGAGATGCTTCGTGACTTGCGCCATGGCCGGAAGGACAAGCAGAGGATCATTCACAGGAATTTGCAAACCTTGTCGAAAGGCATGCTCAGGCGAACCTCCGTAAACGTCATAAGCCCCGAGGACGTCGGCCAGAAAGATACTATCAAATTTTCCTCGTTCTAACAGCTGGGCCAACTCCGACCAGTATTCAAGATCAGTATATTGAGCAGACCGATCGTCACGGTGTGTCCAAAGGCCGGGCGATTGGTGCCCCGCGCAATTCATGGAAAAAGCATTAAACCGGATTCGCTTAGCCATTGTGCATTAACCCATAAACACTCATACTTTACCCTACTATTTACGTCTTGTTTGGATGGGGTCGAGCAAGATTTTGCCTCTGGGTAGGCAAACACTCACTCTCCTGGCTGGATTGTTCAGACCATTTAAAGGCGAGTCTCCCTTCATTCAGTGCTGCTCCAACGATCTAATTCACCCAAAAGTCGCTCTTTTGTCTCTGTATCGGCAAAGCTTGCCTCTATCGAGGTCTTCGCGACGGCACGTAGATCCGATTCCGACCATGCGAACGCCGCCGCGCATTTCTCATATTCTCCCGCCAAGGTCAAAGCAAGCGGTCCCGGATCATCCGTATTCACCGAAACCGGAATTCCCGCGCGGCGTAGCGTCTCCAGCGGATGCGCCTTCAATTCTGAATAGAGCTTACCTTTTAGGTTTGAAGTCGGACAAATGCCCAGCGGAATCTGGCGCTCGCTCAATATTTTGACCAGCTTCGGATCTTCAATTGCGCGGACTCCGTGGTCGATTCGCTCCGCCTTGAGCAGCTCGATTGCGTCCCACACCCCTTCGGGGCCGCTTGATTCCCCAGCGTGGACGGTAATCCGTAAACCCCCGTCTTTGGCACGCCGGAAAGCTTCTGCGAAGCGAGGGCCGGTCCTACCTGCGCTCGCTTCATTACCATCGATCGATAGCGCTACGACCCGCGGATGCCGTAATTGTAACAGAAACTCAACTAGTTCGATCCCTGCACTCGCGCTTTGCGTACGCAGCAAACTAATACAAAGTTTGACCGGTGTCAGACCGTCCCGCTCTCCAGCAGCGAAACCTCGATCCAATCCGTCGATCAACGTTCCTAACCGACTATGCCAGAGTCCCCAATGGGTCGGATTGATAATCGCATCGCAATACCGAGTCCCGCTTTTTGCTAAACGTTGACAAAACGAGTACGCCAACTCTTCTAGCTGCTCTTCGCTCCGGATCAGGCCACAGCTCCAATCAAGGAACTCCAAGAAACTGCTTAAACCATCAAACTGAAAAAGCTTTTCTTTTGTTCGGGGCAGAGGCTCGGCCGCTTTCCTGGCCAGACGTTCAAGTTCGTCGGCATCAAAACAGCCTTCTACATGGATATGAATCTCGGCTTTAGGCAGCGTCAAAATGGATTCTCGGGTGAATTGTCCATCCATAGGCATAAAAGAAATATTACGGGATAGCAGACAAAGTGGAGTTTACTGTTAGCGCGCCGCCAATGAGCAATTGAAATGCCACAAGCGCTGCTATCGTCCGGCTATCATTGGGTTATTCACGTTCCATTCGATATCGACTAACTATTTAGGCACTTGTGGCGGTTCCTAACTCCATGCGTTGTTTTTTTCAACCTGTAAAACATTTCCGATCTCAGGATGAATGTGTGATCAGAATATTGAGCGGTCTTGCGCGTTTCGGATCTATTTTCCCGGATTAGCTGGGATATTCTTTCGGCGGGGATACCGTCGAAGTTTCACCAGCATCCTGTGAGCAAACAAATCCTGTACTTCAAAGACCGCGTCTATGCCATCAGGGCCGGGCGATTCGCGTTGCTGACAATCGACCCAGTTGGATTTACGTGCCAACATCAAGACGAACAACCAACGGAATACCCTAGTTGTGGCGCGTCAGTTGCTAGTTTTTATGGTTTATAATTGCCGTTCGTACCGCGAAATCGTGGTGGCGCAATGAAATGAAGCTTTTCTCGACTCAGAATGATTCCGCGTAATTGCAGTTTCCCAGTCCATGACTGGACTACTTTGTCTAGCTATTGGCACCCTGTCGCCTTCTGTTCTGATCTATCTGACCGGCCCTTTTCGGTCACCCTGCTCGACGAGGAATTAGTCGTCTATCGCTCCGCCGGCGGGATTGTGGTCGCTCGCGACCTTTGCTTGCATCGCGGTGCTCCCCTGTCCGCCGGCTGGATCGAGGCAGATGAAATCGTTTGTCCTTATCACGGATTTCGGTACGGAACGAATGGACGATGCACCAAAATTCCGGCTCACCCCGACGCGCCAATCCCTGCAAAACTTTCGTTGCAAACGGTTTTGAGTGAGGAGCGATACGGCCTCGTCTGGGCGTGCCTTTCGCGCGAGCCTCGTTCACCGATTCCACAGTTTCCTCAATTCACTGATCCCACGTTTCAGCATTTCCATTTTGAAGCGCTCGACTGGAACTGCTCCGCTGGGCGGTCAACGGAAGGATTTCTTGATGTTTCCCATTTCGCGTGGGTGCATGCCGGTGTTCTCTGCAGCCGGGATAATCCAGTCATTCCAGAATATTCTGTTTATCCTTCGGAAAACGGATTTGGTTTCGAGTACGCAAGCACCTACGCGAACCCTATCAACTCCGACCCCGGCGACGCTGAAGGCTTGGCTTTGTGGAGACGTCTTTATGAACTGACGGTCCCATTTGCAGCCTTGCTCGTTACCGTTTATCCACGCGGCGGTCAGCTTGTGATATTCAACATTTCCGCACCGACATCGGCAAAACGAACCCGCATCTACAAGCTATACGCAAGGAACTTTGATCAGGATGAGCCGCTCGAACGAATGCGGGCGCTTGAGAACAGAATCTACGAAGAGGACCGGTTCGTAATGGAAAAGCAACGGCCGGAGGAATTACCAATCGACCTTCACGAGGAGGTTCATATTCGGGCTGATCGTGCATCGATTATGTACCGGAAGGCTCTCTCCGGTATCGGCCTAGGTAGAACATTTACGGCATGAAACTCACTCTCTCCGCCGGGCGCCGCGGCCATGACCTTTTCTGCAGAGCATTCCCGACCCGAAAATTCTCCGGTGAGTTTGCCTTCGTGCATTACGAGCACAGGATCACACATCGCAAGCAGTTCATTCATCTCGGAAGAAATGAGCAGAATGGCTCGACTTTCCTTTGCCAGATCGTCAATGATCCGATAGATCTCTGATTTCGCTCCGACATCGACCTCTCGGGTCGGTTCGTCCAGGATAATGATCTTGGGTTCGAGCGCTAAGATCTTTGAAAGGACGACCTTTTGTTGATTGCCGTCGGAAAGTGTTTGTCTTGGAGACAGTCCTCCTGGCCACGCTGGTTTCGGGGCTCCTTCCGGCTGTGAGCTTGTCCCGGGTGAGTCTAGTCCCAGCGCTGAAGGATGAAGGTGATCGCGCCGAGACACGCGGTGCGCACAGCCACCGTACGCAGTCCGCTCTGGTCGGTGCGCAAGTGGCGCTAGCTTGCGTCTTGTTAATTGGGGCGGGTCTGCTAATTCGCAGTTTTCCAAGCGGCCCAGGAAATCCCGCTTGGGTTCAACCCGCGTCACCTCCTTACCATCGGGATCACCCTGACTAGTCAGAAGTACGAAACCGATGCAGTGCGGACTCGGATTTTCTGGGATGCGCTGATCACCAAAATTGGCCGGCTGCTGGGGGTTACTGAAGCAGGGATGAGCGATATGCCGCCCCTGAAGCCTGGAAGACTCCCAGCTAATTTGGCGGACTCGTAACAGAGGTGTTGCCGGGAGATCGCCGAGGCGACGCCATTCCTTTCGGGCCGTTTTCGGGCTCGGTAGCCGAATAACTTCTCATAAGCTCGCGCATGGCCGGGGGAATTGTCGCACCCGGACTCGGCGAAGCAAAGGCAACCGTTGCTACGGCGTTTGCCGATTCGTGATGGTAGGTATCCCGATGGCCATGATGGTTTCCGATCGCCTCTATGATTCGAATAACGGCCACGACAATTACGAGTACCGATGTCACTGCCTGAGTCTTCCGCCACCGCTCCTCCCGCTTCGTTCCTCTTTTCGGTTTTGCGGTCTCAGATGTTGGATCGCTTTTCTTGCTCTCGCCGGATCGAGGCGACCCGTTCTGGTCTACGTTCACGCCACACAGAATACGGAAACGAATTAGCAAAGACCAGCGCCCCTTTTGTAATCCCCCTCAGGAGCAATTACCTCTTGGATCGTCGAGTAAGAGAGGACCTTGTAGTCGGTTCTGTGAACCCTTCGTTCATAACATCCAAGAACGCCTGTAACGCCGGCGACACCCATTTCTGCTTGTGGCGAAGAATTTGCGTTATCATGCATACCGTCTTCCCTCGCCATGGAAGGACCGCCAGCTTTCGGTGAGAAATTTCTGCGCTTGTGGTTACGGCGGGAAGCACTCCCATCCCCATTCCCGGCATCGCACATTGTTTGATGGCCTCGATTGTGAGTTTCCAAATTATTTGAGGCGATCTTTTCCACGGTATTTGATGCGGCTTTCCACTTAGCCGAAGGACTTCTAATGCGAGAACTGAGATCGCCACGCCTAAGTCGGGCTAGAAAGAATCTTTTCGCTACGAGCAAAATCTGGCCTGCCGTACACCGGCAAAAAGAACCCTGTTCACCCCGATTTGTTCTAGATCTGTCTCTTGTTCGATAATATCCGTTTTCCCTATCTATAAGTTTGGCAATTTGAGCGGCCGATAAGGGTTCTTGCCGTGCAGATCATGCGCGTCGTTCGATGAACAAAGCGATCGGCCTCCGCCGCTTTTTGATAAGATCATGCAGAGTGCGAATGCTTTCGCGGCTCGTCTGCTCTGGTTGTTTAAATTTTTAAGCAATTATTGACAATTTCAGTAAAGCCGATAAGGAAAATCCTAATTCTGACCACTATTCCTCGTATTGTCGGGCGCCATGCGAGTCTTGCTGTCAAAAGAAATGATCGTGAAGTCTCCCGGCCGCACAGCTAATCTGAGAGTCACGCTCGCACTCCTAGTCGCTCTGCTGTTTAGTGTGGCGCAGGCTGATACGCCACCCAAGGACTGGACTTACGATAGTCTCCGCCACCGGAACGAAACTGAAAGCGCACCTGCCAACACGGAGCAAACTGAGGATCAACAAATCGCTGCGCTCTTGGCAAAAATGGTAGAGCGCTGGAACGCTCACGACATCCCTGGGTATATGGAATGTTATTGGAACTCCCCAGACCTACTAGTTGTCGTCGAAGGGGAAGAGTTATTGGGATGGGGCAACAACTTGGCGGCCTACCAGCGGGGATATCCAACCCCTGAAAGTATGGGTACCGTTCAGACCGAAAGGACTCTCGTCCGGCTAATCTCACCTGATCCTGCCTCGCCGTCTCCCTCGGCAAAACCCACCGTGGCGTTCGCCATGGACTGGTGGACGGTCAGATTTCTGACTCATTCTGTGCATGCCACCACAACCTACCTACTACAGAAATTCCCTCAGGAAGGCTGGAAAGTCACAGCATCCCATACCAGTTGCGTTGAGCCGTAGGTCCCAGGGATCTCCGGCCTCGCGCGTGGCCACGAAGCCGGACATGGAGCCCCCTTACGTCCCGCTATTTCGTTAGCAAATGGCCGTTGCTTCAGCAGACGGTTTCCACGGCAGAGTGGGCGCAAGCATCGGTGACCCTTCCGGCACCATCGGCACATAATAGTCCATACCTTGGAGGGGTGCGCTTTGATCGATCACTGGTACCGATCGAATGTGATGACCGATTTCTGGGATTCCCCAACCCATCCCGGCGTATGACGCGTTTATTCCAAGGAAGAGCCCAACCAACATAACGGGTAGTATTTTCATTGGCGCGAATCTAGCGCCAAAATCTTACTTGACTTCGAAAAACTTGTGGCCATTCCGCGCTAAGCGTCTGCCTAGACGCGACGCCCTCTTTAAGGAGTGGTGAAAGCGGCTTGTTCGCGACCGCGCGAAACGGTCGACAGCTGAACCAAGGGAATTCATTATGAAACGAACTGCTAATAAGGAGGGGACTGATGCCAAGCAGTCAGGCGGTGACTTGTCAGATTCGCTACACCCTCAATCTTGCCAAGCTTGATGCGTTCGAAGCCTATCCACGTACTTGGATATCGCTCATAGAGCGATATGGTGGCATTCATCATGAGTATTTTATTCCGAGGAACAATCCGAACAACGTAGGGGCGAGCTTCCCAGGACTCGGCTACGATGACCCCACTGATGTTGCTGTGGCAATGTTTACTTTCCCAGACGATGAGAGTTACCGGCTTTATCGCAACAGGGTTGCGGCTGACCCAGAGTGCATAGCTGCTGCAACGCTGGTCCGGGAAACCGGCTGCCTCACCCGCTACGAGCGTCTTTTCCTCCGGCCAGTATAAGGAGCAGAAGGTAGAAAACCTCGCTCAGAATAGTGTCTTGCGTTCAAGGAAATGCACAGAAGTCGAGAAAATCTGCACAGTTCCTACACAGCCAAAAACAGGCTATTTATCTCTAAAAAAGTCAGCAGTTTCTCGCGCGGCGCGATTTTCGTCAGCCGGTGAGATGAATTGGTTCCGCCGGCGTCGGGATTGGGCGGTATCATAAAGGATTTTAACAAATACTTCTCCCTGCTCATTTCGCGGGGGTCGATCAACCCTACGCCGACCGGTATCAGAGGGCGCGGGATCAAAAAGGCGCATCGTTAACTCCGCCGGCATCAGATGCGCAGCTCCTTCCGACAGTACGGTTACAGCATTGTGAGCCTCTAAAAAATGAAAGAGAGCAGGAGCTCCATCAGCAGACTGATCTTCGAAGCTGTCTATTCTTCTTGGCCATGTCTCTGTTTAGTTACGCAGCAGGCCACGATCGCAAGTAAAGCCGCACGCCAGTATTGGCTACCGCAAGATTGGCCGCCGGCCCCGATCCTGCCGAATGTGATCTGTGTCGATTACAGTGCGGGTAAGGGCGGACCGTTAGTAGCCTATAGCTTGGATCCGGAGAGCGCTAGTAAGCTCCCCTTCCCTCGCGGAATAGGGCGCTCGGACTGGCAGCAGGACCCATTTCGAACGACTAATGACCGAAGACGACCGTTTCAGGAGAGCATGTCGCGCATCCCCCCAATATTTCAGCAGCGCGGCTTACTCCCCTCTTCGGCGTTCGTCGGTTTTCGTCATTCCGAGATCCGCCAAGTCGTCGGCTATCCGATCAGAGCAGCGAGTCTCGGCTCTTTTTTAAAACAGCGTCGAAGTGCTCTTCAAGCTCTGGATTGCAGCCTCGGCAACCTTCTCGGCCCAATCGAAATATTCCAGTTTACGCTGCAACGGCCATTCGGCTGGTTCTGTCGGTGTGATCTCGCTCACATTGCAGATTTTATCGCCGAGCTTGATCACTTTCGCGCGTGTGGACAAGGTCGGCGCATGCTCAACCTGCAAGCGCTTGCGTTCCTGCTTGGGCAAACTCTTGTCGTCGGTTACCTCTTGGACAAGAAGGCGAACTTCCTGCCCGAAATGATCCTCAAGCTCTTGCGGTGAGGTGTCGGTATCCTCAATGGTGTCGTGCAAAATCGCGGCCTGGAGCGTAGGTAAGTCAGTGATTCCGCCGATGCGACTTAAGACCTCGGCAACTTCAATGGGATGGTTGATGTAAGGAGTGGCCACCAAATCTTTGCGACGTTGTCGGCTATGTTTGGCCGCCGCGAACTTGAGCGTGGCCAACAGTACGGCGACGGGTTCCTTGGTCTTACCTAGTGAGAGCATTAAGAGATTTTCGCGAATGCGTCTGAACCTATAGTTAGCACGCCAATCAAGGTCATCCAATCCAATTCGCCAAGACTGCCTTCACGAGGATAACAGGGCCATTAATAGCGTAATATTTCCGTTTCGCGAAGTCACTGTATTGGCATGAGGTAGTTCCTTGGAGCTATAGAGAAAGGTTCGCCCGAACCATAGGACCGATCAAGATTCGTTGTAGATATTTTATCGCAATGGGAAAACTCTCGATCGGCGCCGTCAATCTGGAACTCCAGGATGCATTCTCTAAGAGATGGTCACTCCGCAGCGGCCTGCCTTTGACTGTCGACAAAAGAGTTTTGAGCGACGATCCATTCCTGAATGCCTTTTCCGTTATCGGATCTATCCTGACAGATCTAGATGAGGTGATGAACGGGCTTAAACGCCTGGAAACCGCGATGCTTTCCCAGATTCCAGTGAGTTCTAAGGCTGCCCTCCCGCCCTATCCTGCAAAGCCGCCACGCGAGCAAGCCAATGATCTCATAAGTTATTACAAACATCAGGGCGGTCCGAAACCGGCAGGCCTCGGGAGTTTGCTAACGAAAGCGCTTGAAGCGACGGAAAAGGCTTACGGGATAGATGGGACACCCGCGACCCTCACAGCGAATATATTACCACAGACCTTTGTGGACGACTTGCTCAAAAAGCGGCGTCCCTTCAAGGATCCTGGGGCGGGACTTGAGCATGGTGAGTCCACTCACCGTATTCAGTGGTTCATAATCTGCACCAGCCCTATCTACAAGAGCAACTGTAAGTTCTCGCCTGGTGAAGTTTACGAACATGTTGGCGAGTGGTTCTTTCCCGATGCAAGAGGAGGTGCGGACTCCTCGTTGCGAAATATTACTAACCTGTCAATGTGGGATGCTTTGGTCGACCGAGCTGGTCCACCATTTAATGAGTTTCCGACCAAAGACGATCTAGATTTCCGGAATCCTAATAAATTCCATCCATGGATGCTCTCCAAGGCTCAAGGTGAAAGGCACTTCCCGCTGCTGCACGCTTATCTGAATGCACGTGCTAGCAAACGAAAAGATTTGGAACCGCGCGAGTACCTAGCTCAAAAAGTGTACGGGACCTCCTATAACGGTTTATGTGACGAGTATCGGAAAACAACAAACATGTCCAAACTCCTCTTTATCGCCCAGAACACCACAGGGACAGCTGCTGAACCAGTGTTCGTGGTACTTGACGACCTAGACGTGATTCGTCGCGAGGCCAGAGATCCCCGAAGCGGAGTGATTACACGCGACACATTTTTTAGTAAATCAAAGCTCCGTTCTTAGTCTCTTTAGGTTGCAGGTACTTGATAGGCGATTGCTGGGATCCGTATACCACTCTGCAGAACGCCGACCAGCTGCCTCAACATCCCGGTCTGTGGGATGAATATTGGACGCCGAGTGCAACCTGGGTCCGGATGATTCCGACCGGCGCCGCGGCGCCTGAATCTCCTCCCCGGCGGGCTTTGGGTTCGAAAACTAAGCGCGGTCCCTTACAACCCTCCTCCTGCAGGGCGCGGCTCTGGCCGCTAGCCAGTGGTCATAATTGCTTGCGGCAAAGATTGCAGCAGTACGGGCGCTCCTGGCAACCGTTGATCTGGCATTGGCTAGGTATAGCGAAAAGAGACATCGACTCCCCATGCCGTCATTGCCAGGGTCCCGTTCGTAAAAAATCAGAGCTAGTTATTGGGCTGAGCGGCTTTCAATTGCCGGTACAACTTGGTCTGGCGCCTCAATTCGCTCTAACCGCACCGAACAGTCGGTATTTATTCACCCTCTTTCAGATAACGTTTTTTCACGTAGCCTGTTACACCTTGCCATTCGATCCGCATCCAGATCTCCCTATTAACCACTTTGGTCTCACCTGGATATCCGGTTATGTCTTTCCCATCGCGCGGAATCCTCGTGAGGATTTGTGAGCGTTCGTTTGGATTACGATCGACTTCCAAGTAATTGGGTACTCCGACGACGTGATAAACGTCGGCATAGTCGTCGGCTTTTGGACTTGCTTCGGCAGAGACCGCTGCGAGAGCAAGTGCGGCCAGACTACGCGTCATGAGATAACGCAACTGTTTCATAGTTTCTTTGGGTTACGAAGGCCGATAGCAGAAAGGACCTTCCTAACTGCCGGCACGATTCATTAAATACAAGAAAATTGCTGTCACTCAGTTTCAGAAAAGGCAGGAGACCGGCGTCATTTTCTCTTAGCTGCAGGACAGGCGTCGGAGCGTTTCCCCGTGAGAATTGGGGGATAGACTGGTGATTAACCTTCCCTGTTTGGCGTGCCCAGAATGTGGGTCTTCGGCGGAAGCATCACATTGTCGAAGGTTTGAGTGAACATGGCAGCCGCAAAGAATGCTACGGCGCGAAGAGTCTCATGTCCGACATTAACAAGATCGTGGCGCATCGGGGTGGGAAGCACAAAAACACTTCCCGGTCCGACCTGATGAACAGAGCCGTCTTCAAGCTGTAGCTCCGCGGTCCCGGCAATGATGTACTGGGTTTCTTCGGTCGCGTCCGTGTGCCACCCGAGTCGGCCTCCGGGTTCAATCTCGTAAACGATCGTCGAGGACTGGGTTGTGCCGTGTCCTCCATAGACAACAAAAGCGCCGTTCCACCGGACAGATGAGTCGTCAGCGCCGCGAACTGGAATGCGTTCGAGTTTGTCTGATGCCACAATTGAAATCATTGACGAACGATAACGCGAGAAATTGCCAAAAGGAAGATAAATCCCATAATTTCAATAACTTACTAGTTGGCTGGGCACTGTGTGGCAAAGCTGAGCCGAACTGGTCAGCGTCGGTCAGAGCGAGCGCCGTCCGAGCACCGGATGACGCTAGAAAGTTATCGGCTTACCGAGCGACTTTCAATAGGTGCGGGAGCCGCAGACATTGCCAAATGCTGATGCCGTCTTACAAGTTGTCGTCGAGCAGGGCGACCTTGGAAGGTTTCGAGCTTTTCAGAGGCAGCTGGAATGGAGGGAGCAGAACCATGCGGCGCAGCTCCGCCGTTGCGCGGCCGATCCCGCTGCTCGCGTCAGTGCTGCGAAGAGCGCCGTTAGTAGCAAACCGGGGTGATTTGTTCGGGGTCTCAAAGCGGTCTTTCGTTTACCAGGCTAACCGGCATGGCACCTCCTGTGGGTTCTTTTGGCGCAAGAATTCAGCTCGCATTTTTGTTGGGTATCACCACGCGAAGCAACATGGCCGTTTTGAGAGGAGTGAAGAACGCCGGATTCCCCACAGGGCCGATTTTCGAAACCGGGGATTGCGGCTTTCGGCATGTTGAATCCATGCTTTTTTGTTGTGCCGCCTCCCTGAGCGGTCGGTCACTTCTTGTGCTCCCGCAGCCATCGAGCAACATCCGCAATTTCGATGTTGTGCCGAGCGTTGAAGGTCTTTCCCCTGTTCCATGAAACACCTCGGCCTTTAGCGAAAGCCACACGGTACTTTCGCAGGGAATCGTCCGGAGCTTGGGCCAGCGCTGCCTCCAGCGCTGGAAGAGTCCATTCCTCCCGGCGGACTTTTCGCTCGAGAATAGAATCGATCACGTCGGCCAAGCGTCGGTAACTGATTGTGTCGCCGGCCGTATAGACGATCTCGTTGGCGATTCGCGGCTCGAAGAAAACGATATCCGCGGTGAGGGAGCCGATATCTTCGGAAGTAGTCACCGTCACCGTTGTATCCCAGCTCCCCAAGGCACGCACGGTGTTACGTTCAAGATCCACCACGCCAAACGCCGGCTCGAAAAGGAAGCTAGTAAACATGCCGGTCGAAATAATCACCCACTTCACTCGGGACTGCGATCGCAAAAAGTTGCGGACCTCAAGTTGTTCGTCGAAGAGATCCTGGCCACTGCCTCGGCCAATGACGTCGTAGTCGACGCCAAACTGCCACGGAAAATAGCGATCGATGCCGGCAGCCAGGACGGCTCGTGCCAGTTTGAGCTGAATGTTTGGGCCAGCCACGAACCCAGTGCATCCGATCACGGTGTCGAAGTCTTTGAAGAGGTTTTTGAGATCTGCCTCGGAATTTGAAACAAGGTCGCCGGGTTGAAACGAAATTCCGAGGGACCGTAATTCGACGAGATCTCGCCGCTTGTCGGGGGAGGCAGACTCCAATGCCGAAGGACGAAGTAGGACGGTTAGTTTTGAATGGCCACGTTTGGAGTGGGCCGCTAGTCCGCGAAGGACTGACATGCCGAGTTCGCCGGCCCCGAGAACGAGGATCTTATTGGTTTCCATTTCTGCTACCTTAGCGGGGCAAAGCACTCGGGGAATGACTGCCAGTCTCTTTCTCTTGCCTAATTTTCTCACCTCTCGATAATTTGCGGAACGCGTTAGAAGATGGAAAGGGCCGCGAGACTGTCGGGATTGATGGATTCAATGACCCCTCATCCGGGGCGGAATTCCTCACCACTTTCAGGAGTGAGTTTTCAGAAGTTCACACAATCCATGCCGAGGTCTCCGGCTATCTACCAGCCCAGT
>JAFAZK010000220.1 GCA_019239825.1 Verrucomicrobiota bacterium | reverse complement strand
GGCGTCCCGCCCAGAAGGCGGTCGAGGACATCGAAACAGATGTGCCACCCGGCAGCACCCATCGAGATGAAGCGGCGATCGATGTTGTGCCAAAGCGTCAGGCGGGTGCCGCCGTTAAAAGCTTCGAGTTCCCATCGGATATCGTTGTCACCCCATTTATACTCAAGCACGTTGGGAGCATCGGCTCGGGTGACGGTTGTTTCGGAAGCCTGCGGCTTCGGTGCTCCTACCGTAGTGAGCGTTACTTTGGTTCCAGCTGTACCCAGGTTCCCATCTGCTTCAAAGGGAGCCCATTCCCGCAGATGCGCGGGATCGGTAAGCGCCAACCAGACTTTTTCCGGCGAATGACGCAGTTCTCTCACCAGAACTAGCGTCCACTTCCCTCCATCTTTTCGCACGTGCGCCCCGCTGGCCGGACCCGGTGTGTACTGCTCTCGATCATCCATCTATCTCCTCCTTGTCTTCTTTTTCGTTTGTGTTGGTTGATCCATGCGGTCCAGGTGGCGTTCGAGAGCGTCCACGTGAACGGACCAGAAGCGCCGGAACGGAGCCAGCCAGGCATCAACCTCTTGAAGTGGTTCGGGTCTCAATCGGTAGAGACGCCGCTGTGCGTCCACCCTGGATTCCACAAAGCCGGCCTCACGCAGCACCCGCAGGTGCTTTGACACGGTGGGCTGCGCCATCCGCAAATGACGCTCGATCTCTCCTACCGATTGTTGGGACGAGACCAGGAGACTCAATATCGCGCGGCGGTTCGGCTCCGCTATGATTTCGAATACAGATTCCACTGTCGTGTTGAATGCGCCTTTTTAATAGCGTGCCAGCTGAACGAGCTGAATGAGGTTACCGCAGCTGTCGTTCAGCATAGCAATGGTCGATGCGGTCACGTCGGTGGGCGGCATTGTGAACTCAGCACCGCGCGCCTTGATCCGCTCGTAGTCGCTCTTGACATCTTCGGTGAAGAACATTGCCGCCGGCCGGCCCTTCTGAAACATCGCCTGCTGATATTCTTTCGCTCCCGGGCCGTCATTGGGCGCTATTTGCAACTCCGTGCCGTCCAGCTCCTCGGGCGAGGTCACGGTCAGCCAACGAAATGGGCCTTGACTAAAATCTGCCTTCTTAGCAAACCCCAATACTTCTGTATAGAAGTGCAGAGCCTTCTCCTGGTCGTCTACGTATACGCTGGTCAATTTGATTTTCATGTTCGTCTGTTCCTTTCAAGGCATATACGCAATAACGCATATACATGTCAAGGAATATACTAAGGACCCCTGATGCGTATGCCGGACTTGCGTTCGTATTCGTCCTTGTCGTCGAATTGGGCGTTTTCTTTCGGAGCGTTCGACACACCGATCGATTCGACCGGTTCCGCTCCCAGCGGAGCTAATCTGCTTTTACCTTGGCTCCAGATGGAACACGCAGCTCCGTAGGAGCGGAATCTTTATAACGGCGCAGCATCTAACGTACCTCCGCCACCGGGTAGATCGTTACATCCACCCGAGCAGAGTAAAGCGCACTGTCAGGCGGTCCAGCCGGAGGCTTTAAACCGTCTAACTCAAACAGATAACTATCAAAACGTGTCACCGTGGCCTCCCTTAGTTGATACGGAGAATGACAGACCCGTCCAGTTAGTATTTGACCGCCACGAATCGAGAACAGGCGGTAGCGTTCTATGAGGAAAAATTCAAGCGAGCCTGGTTTGGCTTCCCCAAGCTCATCGGATGGCGTGAATCGGTACTCTTGCACCGTCGCACAGCCCCTGCGCCGGGAAGAATATCCGATCTCTTCATTGCCGTTTTCCACTTCCATTTCGGCATGCTGATATGGGAGGCCAAAAAATAGCCGGGCTGTCCAAACCGCCATCGGATTATTGGCATCAAGAGAATAGAACCAAACGCCGGGAACTCCGCGAGAGTCTCTAACGTAAGTGCGCAAATTCAGCTCGAGGAAATTGCTCCATACAAAGGGCAGCGCAACCGGCCGAACCTTTCTCATGCGAAATGGGACAATTCCGATCCAAGCACGGTGCCGGTACGTGTCGACCGATAACCCATCGGGCAAGGTCCGCTGGACGAGAATAGGGTCAAAAGGCCAATGCAGAAAAAGAAGATGCTCCCAACGCTGCGCCATTATCCCAGCCTGGCCAGCCGGCGGCTGACGCTCTCGCAGTTGAGCCTTGATCCATTCTTCCACGGCGCACTATAACATGAAAGTGTTGGACAAATTCCTCGGTTTTGCTGACGTGTCGCCCACTCCTATACCGGGTTCAGCGCCTCTAAAAGGCCTCGTTTCGTTGCCCAGCCCTGACGCAAGACGCCAGAAAACCATTGCGTCACTCCCCCGCGAACAGAATAGTTAGATAGTTCTTTCCGAAGCAGCCGACTATCAGAATTGGATGTGATAGCGACAGTTATACCTGAGTGAGGAAAACATGAACAAATTTATCTCTTCGCGCTCGCAGTTCATTATTAGAGCATCCCGCAAATTGGCGACTACCCTTTTTGTGGGGATCGCTTTCGCCGCCGGCACCTACCCGGAGACGATCTGGGCAAACGACGGTGCCCAAACATCGAAAGTAGTGCATGGTCACATCACCCAATCACAAGCTGAAAAAGCTGCACTGGCAAAGGTTCCCGGAGGAAAAGTAAAGGCCGCTAAGCTGTCGCAAGAGAACGGCCAACCTGTCTGGTCGATTGACATTCTCACGCCGTTAACGAAGAGAATCGCGGCAATACAAGTTGACGCTCGAACCGGCAAGGTACTGTCAAAATTGACGGAGCACCCCGGGGATCGAGCCGAGGACACGGTACCGAGCCAGAACCAGGGCCACTAGTACCGGGAAAATTCTGTTGGTCGGTCATGCCCGGGCCCAAGGAGGCTCTGTGTCCTATTTTTTCTAAGTCCAATGGTCACCGACAAAGCGTTTGGGAAACGTTGCCGACGTGAACGCATATCGGAGGAACCGCCGCTCGCGGCGGTGGCTGAGCTTTGGACTCATTGCTCGTAGCCCTCAACGATCTCGGGTGGCCGTACATGCGCCTCATCTGGGTTGCGTCCCGCATTTTGTAAAGCTTGACGCTGCCGCAGCAAGTCCCAGCACTGATCGAGTTCGACATTGATCTTTGCCAGTCGCGCGCGATCAGCGTCAGTGAGCGTTTCATGTGCGTACAAGCGATGCTCCTCGTCCGCGAGCTGGCGGATAGATTTCAGTACGGATTGATCCTCTGCTTCGTGTTCCATAGGTTTGGTCTTTCTAGCCGTTTGAGGGTACACGATGTCCTCCCATCAAGCCACGTTTTGATTCCGGACGCTGATATTAATTACCAATTTGCCGCAGTGGGGCGAAACCCACTTAAGACCCGCTTGCACATTATTCCCACCGACTCCGGGAAACCCAACCATATTCCGGCGGATTTTAATCCGCGGCCTTCCTCTCAGCCGGACTACCCGAACTGATATCTTAAGCGCTTAGTAGAACCATTCGTAGCCTGGATCGGGAGTGTCCACGACCTGATCGGACGTGGATGAGTTCTGCTCTAGATAGGTTTTATCGGTGGTAGTCGGCGCGGGTTCTCCCGAGGCAGCGCTGCCTAGGGTGGAACACCCGGTAAGCATGGCCAGGGCGATTAAGGGTAAGATCAGAACCAAGGAAGAACAATATTCGTTATCACTAACTATCGAATCCCCAACTACCTGATTTTTCATGACTCACGGTCCTTCCGAAGCCATGCCTAAGATAGGCGAATGTATTTCACTTTTCTACGCCGCTTTAACACTTCTATCCAGCGCTGACAATTCAGACAAGAAATCCGGCGATCGGTACAATCGCGGGACCGATCGATTTGATTTTCTTTTTGCTAGCGAGCCTGCGCCGTTTTCAGACCCGTAGCAAGCCACGAAACGCTCTGCCGCCAAAGTAAGAGGACGCACCGTTATGATATACAAAAACATGATTGTAGCGACGGTCGGCAAAGAGGGCGCCGCCTAGTTTTCTAATATCAGAAGGCGTCTTTACCCAGCTCGAAGTTTTCGTGTCGAAATTTCCAACTTTCTGCAGGTCTCGATATTGTTCTTCCGTTAAAAGCTCAATGCCCATGGCGGCCGCCATATCCATCGCATTGTTTTCGGGCTTAAATTCTTTCCTCGCCTCCTGCGCGTCACGGTCGTAGCAAACGTTTCTGCGGCCCTTGGGCGTTTCCGCCGAACAATCGCAAAAGGTGTACTCCCCGGTCTTTTTATCATGATCAACCACATCCGGTTCGCCGCCAGTTCGTTCCATCTCATTGAGTGACCATAGTTTGCCAGCATCAGCTTCGAGTTTTGTTTGTACTTTCGCCCACTCCAGACCTTTGTGGCGGTTCATGTTCTTCTCAAAACGCGCTTTAACCGTTCCGAGTAGTTCTTCACGTTGTTCCGGGGACAATACTTTTTTCTTGCTACTGACGTTGCTCATACGTTGGCTCTAGTTCTTTCCGCCACTCTTGCTGGAGAGTCATCGTCTGGGTCACTTGAAACCAACCACTCGAAGCCCGATCCCCTGGATGAATCGTTTTTCGATCTGAAATTCTTCCCACTCAAAGATTGCCTTGATGAAATCGCCACTCCCCGGGCGGGACTCCATTTTTGTTACGAAATATCGATAGAGGTAAGCTCCACCTTCAGAAACGTCGACGTTTCGAAAAGCGCTTCTCAACGCTCGGACCAGCTCTTCACCGGTATGGATACCATGCTCGGAATAATGGTTAAAAGCCTTCCCGATATCAATGCGGTGAAAGGTATCAATTCCACCTGCGGCCAGAAGGTTCTGAACACCTTGAAACCAGACAGCGGTCCTTTCGTCGATCTTGTTAAAGGAGAAGTCATCCACAAGCACGAATCCGCCTTTACCCAGAAGCCGCGCTGCTTGGGCAAGCGATTGACCCAAGGGATTAATATGGTGAAGCGACTGAACAAAAAGAATGCCATCAAAGGCGAAATCATTGACGCCAAAAATATCCGTCTGTTTTGCTGAGAGCCCCAGCGATCGCGCGCAAGCAACTGCCTCTTCTGAGACATCGATTGGAAGAACCTGATGGCCCTTATCAACCAACGCCTTAGCCAAATGCCCTTTCCCACCGCCGACCTCGAGGAAACGGAGATTTGGTCGACCTTCGGTTACGGATTCGATGAACTGCAATGTGTGTTGAGTGGCAAAATCCGTCGCCTTAAGAGCGCTGTTTTTGGGAGCAGCTTCAAACTTGATGGAACTCGCTTCATCCATGTATTCGGTGATAATCGATTCTCGTCGAAAATCTAGCGAATGGGTCGAGATCTCACAGAAGGGAACAAAGATCGCAGGGCGGCATCGCCGTCACCAAAGAGACAGAAATTTTTGCACAGGAGGGCGCAGAACTCGCAGAGATGAATTCGACTGTCCGGCTCAGCGTCGATCTGCTGGCGCAGTAGTACAAAGACCAACAATGTAAGTAGAGCTTCTCTTTGTGGCCCTTGTGATCTTCTGTGAAATTCCCCGTTCTGGTATCCAACGCTCCCGGGTGGTGACCCCGGCTGCGTCCATTTCATCCGCGAGAATTTCGGGGCCGTGGTTGTTCCTTCTTCTCTTTGACTCGACGTATCTGTGGCCGGCTCAATTCCGCCTCAAAATTTGCCGCCAATCCGGGCCGAACAGTACCGGCCGCAACCAGGAACGATTCTAGAGTCAGATTTCCTTCTACCAAAATTTCTGCAGGGGGACAGGAGCGTCGCCGGCTTTCACCGTTTATCGCTCGCCAACCCGACTTGAGCCATTCCCGATACGGAACAAAAATCTGGGTTGAGCGAGGAGCCGGCCGGCGACGAGCATTGCCGCTGTTAATTGGTGAGAGATAGATTGTGTCTCCGAGCTGCTCTAGAAGCTGCGATGCGTCGAGCACC
>JAFAZK010000246.1 GCA_019239825.1 Verrucomicrobiota bacterium | reverse complement strand
GGGGGAGGCTGGGCAAAGGCGCGGCCATAAGCCAACTTGCCTCGGAAATAGAGACCGCTCATAAAGGTGAATGCTTCTCCGAGGGTTACTCTGCCACCGGCATGTAGGCGGCGAGCAAGCTCAAACGACGCTTCCCGGTTTAATAATATCTGCGCTCTTCTCCCGGCAACGTTAGCCGGCGAAAGCAAAAAAATCCGATGGGTACTAAGCACAACTTTCACGGTCGTATTCGATTACTCAGGGCAATCCATTTCGGTTATCCTAGGCGAACTAAGTTGCACGCCATTACCGGCGGATAACGAAACAATACTTATGCTCTGGACCATATTTGTTATTTTACTGGTACTCTGGTTACTCGGACTTATCGGCCATGTAGCGGGAGGTTTTATTCATATCCTGCTAGTCATCGCTGTGATCGTATTAGTCATTCGATTAGTTCAGGGCCGAGCGCCTTGAATATCGGGGAAAAGGAGCCTCAATACCACTCGAAGATTCAGGCCAGGGGTTGGCTGAGGCGCGAATTGTGTATATGAACAAACTCCAATTCAAAGGCTCCTGGAATGAAATTAAGGGAAAGCTCAAACAGAAGTATGCTGAGCTGACTGACGACGATCTGAAATACGCGGAGGGGCAGGACGAAGAGCTGGTTGGGAGGCTTCAGAAAAAGCTTGGCAAGAGCGCAGAGGAGGTGCGTCATCTGCTGGAAAGTTAGGGCTGGAAAATTAGGATAAGAAGCGTTGGATAGCGCTCTGGACCTGAGAGCTCCGTAGGGACCAAATCTTATAGCTACCGCAACACAGGTAACCTGTTGTTCAGGAGCAAAAAGATTTGGCTCCTACGGAGCATTTTATTCGGTCTGCGAGCTTCCACAATTGTCTGCCCACAACAATAAAGAGTGTCGCCGTCATTCGTGTCTATGCGCGGCTGATCTCTGTATTGGTGACGGTGGGGATCTTTTCGTACGGTGATTGTCACATTGGACAAAATGACGCCAAGAATCGGTGCAGCAACGCGTTCTCACCGAGTCCGAGAGTGAGTTGTCAAAACAAGGATGGCACCAAGACAGAGAACGCCGGCGGGCATCAGAAGTGAATGCCGTCCCAAGTGTAGGGCGGCCAATGCGCCGGCTACTGCTCCCAGGGCGTAAGCGATCCAAATCGAGCCGACGGTCCGTAGCTTCAGTCGATCATCGCGATTACCCGGCTTACGAAACAGGCTGGCTATCGCCTCACCAAGTTTTTCCAGGTTTCCGGTTATGAAGGCCGTATTAACGGGCACTTTGTCTACCTGACTCAGCGTAGCATTCTGGGCCCCCATGCTGAATGCGAGCACCGGGATCAAAATGCTGCCGAGATTTGCTACCAGCACAGCAAGGATCGTCCAAAGACCGGAAATGAGAATCAGACATACACCAATTTTTGGCCAGTCCGGCTGGTCTCGTTGGATCAGTAGGATTCTCGCGATCACAACTCCGAGGAGGAATGTAATGATGGGTAAAAGATGGTTTAGGGCCGGCCGGAATTGTGAGGCAACCACATCACTAGCGAACAGGACCGTATTCCCGGTCATATTAGCCACGAAAACGCGGTCGAATTGTAAATAACCGATAGTGTCAACCGCACCAGCGCTGGCGCTGAGAAGAACTGCTAGCCAAATGCCGGTTCTTTCCCTACGCGTCAGTTCAATTTTGTCCATGCACGCTAGCTATATTACCAAATCCTGGTGAAAAGCCGCAGATTTCGCCTCGGAGTCCGACCGCACGGATAAGTTATCGTACCGGTTGCACGAGGCCCCCCCGAGAAGAGTTTCGGGGCTGTGTAATCTGCGGATCTTAAATTCTGTTCTCAGTTACAGCTTCGCCCGGACCTCTTCGGCTACCCGCCGCCCGCTCTCGATCGCTCCATGAACTGTGGCGCTCCTTTTTACAGAGGTTGCCTCACCCGCAAAAAAGAGCACGCCACCGACCGGGCGAGATAAGACGGCTCGTAAACCGGCAGCGCCCACCGGACAGTAGGAGTAGGCCATTTCAATGTACGATTCTGCCTGCCAGTTAAGAACCATGCCATCCGCGTAAGTGGTCCGCACCCGGTTCCCGAATAGTTGCGTTAAATCTTCCAAGGCGATTTGGATAGCGGCATCGTGACCGAACTTGACGAGCCGGTCAGCGAGACCTGCGCCGGCATAGGCGGTTAGTACCGGAATCTCATCGGAACGGCCCCAGCCGGGCCGCCACCAAAAACCAGTATGTTTATCTGTGGCGAAGCACTCCATTTTCGCGGGCCAGAACGATTCATGAAATCGCAAAACCAATTTGACGATGTGACCAGCGCCTAAGCGGGTTATGGCGTTCAGCTTGTCTTGAGGCAGCGGCGGATCAAATCGGATTTTGCCTGGTTGCAATTGCGTCAGCGGAACGGTGATAATCGCTTTTTGCGCTTGCAGTGTCAGGCCTGTGGTCATGGCAAGCCGGACTTCCGATGGAGTCCACTTCACCGACTCAACCGGCGTGTTGACCAGGATGGAGGCTTGTTGGCCGAGATGGTAGACCAAAGAACTGTAACCTTCTGAAATTCGAAAATCACTGTCACCGTCACCTTCATAAGAAGTTTCCATCAAACCATAAACTCCCAGTTGCCGTAAGCCGGCGGCATCCAGCCCCTCAAAAGAATGGCGGACAATTGAGTAGAACCTAGAATCGAGATGGACCCCACCAGCAGCCAGAAGCGAATCTAGATCGGTATCCGGTTTACCCGAGTTCGCCCAATTTTTAGCCAGTTCACAGACACCCGACCGCGTGCTGATAAACTTCAGGGTACCGCCGCCCGAAGTTCGGCTCGCCTGCGGCAACGGCAAAAATTGGCCGGCAGCATCAATATAGTAGTATTCATCGTTTTGGAAAGCAGGCAGCGCGTGCAGGCCAAGTTTACGAATGAGTTCCCAAGTGACCACGTTTTCTCCGTGCACGAATTCAGCCCCTCGCTCAATGGGGTGTGGCGCAAACTGATAATCGGTATCCATCCGGCCGCCGATTTGATCCCGTGCTTCCAGAACCAGAACGTTCAGCCCGAGGTCCTGAAGTTCGGCGGCGGCGGAGAGTCCCGCTGCGCCTGCTCCTACAACAATGACATCGAAGTCCATGGCAATTGGGTGCAAAAAGTAAAATTGTAACGTTCTTGCACCAGCCCTTGGGACCAAGAGGTTCGTAGAAGATGTCAATCTTGGACTGGATAAACTCGCACGACGGCGAGACTGGAAACGGCTCTGGTGCGAATCAATGGTATGGGCACACCAAAAGAACCGCAAAAGGAAACGGGGAGGCGAAACGTCCTGGACAGGAAAAACACCTCTAAAGAGACCAGCGGCAAAGAGGAAAGGGCCGGCGGGAAACATCCGGCTCGAGGTCTTTCCGACGAGATCATTGACGGTGAAACCCGGGATATCACCATCGATCCCCGCAAACCGACATAGGGCGTGGGCCGACCAAGATTCGAGAGATGGGATCCCAAAACCTGAATCGGCTCACTGCCAGTTGCGCAATGCTTGGGTCAGCATCTCTTGAACTCTTGAGTCAGGCACATTGCTGTAAAGCGTCCCGTCAAGCAAGCAGACGTATTCGCCAGGCTCATTACTAATGAGCGTTAGAAACCCATCAATTTGCAAGGCGGTCTGTTCGAACTCGGTGCCAGCGGCTGGCCGCAACGGTTCTTTATGCGAACCTTGAGACATGATTCAGGAAAAGGTGTCTAGCGAATCCCGATGCATTATGGTTGTCCAGAGCCGCCGGCAGAACCGTAAACCTGCCCCGTGGCATAACTGGCGTCGCTAGCTGCTAACTGCACATAGATCGATGCTAACTCTGCGGGCTGACCAGGTCTTCTCAAGGGCGTCTGCCCGCCGAATTTTTGAAGCTTTTCCTGAGTCGCGCCGCCGCTCACTTGTAACGGAGTCCAGATCGGTCCAGGAGCAACCCCATTTACCCGAATGCCTTTCGGCGCCAGCTGCTTAGCTAACGATTTGACGTAATTCATGGTGGCTGCCTTGGTTTGGGCATAATCGTAGAGATCCGGCGAAGGATCATAAGCCTGCTCTGAAGTTGTCCCAATGATCGTTGATCCCGCAGGCAGATGCGGCAAAGCGGCCTTAATTATCCAGAAGGGCGCGTAAATGTTTGTCTTCATCGTCCAGTCGAAGTCCTCCGAAGAAATATCGAGGATAGAGGCTCGCGTTTGCTGTCTCCCGGCATTACTAACTATGATATCCAAACCGCCCAGAGCCTGGACCGCATCGCGGACTAACTTTTGGCAAAAATCTTCATCGCGTAAGTCTCCAGGGAGAGGAACCGCTTTTCGCCCGGCCTCCTCTATAAGCTTCACCACTTCCCGAGCATCCGGCTCTTCGGTAGGAAAATAGTTAATTGCGACATCGGCGCCTTCGCGCGCAAAGGCAATCGCCGCCGCTCGGCCCATACCGGAATC
Source organism: Verrucomicrobiota bacterium (assembly GCA_019239825.1). Lineage (GTDB taxonomy): Bacteria > Verrucomicrobiota > Verrucomicrobiia > Chthoniobacterales > JAFAMB01 > JAFAVN01. The sequence goes on along the minus strand of JAFAZK010000246.1, from coordinate 15,669 downwards.
GCCACCGGTGATTAGCGCCTTTCGTCCGACCAACCGGCCTGATCCTTTATAACTCTTTTCGCCATGGTCCGGAGGGGGATCCATGTCCTGAGCCAAACCAGGCCAGGGCTGGCTTTGGCTCTTGAAAGGTGGCTTTGGGTACCTATCAACCGGGTTTTCTAGTGTGTCCTGCATCGACGAATGGTCTGGTATTTGCGAAGCGGCCATGCCATTCGATGCCGCAGCTGCTAAAAAGCCCGCTCCAAGTTTAGTAATCGCTTTGCGTCGATTGATTGTATTTGGATCTTCCATGTTTTCTTTCCGCGTCTTGGTTCAATAATACCGGCGAAAGCCGGTTCGCCATTGCCAGCAAGCAAGGTTCGATACTAACCCAGTGATCGGCTGCATTGGTGAAATGTCATTTGTCTCGGAGGAACGAGGCAGTCTACTGGCGGGAATGGGGTGAAGAAGATCCCAACGGGACAAAGAATAAATTTACCGGCTCCAACCGCAATGCAGTCGCCACCGCTGAGCCATCCAAAAAAGCGAGAGTTTAGTCTCGCATGCGGACAGCCATGCTTCCCGACAGAAACGAACAACGGACGAATCTAGGATAACGAATATGAAAGCAGTAGTATGGCACGGAGTTGGCGATATTCGACTCGATGATGTTCCTGAACCAAAAATAAAGGAACCAACGGATGCGATAGTTCGGTTAACCGCTAGCGCTATTTGCGGGACCGATCTGCATTTTATTCGAGGAAGCATGCCTGACCTTGAGCCAGGAACGATCTTAGGTCACGAAGGAGTCGGCGTGGTAGAAGAATTAGGAAATGACGTGCGCAACCTCGAACCCGGTGACAGGGTGGTGATTCCCTCTACGATCGCATGCGGCTATTGTGTCTACTGTCGAGCAGGATATTACGCTCAATGCGACAACGCGAATCCCAACGGCCCGGCGGCCGGTACTGCTTTCTTTGGCGGACCCAAGGACTCGGGGCCATTCCAAGGCTTACAGGCTGAACGGGCAAGAATTCCGTTTGCGAATGTTGGTCTCGTAAAACTGCCGGACATGGTCTCGGACAACCAGGCAATCTTGTTATCGGACATCTTCCCGACTGCTTATTTCGGGGCCGAATTAGCGGAAATAAAGGCCGGAGACACAGTCGCGGTGTTTGGATGCGGACCAGTCGGTCAATTTGCAATTACCAGCGCGAAACTTTTCGGTGCAGGTCGTATTTTCGCGATCGATCAAGTGCCCGATCGTTTGGAACTGGCGCGAAAACAAGGGGCGGAAGTGATCGACTTCAGCCGAGAAGATCCTGTGGCAACCATCAGCCGCCTCACGGGAAAGATCGGAGTTGATCGGGCAATAGACGCTGTCGGAGTTGAAGCAGAGACCTCTTCCGATGGGGCTACATTGAAGGCTCAGTTCGAACAAGAACGTTCCCAGATAGCGCCGGTGCAAAAGCCGGATCGCGAAAATTGGCGGCCCGGTCGGGCGCCTTCACAAGCTTTGCGCTGGGCAGTCGAAGCGCTCTGCAAAGCCGGTACCTTATCCATTATCGGAGTATACCCGCTCACTGCCGAAAACTTCCCCATCGGTAGGGCCATGAACAAAAATCTGACCCTGAAGATGGGGAATTGTAACCACCGGAAATATATCCCGCGTTTGATTGATTTTGTTAGAACTGGGGTGGTCGACCCGACGCAGATCCTGACGGAAACGGAACCGTTAGTCTCCGCCATTGAGGCTTACCGCGAGTTTGATTTACGTCACCGGGGCTGGACGAAAGTAAAGCTAGAACCGGCTTTGACCAACTAAAACGATCCTCGAATCGCATGTTCTATCGGCATTGATTCGGTTTCGCCCCTTCAGGAGCTCCTCCTGATCCCCGTTTCAGGGCTGGCCCTCATTTACTGCGAAGCTTTCCGCGACGTAAGGTCTATACAACGAGAGGATTTATGAGTCGAGTGCACCGGCCCAAGAAAACTGAATCGATTCCCCAGTCCAAACCGAACCAAAAGATCTCTATCGAGACCATCTCGTTAGCCTGCGAGCGTTTTTTTATTTCTCGCGGCATGCCGAACCGAGAGCCATTCACTGGATGGGGCAAACCTTCTCCAAAGCAGGAGGAGGAATAGCTTCGCCTGAGACTAACGGTAGGGACGAGCTCCAGCTCGTCCGGGACTGCATGTGACGTTGTCGCAACCATGCCCGGAATGCGGATAAGCAGGACTCACCCTTGCCGCCTCAAGCCAATCTACGACGGTTAACGAATCGCTTATGGGCAGAGATCACAGATCTTTCGGGAGCCTCGCCCTACCGTCTCGCTCCAACACTCCGCTGAGCTTAAGCGAAGCTCTAAATTGCCCGATAATCCACTAGATTGACCGCAAATTGAGTCATCTCTCGACCACTCGAAAATCCCAATTTCTCTTTAATGTGTGCCTGATGAGTTTCAACCGTTTTCACGCTCAAGCCCAGCTCTTGCGCGATTGAGGCAGTGCTATGGCCTTTACCGATCATAAGCAGAACCTCAGCCTCACGGTCGGTGAGTTGACCCATCATCGATTCACCGCCAGACAGGATCTTGAAGATCGGATTTTGCCGGAGTCGCAGACTCAAAAACTTCTTCCCAATCACCACGCTATCTATGGCATCAAAAACCTCTCGCGGCGGGTCCGTTTTAATAACGTAAGCCTGAGCCCCGGCTTTAAACGCTCGCAATACGTAGGATGGCTCATCGTGCATCGAAAAAACGATTATGGGCAGATCAGGAAGTTGAGTTTTTATCCGAGTTACCAGTTCTATTCCGTTAGCACCAGCCAGCGAAACATCCACAATCGCGATCCCCGGAGGCGACTCGCGAATCGACTCCAAAGCCGCCGTGGGCGTATCCGCATGCACACAAACCAATTCAGGCTGCTGCTTCTTTAAAAAAGCTTCAAGCCCGAAACGAAAAATTGGATGATCGTCGACCAATAAGATCTTCTTTGCGATGGAAGTTGGTTTTGGTAGTTTCTCCATGATCATCTGTGTCAACCGTACATTCGCATCGGCTTTCAGAAAACTGATTCATTAGGTGGGGCGCTGTTATCCGTCCCAACAGGGTTCGCCTTCAGGAGCCTAGATGGGTTGGCTGGAACGGTGTCGCTATCAGCGCGACGGCGGGCAAGCGTTCTCGAATCTTTGGTAGGGCGATGCTCCAAAACGCGACAGGCTGCTGGTACGATCAGCCTTCAACCGATGGCTGGGCTAACGGTTGGTGCAGCCTGGCCGACCCGGGGGTGTGATGTAGCAAATCGGTTAGATGTCTCTCGGCCCCATCACTTGGATTCAAGTGTGTTCGCCCAGGGGCAGAAAACGATCCAGGCCTTAGGATAATAAAAGAGCTCAGTCTGGATAGCGGTGTCCCACCCCCGGCTCGGCCATGCTGCGTCACGTGTAGACAAGACAAGATGCTGGGAGAAGACATGCCGGCGGCTGTACAACGTTTTGGAGCCGCGCCCTACCAAAGATGCGAGAACGCTTGCCCGCCGTCGCGCTGATAGCGACGCCTTAAGACGTATGCAATTTTTTTTGCCACGCCCCGGTTCGGTAGCGTGCGATTAAAATCCCGGATTTCAATAACTCCTCGAGTGCTCTCGCACCAAAGGCGCTAAGCGGGCCGCATCTGAGGAGGAGTGTCATTGACGCTGCTAGGGGTAAACAAACCGCATAGCTACTGACGATATGGCTGAACAGGACGAACTTGGTATCGCCGCCGCTCGGAAGAATCCCGATACCAAGCACATTATTTACTATCTTGGCCGGTTGAACGGCGGCTACAATCATGATTCCCCAGAAGGCCAAATTCAGGACCGGCCTTTCAACTCGAGGATAAAGGATGGGCAAAAGGAAACTGACGCAGCTGAGAGCAACTGCAAAGAGGAGCCCAGCAACAATCCCTGCGTACAATACTCGGCGAGCTTGCTTCCGGGCGTTGCCCTTGGCGTCCGCGCCCAGGGATTGTCCTACGGTGGCCACGGCCGCGGGAGCTAATCCAGAAGCAGCCACTATAAAAAGGTTCTCCACCATAGTTACAACCTGGCTTGCGGCCAGAGCTTCGGTACTGATCCGCGTGAAAATAACCACGTAAACAAAAGCGCTTGTTCCCCAAAGCATTTCACTAAGCGCAATCGGATAGGTGATCTTGAATAGCGGTGGACCGATCTCCTTTATCATCGATCCGATCGGCCAATGCCAACGTATTCCGCTCTTACCTGAATAGAGGACAGCCACCAGCACAACCGCTCGGACCCCTTGCGAAATACACGTTGCTAGTCCGGCACCGGCCACGCCCAACTTCGGAAAGCCGCCGACTCCCAAGACTAGAAGCAGCGCTAGTAAGGTATTCAAACAGACGGATCCGATGGTGATTACCATTGGGGTTCGCGTGTCACTCATCGAGCGAAATGCGGCAGTAGTGACCGCACTCATCACCGTCAGCGGCACAGATGCAGCAAATAGTTGAAGATACAAAGACCCGGTGTTCACTAGCTCTTCCTGCGCTCCCAAAGATCGCAAAATCGGATTGGGAAACAGGACCAAAGGTAGTGCGCTGCAAATTCCTAGAATGGCGGCTGCACTTTGACCAAGGGCCGCAATTTTTGAGACTTCGACCATATCCCGTCGTCCAAATGCTTGGGCTATGAACGCGCCGCTGCTGGTCCCGATGGCGGCATACAAGAGGGTCAAGATGAACGATAGATTGTTCGACAATCCAACAGCGGCGACAGCACTCGCGCCTAGGGAACCGACGACAATCTGATCGATCAGACTAAAAGAAGCCTGAAAAACTGCTTCCAACCCGACCGGAAGCGCCAGGTTGAAGATTTCGCGATAGTGATTGGGCTGGAACTCTCGGTTCACCTTGATGCATCTGACGTAACCCGATCTCCAGCCATCCTCTCGTCTTATATCTAGTTTCGACGACGAGCAGCCAAACGGACTTAAAATTGGGTAAACCACTACTCAGTTTCAGCCGCCGCAGTGAGTTAATGGCTGCACTTCTACCACCTCCAATTCCATCCACCTAGATCTGATCAACGGTTGGCCACTCGGCGTAGTAGTTAGTCCGTTCGAAAAATTCACCTCATGCAGACATTCGCGTTGCAGGCGCACATCAATGAGGTTTTCATCATCTTGGTATGGAGCTCCATTCCGACCAGACTTCTCCGGAATACGGACGACGACGACAGCGTTGGATCTTTGTACAGGGCCTTGGGCGCATCGTCCCGCGGGTTCCGGCGGATTTCTCGGCTCTGGAAGAACGCGCGCGTCGAGCGATGACAAAAAGGGGATTTGCCTATGTCGCGGGCGCTGCCGGGAATGAGCGTACCATGGTTGCGAATCGGGCGGCGTTTGATCGTTGGAGGATTGTTCCAAGGATGCTTCGCGACGTATCCCGGCGTGATCTATCGCTCACACTTTTTGGCAAACGCTTGCCAACGCCACTGATTCTAGCTCCCATCGGCGTACTGGAGATGGCTCATTCTCACGCCGATCTGGCAGTGGCCCGTGCGGCTGCGGCGGAGCGAGTCCCATTTATCTTTTCCAATCAGGCTTCCGTGCCCATGGAAACGTGCGCCGCTGCCATGGGTGACGAGATACATTGGTTCCAGCTCTATTGGAGTACGGACGACCGGTTAGTGATCAGCTTTCTGCGCCGAGCGGAGGCTTGTGGCTGCGGCGCCATTGTCGTGACGTTGGACACTCCGCTGCTCGGCTGGCGCTCCAGAGACCTTGACCTTGGCTCGCTGCCGTTTCTTCAGGGGATGGGTATTGCCCAGTACACGAGCGATCCCGTTTTTTGCGAAGGGTTAACTCAGACCCAAAGCGAACCCACACCCGACTTCGTCAAACCTCCGAACAATTTGTTTTCTTTTCGAGCCAGGTGGAATCAAATTCGCCGCCACCCAGGTTCTCTTCTTCGCAACCTCCTTTCGGCCGCGCCGATAGCGGCCGTTCCGAAATTCCTTAACAGCTATTCGCGGGCGTCTCTAACCTGGAAGGATCTGGCCTGGCTTCGCCAACAGACCCGCTTGCCAATTTTACTGAAGGGCCTCCTCTCCGCCGAAGACGCGCGGCTGGCCATTGAGCACGAGGTAGACGGGATCATTGTTTCTAATCACGGCGGTCGTCAGGTGGATGGTGCGATCGCTGCAATCGATGCGTTGCCGCAGGTCGTGAAGGTTGCCAATGGCCGACTCCCGGTCCTTTTTGATAGCGGGATTCGAAGCGGAGCTGATATGTTCAAAGCGCTCACGCTCGGTGCCTCGGCGATTTGTCTCGGGCGTCCCTACGTTTACGGTTTGGCCATCGCCGGCGAGCACGGTGTTCGTGAGCTGATCCAAAACATCCTGGCGGAATTTGACCTGACCATGGCACTCACGGGCTGCGCGACGTTGGCAGACGTCGCGAACGCCGCTCTTGAGCGAGTCGCGTAGCCTCGATCTCGCACGAGGAGACCTATAAACAAACGCTCGAGCAATAGCTGCTTTCATTTACTCCGTGGCTTCTTGGCTGGCTTTCTCCGCGCAAACTTCTGCAATGGTCCTCCGGAGGGTGTCAAAGGTAACGGGCTTAGTAACGTGTCGGTTAAATCCGGCATTCAAACAACGTTCAACGTCTTCACGCATTCCGTAACCAGTCAAGGCGATGGCGGGAGCTTGGCAAAATGATCGCACGGCATGAATGAGACTCACTCCGTTTCCATCCGGAAGGCCGATATCACTGACTATCAGATCAAATGTCTCGCGAGTAAGAATGTCGACAGCTGAGGCGACCGAGTTCGCAGAAACGACCTTGTGTCCCATATCTCCTAACATATGAGCCATGACAATCGCGGTGTCTTCATGATCTTCGATCATCAAGACTCTTAATGAGCCGAGCCCAACTGGCAGGATTTCGTTGGAGGCCGGATCCGGTGCAATCGTCGCGGAGCGGAAAGCCTTGGGCAGCGTGATCAAGAAAGTTGAGCCGGTACCGTGTCCAGCGCTCGCCGCGGAAATGGTGCCTCCATGTGCTTCAACTAAGGATTTCGAAATCGCCAATCCTAAGCCAAGTCCGCTATAAGAACGCATTAGTTGTTCGGCTCCTTGTTCGAAGGGTTGAAAAATCCGGCCTAGCGTCTGGCTCGACATACCGATGCCGTTATCCGTAAATGAAATAGATACAGAGGTGGCCGAGGTTGACGAAGTTTCTATGTCGATGCAGCCACCGTCTTGGGTAAATTTCAGCGCATTTTTTAAGATGTTCCAAAATACTTGCTGAATTCTAGCCGGATCTACGTCAACTAAGAGCGGCTGCGTGGGCGAGTTAACGGCGACGCGCATTTTTCTGTCTCTGACTTCATCATTGACCATCTCCAGGGCGGCACGAACCAGCACGGTGATCTCCATGACTTGCCTTGATAACGGCATTTTGCGCTGAGTAATTCGAGCGATATCAAGCAAGTCGTCCACCAGACGGGCTTCCAAAGCAGCGTTGCGCTGGAGCATAGTAAGCTCGGCCAGCATCTCCTTATCTAACCGCTTTTGGGCCTGCCAACGATTGAGGGTCGCAATAATCGGAGTTAACGGAGCGCGGAGCTCGTGCGAGAGGGCGGCCAAGAATTCATCCTTTGCCTGGTTAGCTTTTTCGAGTTCATTTTTAACGGCAGTCATCGCCTCCGCGCTCTTTTTCTGGTCACTGAAGTCCCTAAAAACCAGGACCACCCCCGCGATAGTGCCGTCTTTATTTCGGATAGGAGCGCCGCTGTCATCAATGGGAATCTCGCTACCGTCTCGCCGAATGAGCACTGTGTGATTGGCCAGGCCAACGATGCGCCCTGTCATCAGCACTTTATCGACCGGATTTTCTTGGATCGTCCGGGTAGTTTCATTCACTATGTGGAAGATCTCTGCACAGGGTCTCCCTTTCGCGTCTTGCTGGGACCAACCAGATAGTTGTTGGGCCACCTCATTGAGAAAGGTAACCGTTCCTTTGGCATCGGTTACAATTACGCCGTCACCGATACTTGCGAGGGTGACGTCCAGGTACTCGCGCTGCTCATCGATCGCCTTGGCGGCAGCATCGCGAGCGCCCATTTCCGCGAAAATCCGCCAACAAACCCATCCTAGAAACCCGAGATTGACAACTAACCCACCAAAATAAAGCAGTGACCGGATCTTACTATCCCTGATGGTTTCTCCGAGATCAGAGTTAATCTGCGTTTGTTGGGTTTCGACTATCTGGTCACAGCTATTCCGGATTTCGTTCATCAATTGTTTACCTTGACCAGTGTTTACGACGGCCACGGCCTCCCCGTCCCGGTGTTGTCTTTTCAAGTCGACCGTTTTAGCCAACTCGGAGAACTTCGCGGAGACTAACTGATCGATCTTATCGACGTCTTGAGCAGAAACTAAGCCTTCCGCGGCTGCTTTGCGCAAAGCCCCCATGCGGGCAGGCATCTCTGACAAGGCATTGGTATAGGGCGCCAAATATTTCTCGTCTGCGGTGAGCAAATAGCCGCGCTGCCCGGTCTCAGCGTCGCTCGCGGCAGTCACGATCGCCGCTAATCCCTGAACAGTTGATTGGCGTTGCAAGAGATCCCCGACCACTCGTGCGGCACGCGTACCAATCTCAAAGATGAAAGCAAAACTTATGACTAACAAAGCGGCTACAGCCAGAAAAAGAAGGACCAGGTTCAGCCGTCGACTTTTCTTGAACATCCGAGGGTTTTTAGCCTTTCACAAAAGAATCCCGGCGAAAAGATTCCATTGTTGCGGCGTTATCAGGCACCGCTCTGAACCTTGGATCAGGGAAGATGGAGGAGTTTCGTAAGCAGTAAGCAGTAAGCTGCCCAGGTAGGGTTCCCGATCATGAAATAGTCTGAGAGAACAGCCCAGGACTTTAGCCGTGAGTAAGGGCCGCTTCCGACTTCGCACCATCTCCCCCTTTAGCTACGTCGAACCAGTCGCGGCAAATGCGGACGCGTCCCTTGCGGACAAAAACCCGGGTATTATCTACAAAATCGATCCCACATCACGAATCTCGGATGAGGGGGAACTCACCCTACCAACTAATGATTCGCGGTTTTCTTCGGTCAGTTTAGCCAAGAGCTGATCGATCTTGGCCGGGTCGACTGGCTTGGTCAGATGATAGTCGAACCCAGCAGATTTGCTTCTGCGGATGTCTTCTTCCATGCCGAACCCACTTAGAGCTATACCGCGCAGGGAGTAACGTTCTCGCAAGATGGCCATCAGCTCCGTTCCACTCAAATCCGGTAGTCCGAGATCGCAAATTACCAGATCGAAGCTCTGCGCAGCCGCCAGCCCAAGAGCAGCTTCTCCGGTAGCGGCGCTCGCCACCGCGTGCCCTTTTTGACTGAGAATGGCTCGGAAGACAACGCGGGTATCATCGTGGTCTTCGACCAGGAGAATTCTAAGGCCCAAGCTGGTGACAAGCGGAGGAGTGACTTCTGATGTCGGCGCAGGGGTAGCTCTCCGAATGGGAAGCTCGATTTGAACGGTGGCCCCACGATTCGGGCCTGGGCTCTCCGCCCAGATACATCCATCATGCGCCTTGACGATAGCCCGGCTTATGGCAAGTCCCAAACCAAGACCGCTACTACGTCCACCGGTCCAATCGCCAACCTGCCTGAAAGATTCAAACAGCTTTTCCGAATCCGCCGGCTCGAACCCAATTCCGGAGTCAGCGATGATAACCGCTATCGTGCCTGGTCGCGGATTACTGGTGGAGATTCGAATTGTACCACCAATCGGAGTAAATTTGGTGGCGTTGCGAATCACGTTCCAAAAAACCTGCTGAAGGCGAACCACGTCCGCAACAACATCGGTATCGGTGGCGGCAAGACTAAGCGAAAGATCCAGCGTTTTAGCTTCGATGCCAGAAACGCAAACGTCGATCGCACTCTGTAAGGCGCTGTGCAGATCAAGCGGCACTTTCAACAAATCGAGTTTGTTGTGGCTGATTCGGGTCAGGTCCAACAGATCGTCGATCAGACGCGTCTCCAGTAAGATATTTCGCCGGATCATCGCAAGATCAGCTTGGGCCCGCGGAGACAGCGTTTTTTCTTGTTGCAGAGCGGAGACCGCCATCAAAGCTGGAGTTAAAGGGGTCCGCAGTTCATGGCTAAGTGTCGCCAGGAATTCGTCTTTGGCCACATTGGCGCGCTCAGCGACTTCCTTGGCCAAGCGAAGTTCTGCATCCGCTTTTTGCAAAGTCAGATCCGTAACCACCAAGCAAATCACTTTCTGATCGGACAGGGACAATCTACTCGCGGTAAAGTTGACTGGGATTTCGCTACCGATGCGCCTGGTAAGGATGCTCTCGTGCTTCACCACCGATTCGGCGCCGGTAGCGACCGCGGAAATCTTTTCCCAGCTTTCTGCCGAGAGATAAGAGCCGATCAGAGAACTGATCACGCCTTCAAGCGGCGCCCTGACCATATCTGCGAACCTTTGGTTGCAATAGAGGATAAGCCCGTCAGCAGCGACCGTCACGGCGCCCTCTTGCATTTGTTCTACATAAACGCGGTAGGGGTGTTCAGCCCCGGTCAAACTGTAAATGCGACTTCCGGCGGTAACGATTGCATCCACTTCTCCATTGCGGATGGCATTAAGTGTCTCCTGGGCCTCTCGCAAACTGGTGTGGAGCAGGCTCAATTCATCTTCGCTAACCCAACGCCCGGGCAAGCCATCCTCGTCGCCCTGCCGTCGACCTGGAGTGTCCTTAGGCATCAAGTGTTTTCTCCTCCCGGTTCTTTCTGAATCCCTAATCCAGCAACCAGGCGTTCATGATCCGAGAAATCGCCCACTAGACGTTTAGATGGCAGAGGCTCACTTTTAACCAGGGTTGGAGCCGCAATAATCTCATGGGTTCGGGCAAGCGAAGGCTGTTGATAGATATCAACGACCAGTAAATCGTAGCGCCCTCTAAGATACCGTTCGCAAAACCACCGGATATTAGTGATTGCTCTACTCGAGCGATCAGTGGCGCCAGTGACGTAGAGTCGCAAGACGTATCGAACCCGATGAGTCGCTCCCTCCAATAACCTTTCGAACTCTGGAGTTGAATCTAACGGTTCGCGACGACCTCTAGACATCCTCTGCGTTTCCTATCCCAGTTACAACTATTCTTCTAACTAGACAGCCCCGAAAGCTTTTCCAGGTTCATCCCAACGACTAGGCGTTCAGAATTTGATAGATCGCCCACGATCCGTTTAATTGGCTCCGGTAGTTTGCGGACCAAAGTCGGAAGAGCAATGATCTGGTCCATCTGAGCCAGCTCTGGCTGTCTGAGAAGATCAATCACTTCGATCTGATAACGCCCAGCCAAATGTTCCTCGCAAATACGCTTTAGATTGGCAAAGGCAGTTAGCGATTTCGGAGTTTGCCCAGCCACATATAGCCGGAGCTTCCACTCCGCTCCAGAATCAGGAGCGCTCGGCTGAACCCTCTTGATACTATTCTTTTTCGGCACGGTTACCTTCATTTATGATTACTTTTTCCTGCTCGCTCCGTGACGCGACGACTACGAGCCATGGCGTCCCGGTCGATTTCAAGCTGCCCCGCACGAACTTTTTCACTAGCAGCTATCCGGTTGAATTCTTCCGCCTCCGCGTCAAATGCCGCCCGGAGGGCTTCGATTTGAGCCTGCATGGCCTTTCGCCGATGCGCTAACGCCAACTGGCGTCGCGCCATTTCGTTTTTCAGCGTCTCGCCATCGGCGGTTTCCCGCGCTTCCTGAGCCAAGCGGGCAGAGCCGGTAAGGACTCCGGCCGATCCCAGATAGGCATCCACTATTTTTACGCCTTTCGACGTAATATGAAATTCGCGCAGCTGATTCGAATGGTTCATCCCTCTCGATTTGAGGACATACAAAACCTTATTCCGTTCGCCGTTCGATTCCATATCTCTCAGCAGCAACCAAGTATCCACCATTGAGCTAATTCGTTCTCCGGTCATTTCCAGCCCTCCCATCCCATTGGTTAGACTCACCAGGAACCCAAGAATGCAATTCTTTCGCAAAAAATCGACCAACCTGATAAAAAGCGTGCTGGCTTCTTCGCTCGAGCCGATGGTTTGCAGATTTGAGACCGGATCTACGATGACAACAGCCGGTTGAAATTGGCTGATCAGCTTATGCATGCGCACAAGATGCATCTCCAAACCGGAAACGGTCGGACGCGCCGAGTGGATGAAGAGAAGCTCTTTGCGAACGAAAGGTTGCAAATCGATGCCGATGGTTCGCATGTTGCGGAGAATCTGGGATGCCGACTCTTCGAAGGAAAAAAATAGACATCGCTCACCGCGCGCGCAGGTCGCTTGGGCTAGATGTGCCGACACGCTGGTCTTTCCGGTCCCGGCCGTTCCGCTTAATAGCACCGTGCTACCGCGATAGTAACCAAGGCCACCCAGCATTTCGTCAAGACCGCGAATACCCGTGGATACTCGTTCTGCTGATACCTCGTATTCCAAACCAGACGAGGTGATTGGCAGAATCGAGATACCATGCTCATCGATTAAAAACGGGTACTCATTGGTTCCATGAGTCGAGCCTCGGTATTTGACGACCCTGAGCCGTCGAGTCGAGATCTGCCCCACCACCCGATGATCGAGGAGGATGACACAGTCCGAGATGAACTCTTCGAGGCCCTGCCGGGTAAGCGGATCGCCGGCTCTTTCGCCGGTGATGACCGTGGTCATACCCCGCTCTTTCAACCAGCCGAACAGCCGGCGGAGTTCCGACCGCAGAATCCCTTCGTTGGATAACCCGGCAAAGAGAGCCTCGATAGTATCAAGAACCACCCGTTTTGCTCCGACCGTCGCGATGGAGTGAGCGAGCCGGATGAAAAGCCCCTCTAAGTCATACTCGCCATGTTCTTCAATTTCGCTGCGTTCGAGCCTGACGAAATCGATGATTAATTTTTTTTTGGCGACCAGAGCGTCGATATCGAATCCGAGTGAGGCCACGTTCTTTCGAATGTCCTCAGCGCTTTCTTCAAACGTCAACAGCACCCCAGGTTCTCCGTGCTGAGTAGCGCCCCGAACCAGAAATTCGAGCGCAAAAAGCGATTTCCCACAGCCGGCGGAACCACACACCAGCGTTGGACGACCGACAGGCAAGCCGCCTCCTGTGATCTCGTCGAATCCGTTTATGCCTGTCGGAACTTTCTCAAGCAAGGTCAATCGGGAGATAACATTCGGCATAGGTTAGCGAACAAGACCGTTCCTATTCGCTCGATAACCGTCAAGGAGATTTGTGATCCAGCTAAACTAACTGATTGGTTCACACCGTCGCCTGTCACTGTCATCAACTATTAATGAGTCTTTCTATTCTGGCTCAATTGGTGACAGATCCCTAAGAAATCTTATCGGGTCTGACTCTGACTGGAGCATCAGGGAAGCTCTGGGGTTACTGAAAGGATGTCACGCCGCTTTCGCCGGCCATCACTGGCGGAGCCAAGGACCACTTTTAGGAGCGAGTCTCGTCATATAAATCTAGTCCGTATGCAGACTTGATCCGGAATCGCCCTTCTGCTCCGTACAGCTCTGCGCGAAGGTATCACAGAAAGACTCGACCGATCGGATATCCGCTGCAGTGATAATGTGGCGATCGCTTACCACCGGTTTCTCTTGCCATAGACCTCCGGCTTTTTCAATCATACCCCTTAAAGCAGGATCCGCTGCTACCTTGCGACCGTCGACGCCGTGAGCCGCCACCAAAACTTCGACCCCGTCAGCAATCGCGCCAATGGGCTTCGCAGCCAGCAGGAACGAGCGGACAAACTCGAGTGCTGTGGGGCTTTGGGAAAGGCTATCTGCGCTCATCTTCCCGCCTGGCAGCAACAAAGCGTCGAAACCAGTTTCATCAGCACTATCTAAGGAAATATTTGCCAACGGTTTGCCGGCTTTACCGGTCTCCGGGAGCTTTTCTGCACCGGCAGAAACCGTAGTAACCGTCGCCCCGGCTCGATGCAAAAATTTTTGCGATTCGAGAACGTGATCTTGCTCGAAACCGGCAGCAACCAAGGTAGCAATTTTAACGCTGGTCAAATCATGGCTCATATTCGTCTCCTCTGGACAGTTCTGGTATGCCGCGAGCTGAGTAGCTTGCCATAGCGAGCAGTAAGGCCAGGAGTCTTTCATACGGCGTACACAGTTAAGGCCCGCCCTGGTTCGCGAGTGGAAGCGTGAGCGGACTTTACTGAAACGCTCGGCGCCCCTAACTCTCTTCGGCGTCTCGAAATCGGCCGAGGGTGTAGCGATGGATAACTAATAAAGCAACCGTGATTACGATTATTAGCCCGGTGTTAACGCCGAGCTCGATCATGGCCTGATCGAATCGGTCCCATCTCGCGGGTGGTTCCTGAGCATTGCTTTGAGCATGCTGCACCTCGTTTAATGACAGGTTTGCTCCTATCGCCAAGATTCGTCGGGCGCCAGAAATCGCCGCTATCACGAGGAACGGAACAATGTCTTGAACGTCGACATTCAGTTCTCGTTTGCGGATGAATCTGGCGACGGTACGCAACACTTCCATGATGATCAATACCAGGAGCAAATCGTTCACCAGAGAAAAGATTGCTTCCAACTGACTCCCAGCTACGAGCTGATGAATAGCGCTAAAAGCCGCGTAGACGCAGGCAGCGGCCGCAGCGATCAACAACAGGCCGGCCACAACAACATAAATCAGCTCCTCTCCTCCATCGAGAGACCTTCGAACTATCGAAGTCGGTGGAAGACTAGCTGTCTTTTTTTGACCGCGTTCCTCCGACACAAGACCAAGCTCCTGCTAAACGTCGGGAACGGCCGCGAGTTTGCCGTTTGTCGCGGCCCTGGCCATCTTATGTAGCGCTCGGATCAATAGCTTTTCCGTGCTGTATAGGTCCTTCAATTTGTGAAAATTGAGATCTCGGAGGGCTTCGAGTTGCATATTAGTTGAGATTCGCGCACTCAGAACCTGTTGGATTTCTAGTTTAATGGCTGGCGTCCGGTTTTAGTCTTTACTGCGAAGTAAAACAATGGGCGGGAATGAGCGTTAGCGAGTGAGAACCGGATCAGGAGAGCCTCTATTGCGTTTGCTCTCCCAACGGCCGCAAGGCTCTTTTCGCTCCTTCTCGCTGTTTCCAAACATGAAGATCGCGCTATTTCACAATCCCAGCGCCGGCGAACGAGCGCTCGACGGCAATCAGCTCATCCGACTCTTTGCCGAAGCGGGGCACGACGTACTGTACGTGACAATCCAACAGAGAGGGTGGGAGTCGGTGTTCCGGAACCACATCGATCGAGCGGTTATTGCCGGAGGAGACGGGACCGTTAGCCGACTCGCTCCATGGTTGGCCGCACGTGACATTCCGTTTTGCATCCTTCCTCTAGGTACCGCCAACAACTGTGCAAAAACTCTGGGGCAAACTCATTCCGTCGAAGTTGTCGTTGCCAATCTCCAATCCGCTGCCATTAGAAAGGTGGACCTCGGTACCGTTACCCTGCCGCTAGGACAGCAGGTATTTATCGAATCCGTAGGCATCGGTTTGCTCGCACAGCTTATGATAGATATGCGGAAGCGAGAAAAAAAAACGAACTCACGGAGCCATCTTACACCGACTGAAAGATTGTCGCGGGCCGTCAAAAATTTGC
>JAFAZK010000016.1 GCA_019239825.1 Verrucomicrobiota bacterium | reverse complement strand
ACGGTCCAGATCTCATTGACGGCTTTAGCTCTGGCGCCGGTGCTTAAACGGCCTGCTTCAGAGGCTCTGCGTCTTTTGCGCCGCTGCGTTAGGCCGGCGGCCTCCAGTACGCGCTTAAAGCTGCTCAGACTGGCTGCCTCTCCGTGCTGCCGTAAATAGAGCTCTCGAATCTTAGCTGGCCCCCAATAGGGATGGGCAAACTTTAGCCGCACCATTCCGCACCATTTGGCAGACTTCTTCTGGCTTAAGCTCTAAGGCATGCCTCTGCGGCCGGCGCGACTCTTCGGCTAAGCCAGCTATGCCCCGACTCAAGAACCGCTCTCGCCACTTGTAGCCTGTCTTGGTACTGATCCCATACTCCTGGCATAAGGCTCGAAAGTTCTCACTCTTGAGTGCTTTTAAGGCGAACTCCGCTCTCTGTTCCATAGGTTCACTCTTCTTCCAGGGCATTGCCCTGAAGTGTTACCTATGTTTTGAACCTATTGTGTTACCGATGTTTTGAACCTGTACCAGGGGTGAGGAGTGGGCGTTTGCGTTATTTGGGGGCTGGACTGAATACTGAGGACACTACTTACTGCTTACTGCTTACTGCTTACTGTCACACCATGGATCCAATCCAATTAGGCTTACCCCATCGACCGCCGTTCGTTTTTATCGATGAGGTTACGGCGGTGGACTCGGGACGGAGTGCGAGTGCCACGAAATGTTTTTCAGGCCAAGAACCGTTCCTGAGAGGCCATTTTCCCGGCAATGCAATCGTCCCAGGGGTATTGCTTGCCGAGGCGCTCGCTCAGACTGCGGGGATAGCGATCGGGAGCCCCGGCAAGATGTTTCTATTGACCGCGATACGGGCAATGAAGTTCTTGAGGCCCGTTCGGCCGCAAGAACCGATCGATCTCTTTGCTGAGTGTTTAGGCGAAATGAACGGCCTCGCCCAGTGCTCCGTCCGCGCCACCTGCAATGGCGAACCCGTCGCGGAAGGCCAATTGGTCCTAGCGCTAGCGAGACAAGACGAAAGGTGAGCTCCTGCTCATCCGCTGGAACCAGACACCTCACCGGTAAACAAGAATGACGGCGGACGAGCAGGACCTCGTCCCTACCGCAGAAACGGATTATGGCGTTTTTCTTCGCCGATCGTAGTCACGGGACCGTGACCCGGTAGAACCGTAGTCTCGTCAGGCAGGACCAGAACTTTCTTAAAAATGTTCTCGATCAGTTCCGCATGATTGCCCCCTGGGAGGTCCGTACGTCCAATGCCTCCAGCGAACAAAACATCACCTCCAACCAGCAGGTTTTGTTCGTTAGAAAAGAAACAAAGACTTCCCGGGCAATGTCCCGGAACGAGCAAGACATCGAAACTTGAACCGAGAAATTCCTGAGACGTGCCTTCAGAAATCAGGAAATCAGGCTCGACCGTTTCTGTCTCAAGGAAAAAGCCGAATTGCTTAAAAAAGTCTGGGTCGCTGATGAACGGGACCGTGTCGGAGTGGCAGCCCACTTTGCAATCGTACCGTCTTTTGATTTTGGCTGCATCGTCGATGTGATCAATATGACCGTGGGTGATCAATAACAGGTTCGGAGTGATCTTCTCTCGTTCCAGCCAATCGAGTGTCCCTGTCGGGGCATCGAAAAGGATTTCTCCCGCGCGGGCTTTGACTAGATAGGAGTTCGTGTCGAATATACCGCCAATAAAGGTTTGAAAGTCGGACATATTGAGGGACACTCCCAAAAGGGCCCGTGTACGCGGCTCGCAAAATGGTATTTCGTAATTCTTCTGTCAATTCGTTGTGTGCTCGCCGCATGAAAATCACTAGTGTTGCTTTCCTCGGGCTATCGGTCTTGTGCGCCACCAATTGCAGCATCGGCCAACTGAAGCAGAGTTCGGCTGATTCGCGGCAAATCGCTGTCACTGTGGCGCGACTCCTCGAACAAGCACATTACAGCCGCCAGAAGCTCGACGATACCATGGCGAAAAAGATTCTCGACACGTATCTGGAGGATCTTGATTACACCAAGCTTTTTTTTACTCAAGCCGACGTTGACGAAATTTATCATAAGTACGGGCCAACACTGGATCAGGACTTGACCGTCGGGAATGTTCAGCCGGCCAGAGAGATTTATAACCTGTTCAAGACTCGGGTAACGGATCGGATTAGCAAGATAAAGGACCTGCTCAAGCAGGACTATAGCTTTAAGAGTACCAAAACCGTCGCGCTGGATCGTCACAAAGAGCCGTGGCCGGCCAATCCCGCGGAGGCCGATAGCCTGTGGCGAGATCGGATCGAGGGCGAGTTGTTGCAAGAGAAGCTGAATAAACTTGCTTTGGAGCCAGGGCCGAAAACGGTCGAAAAGCGGTACGATCAACTGCTAAAGAACCTGGATGAGCGAGATGACAACGATGTGCTGCAGCTTTTCCTCAACGCTGCCGCTCAGACCTACGATCCTCATTCTGAATACCTGGGGAAATCAGATCTCGAAAGTTTCGAGATCAATATGCGCCTCTCGTTGACTGGTATCGGCGCCGAGCTTAAGCCGGAAGACGGTTACGCTAAAGTCGAGCGTCTGATTACCGGCGGGCCGGCTCAGTTGAGTGGAAAGGTGATTGTCGGCGACCGCATTGCCGCTGTCGCTCAAGGAAAAGACAGCTTTGTCGATGTTGTCGACATGAAGATCGACAAAGTTGTGGAGCTGATCCGAGGCAAAAAAGGTACCGTAGTTCGACTGATGGTCGTCCCGGCAAACACAGCTGACCCATCGAAGAGAAAGATTGTCGAGCTCGTGAGAGACGACGTCAAACTGACCGAACAAGAGGCAAAAGCCGAATTGATCGAGAAGGATCTTCCGGATGGCACCGCTGAAAAATTAGGCTGGATCACCCTGCCGTCGTTTTATCAGGACATGGAACGATCTCGGACCGGTAAGAGCACGTCGCGAGACGTCGCCGCTTTAATCAAGAGATTGGAACACGAAGGTATCCAAGGCTTGGTTATCGATCTGCGCCATGATGGTGGTGGGTCTCTGGACGAAGCCATAAAGATGACAGGCCTTTTCATCAATCAGGGGCCCGTCGTTCAAGTTAAGGATGCTAATGGCGACGTCCAAGTGCTGAAGGACCAGGACCCTGGAGTCTTGTATAGCGGTCCTCTCATTGTTCTGACGAATCGGCTCAGCGCGTCCGCCAGCGAGATCTTTGCTGCGGCCCTGCAAGATTACGGGCGAGCGGTGATCGTGGGTGATTCGAGTACCTTTGGAAAAGGTACCGTGCAGACCCTCCTCGAGTTGGGCAGGTTTATGCCCCTGCTCGGAGGTTCGAGCAACGATGCCGGCGCCCTTAAGCTCACCGTCCAGAAGTTCTATCGAGTGGCGGGCGGATCTACTCAGCTTCGCGGAGTGATTTCGGATGTTACTTTGCCATCGCTTACCGACAACTCCGAAATCGGGGAAGCATCCCTCGAGCATCCTCTGCCGTACGACGAAGTTGAGCCGGCTGCCATCGATCTGGCAAACAACCGGAAGCCACTTTACATCGATGATCTGCGTAAGCGCTCTGCCAATCGTGTCAACCAGGACGCTGCGTTCCAGGATATCACGTCCGACATGAAAATCTTGAAGGACCGCCTGAAAACAAATCGCTTGTCGCTAAATGAAAAAATCCGAAGGGACGAATTGGACGAGGACAACGATCGCAAACAAAAAGAACAGACTGACGAGAAGAAGATCGACGCTCAAGTACAAGACAAGCGATACGAACTTACATTAGCGGATGTCAACAAGCCTCAGTTGAAACTCTTGCCTAAGGAAGCTCTCCCTGCAGCAGGCAAAGATGCCAAGGCGTCTCCAACGCCAGCCAGCGGCGACCTAGCCGATGAAGAAACCGGAAGTAATAGTGCCGACGCCGATGCGATTCACCGCGAGACGTTGAGCATCTTGGGGGATCTGATCGATCTGCAAAGATCTCCTAGAACCGCCGGTAGGTAGGGCTGTAGGTTGTAGGTTCGAAGTTCCAGGCTTCGCCTGGGAGATAGGTATAGCGTTGTGCATTTCCGCGCACGCACGCTTGCGGGAGGCGATTTACAAAACTTCGAACCTTGAACTTAAAACCTCAAACTCTTTAGACCGCTCCCCGCGCGTCCGATGCGGCGTTGGCGACTGCCACCGCTTCACTTAGGTCGATTGTTCCGTCAAACAGCGCCTTGCCGACGATCGTCCCGTACAAGCCGGGCAGTGATGCGAGGCGCCTTATGTCCTCCATCGTGGCAACTCCGCCGCTGGCGATGACCTGGGAGTTCGCCCTTTTAAGAACTCCCTCAAGGGCGTTGAAACTCGGGCCGGAAAGCATCCCGTCCGTTGCAATGTCCGTGAAAATAATCGTCCCGACGCCAATTTCACAAATTTGGTCAATAAATTCGAGTGCATCCACATGGGTCACCTCAGCCCATCCTTTTACGGCGACCTTGCCTTCGCGGGCATCCACTCCCACCGCAATCGCATCCCCTCCGAAGCCGGCGACCAGCCCGCGCAGGAATTTTGGGTCCTCGACTGCTTTTGTGCCGATTACCACTCGGGACGCACCGGCCTCTAAGAGGGATTCCGCCGCCTTGAATGACCGGATTCCTCCTCCCACTTCAACTGGTATGTTCAAGGAACTAATCAGCTTTTTGATCAATCCTAGATTCCGTTGCTCTCCTGTGAAAGCCGCCTCCAAGTCGACCACATGCAGACAATTTGCTCCCTCTTCTTCCCAGCGATTCGCGTAAAAAAGCGGATCTCCTGGGTAAACCGTTTTTTGTTCCAATTTGCCCTGGCGGAGACGTACCACCTGGCCCTCGAACAGGTCGATCGCAGGCAAGATAATCATTAGAGTGTGTCCAAAAATTGACGGAGTAGTAGCAGGCCGCTTTCCTGACTCTTTTCAGGGTGAAATTGGGTTGCCAGCAAGTTCTTAGTCGCGACGGCCGCGGCAAAGCTGTCCCCGTATTCAGTGTACCCAGCGACGATAGATTCGTCTTTGGGTTGCGGGTAGTAAGAATGGACGAAGTAAAAGTATGGGTCCCGAGGAAGCTTCTCATACAGGGTATGGGCATGTTCCGTCCACTTGACCAGGTTCCAACCAATCTGCGGTACTTTGACTCTAGCCTGGGAAAATTTTCGGACCTGTCCTTGGAATATTCCTAAGCCCGCCACTTCGGGCGATTCCTCGCTCGATTCGAACAATAATTGGAAACCGAGACAAACCCCGAGGAAACGTCTGCCATCGTTTAGCCATTCCTGGAGAGAAACAAAGAGATCCCGATTTTTGAGCTGATTGACAGAGTCTCCGAAAGCCCCAACCCCGGGGAGAACTAGAGCATCAAAACCGCCTGCAATCGGCCCCCGTTCAATACGTGTGATGTGTGCCCCCGCAGCCTCCAATGCTTTGCTTACGCTACGCAGGTTGCCGGACCCATAATCGATCAATCCAAGTCTTGGTCCTAGATTCACGTCATCGCTCTTTTAAAGTTTGCCTTTTGAGCTGGGTACGCCGGTCACGCGTGGATCTAGCTGGCAAGCCATGTCTAGAGCCCTTGCCAGCGCTTTAAATATTGCTTCCGCAATGTGATGGTTGTTTTTTCCGTATTCAACTTCTACGTGCAAGGTCATTGCAGACGACATTGCTAAGGCCCGGCTAAACTCTTCCACCAATCCGAAGTCAAATGAGCCGATCGGAGCCCTTTCCGACGGTACTCGAAATGCAAGAAACGGTCGCCCGCTCAAATCGATCGCGACTTGAGCCAATGTCTCGTCCATCGGTATCCGAGCCCATCCATAACGCCTGATTCCGGCCTTTGAGGAGAGAGCCGCAGCCAACGCTTCTCCGAGCACGATGCCGGTATCTTCGACCGTGTGATGGAAGTCGACCGCCAAATCGCCTTGAGCCTTGATCGTCAGGTCGAAAAGGCTGTGCTTGGCCAGCAGCACCAACATGTGATCGAAGAAGGGGATGCCAGTGTCGATATCGCCAGCGCCGGATCCATCAAGTACAAGATCAACGCTGACAGAGGTTTCTGCTGTTTCGCGTTGCCGAGAGGCGCTCCTTAGACTCATAGACTGTTAACCTTATAGCACACTGGGGTTTGCAGTTCGCGGTTAACCTTTTTTTCATTAAGTCCATTGCCCCAGAATGTCCATAAGCACTGCCCATTTCGTTGCTCTGGGGCAATTCCGGGAGGCTTATCCCTATCGGAATTTGAATTTCCGGGTTGCATTCAGAGTAAAATGCAAGTAAATACTTGCATCGTTACCTCAAACCAGCCCAATACGACGCAGCGTACTCGCTCGTACGGCGAGCTAACTCGCCAGCGCATCATTGAAGCCGCCGAGCGGGTGTTTTCCCGCGATGGTTTTCAGGGCGCTACCACTCGAGAAATCGCTAGAGAGGCCGGCGTCAACGAAGTGACGCTCTTTCGGCATTTCCGAAGTCGCGACGATCTACTGCGTGAAACCATCCTGTGTCACAGTATATCCCCGGAGGAACTCATCGGGCCAAGAAGCGAATGGGAACGAGACCTGCCGGGTCAACTGGAAGCTTACGTCCGTAAGTATTACGAGATGCTTCTGGAGCGAGAGGCGTTAGTGAGAGCGATTGTGGGAGAGGGAAGACTCCTGCCTCCCGCTGTCCGTGAAGCTCTTATGGCGAAAATGGTCCCAGTGAGGGCTACCTTGATAGACCGGCTGGAAGCGGCTAAAACAGCCGGATACGTCAAACCCGACGTCGATCTGGGCTGCGCCGTAGATATCCTTCGCGATACTGTGCATACGGGAATGCTCCGGCACACGATGTATGGCAGCGCTTACTCCGTTGACACTTATCTTCGGAATGTTGTCGCGATTTTCATTCAAGGCATCCATCGCTAGTTAGCTCTGTCCTCCCTACTTTTTGCAAGTAAACGCTTGCAATTCGCAGAGAAAGCAAGTAAGTGCTTACATTACTCGGGGAGTCTAGCGCAGGAGTCGCTAGAGGATCCAACCGCGAGTCAACCATCGCTTTTTCACTCAGTTATGAGGATCACAGTGCCACGCGAACAAAACCCGTACTTTTTGACAGGGAGGAACAGGAAGAAGATTTGGTTTTTCCTGTGGGCGAGGCGGGCGAACGAGAATTTCTCGTCGCAAAAGCCTGCTGGAAGGGAGAAACCTCGATGCAAGTAAGTGCTTGCACTCAACTATAGATGCAAGTACATACTTGCATGGGCGAGAACGTTACCTCTGAACGGAACCGCGTCCAGAACGGATCGGTTGATCTAACCCGGCAACGCATTATGGCCGCAGCCCAGCAGGTGTTTTCTAGAGACGGGTTCCAGGGTGCTACCACGCGCGAAATTGCTCGTGAAGCCGGTGTTAATGAAGTCACTATCTTTCGCCATTTCCACACTAGGGAAGAGCTGCTGCATGCAACGCTTAAACAAAGCTGTGCTTCGCTGGATGATCTGGTGCAGCCAGAAGAAAACTGGCGTGAAGATCTGTTTGGTTCCTTAGAACGATACGTCCAGGAGCTTTATACGCATCTAAGAGGAAAGGAGGCGCTCGTAAGGGCCTTTACAAGCGAGGCTCCCATTTTGTCGGAGCCGACTCGCCGCACGCTTCAGGAGTTTATGATAAGACGGAAGGCGCTGTTGGTTGGGCGCTTGGAGCAAGCGCAAAAGGCGGGCTTGGTGCGAACCGGGTTAGATTTTTCGGCTGCCGCGGATTTCATTCCTGATGCCGTACGTAGCGCAATGCTGCGACACACCGCGTTTGCAGATGATGAGGAATCCGTTGCCGCACATCTGAAGGGAATTACCGAGATTTTGTATCAAGGGATTAAGGCCTAAGACGGAGCCAGGACTTTTTTAGCCATGCCTCAAACATTGGAAAAGAACTATCGACAGACTACGCAGGAGATCCCGAAAGGCCTGCAGGATGGCGCGCGGAGAGTAACGCTACGCGACCGCCTCGGAAAGCGGTTTAACCGAACGATTATCGGGATCAGCCTGGTTTTCATCGTGGCGGCAGCCGGCCTCTATCTCTATGCGCAATCGGCCAGCCACGAATCAACTGACGACGCGTTTATCGCTGCTCACACAATTGAAGTGGCCCCTAAAATCGCCGGAAAGGTTGACTCAGTTCTTGTGAAGGACAACCAACTGGTAAAGAAGGGAGACCTGTTGGTCCAGATTGATCCTCGGGACTATGATGCACAACTGGATCAAAAGCAGGCCTCGCTGGAAAGCGTCAAAGCCGAAGCAGCATCTGCTCAAGCTGCCGTGGACCAGCAGATCGCTAATGTACGGAGTCTCCATGCCACCCTTGATCAGGACAGCGCGGATGAACAAGCCTCGCAGGCGCAAGCCGATCAAACCTCTGACGATCTGCAGCGAGAGCAGGATCTCTATAAAACCCACGTCGTATCCATCCAGGATTTAATTCACTCGCAAGTTGCTAACCGGTCAGCGCAAGCCAATCTCGAGTCAGCGAAAAAGAAAGTCGCAGCGGGAGAAGCACAATTGGCCGAGGGAGAGGCGCAGGTACGCACTTTTCAGGCGCTGGTTGAATATGTTCTTGCGCAAGAGAAGCAAAATGGTGCCGGCGTGGAGTCAGCTAAGTTGAATGATTCGTATACGAGAGTCTATGCTTCGGAAACGGGTCGTATCACTCACAAATCGGTCGAGCCAGGAGACTATGTCCAGGTCGGCCAGTCGCTGCTGGCTTTAGTCCCGTCTGAAATCTACGTAACCGCGAACTTCAAAGAAAATCAGCTTAGCCTGATGCGCCCCGGACAACCGGTTGAGATCGAGGTAGACGCTCTTGGCGGACGAAAATTTGAAGGTCACGTGGACAGCATCCAGATGGGTAGTGGAGCCGCGTTTAGTCTTTTGCCGCCGGAGAACGCGACTGGCAACTACGTTAAGGTGGTGCAGCGAATTCCGGTTAAGATTCTATTTGATCAGATTCCCGATGTGGGTTTGCCGCTGGGTCCTGGCGAGTCAGTTGTGCCGACCGTCAAAGTCCAGGACTTTCACTACTCACCTCTGCAGTTAGCGACCGTATCGGCTCTGGTAGCAGCTGCTATCCTCGGAATTCTCTGGTGGGGTACGAGGCCGCCCAAAGTTAAGAAACCAGCGTAAGTCATCTATGGCGAACGGAACGCCAACTGCAGCGGCCCAACCCTGGAAGCCGGCTGCCAATCCTTGGCTCATCGCGGCAGCCGTGATGTCCGCCACGTTTATGGAGGTTCTTGATACCTCCGTGGCGAACGTTTCGTTGACGCACATCGCCGGGAGCCTTTCTGCCAGCACGGATGAAGCTACCTGGGTTCTCACCAGTTACTTAGTCTCGAACGCGGTAATCTTACCGGCGACCGGTTGGCTAGGACGATTCTTTGGTCGGCGGCGGTTTTTGATCACCTGTATCACGATCTTCACAATTGCGTCAGCTCTCTGTGGAGTCGCTAACAGCCTTGGTTTCTTGATCTTTGCCCGGATCTTGCAAGGCGCCGGCGGCGGAGCATTGCAGCCGGTAGCACAGGCAATTTTGCTGGAGACTTTCCCACCGGAGAAACGCGGACAGGCGATGTCGGTGTATGCGATGGGTGTAGTTGTCGCGCCGATCCTTGGGCCGACTCTTGGCGGTTGGATTACCGACAGTTACTCCTGGCGCTGGGTTTTCTACATCAACCTTCCTATCGGCATCGCTGCCATTTTCATGTGCCTACGATTTCTGGAAGATCCGCCCTACCTGAAGAATGCGAAGGCTGGCAAAATCGATTTCACCGGTTTCGGTTTGTTAGCTCTCTGGATTGGATGTCTCCAAATCTTGCTTGATAAAGGACAGGACGAAGACTGGTTTTCGTCGAACTTCATCCGTTGGTTAGCTTTCTTGGCGGTTGTGGGATTCGTAGTGTTCCTAGCCTGGGAACTCACTCGCGATCACCCGATTGTTAATTTGCAGATTCTTAAAGACCGCAACCTGACGATAGGCGTGCTGTTGAATTTCAGCGTAGGCGCTGTCCTATACGGCACGACAGCAGTGCTCCCGCAGTTCTTGCAACTGTTGTTAGGGTATCCATCGCTACAGGCGGGCTTAGTGATGAGTCCCAGAGGGATTGGAGCGATCGTCGGTAGCATGGTTGCCGGGCGTATCCTGACGAAGGTGGACGGTCGGCTCTGGATGGCGCAAGGAGCGGTGGTCCTTGGTGTGACGATGTATCTGCTTGGTGGAGTCAACCTCGATATGGCTCCTGGGACGGTGCTGGTACCGATCATTATCAGCGGATTTGCCGTCACTTCGATTTTCGTTCCAATGACCACGTTTTCGGTGGCCACGATCAAGCGGGAAAATATGGGTGATGCGGCCGGTTTAACTAGCTTGGTAAGAAATCTGGGAGGTTCTGTTGGTATCTCGCTGGTGACAGCGCTGGTAACGCGCAGCACCCAAGCGCATCAGGCGCTAATGGCGGGACACATGACAAATCTGGACGCTCCGTTCCGCAATCAACTCTCGAGTTTACAACACGCACTTTCCATTCAGTCCGGTCAGGCAGGCCAATCGCAAGCTTACGGCGTGATTTATCAGACTCTCCAACAACAAGCGGGTTTATGGGCTTACGTGGAGCAGTTTCGAATGCTGGTACCGATCTGTCTGTTGCTGGTACCGATTATTCTCCTGTTCAAGAAGGCAAAAGGCCCGGCCCCGGCTGGAGCTGGAGGCCATTGAGCAGGCTGTCAACGTTGGGCCACGACTAGGGGGAGCGGGGCATCGCTTTGCATCCGGCGATGCTCCGCTCCGAAGGCGCGGATGGCGCGCATTTGTGATCGACCTTCCAGTCGCCAGCGGTTAGAAATTCGCCGTTCACAGTTCCCAGTTGGCGGCTTGTTTTAAAGCGTGTCCCACTGACATCCTCGGATCGGCAACAGTGAACCGCGAACTCTAAACTGTTATGGAAGAACCTGAGGTTCCAACCGAACACCTTCACGAGCACATCCATGAGCATGCTGAGCACAGCACCGAACCTTGGATCCTGGGGGTAGCGCTAAGTTCAGCTCTTTTAGCGGCATTCGCTGCGGTGGCGTCTTTACTGGCTGGGCACAATGCGAACGAGGCGGTGATTGCGCAAATCGAGTCGTCTGACCAATGGAGCTACTATCAATCGAAGAGCATCAAGGAAGCGCAATTGGCCGGGAAGCTAGATATCTTAGCCGCCCTGGATAAGCCAGTGGCTGATGTCGACAAGAGCAAAGTCGCGCAATACGAAAAGGAGAGGGAAGACGTCCGTAAGGATGCTGAGCGTTTAGAAAAAAGATCAAAACTCCTTTTGCGAACTCATGAAGCTCTGGCGGTAAGTGTCACCCTGTTCCAAATTGCCATCGCGGTAGGAGCGATCTCTGTTTTAATCAAGCGGAAATCTTTCTGGTTGGTCAGCTTAGTGGCAGGATTGATTGGAGTCGGCTTTTTCTTGCAGGCGCTGCTCTTCGTGCGTTGAGGAGCAGTTTGGGGCCAGGCTCAGATTGGCGCGGAACCTGGAGGGGGCCGCTTGAAAGCGTTTAATAGGTTATCGCGATATTAGCTGCTCCGCTCGTGCCGGCACAACGTGTTGAAAAGCAGGCGGCTCCCGCGAACGGCCCATGGCGGGGCAGGTCTATCGGCGGTATTAGAATCAATGATCGAGGCGAGGAACGCTGGGTAGAAACATCACGCTGGGTAATTTGCGGGAGCCGCCTGCTTTCACATTCTTTGGTTGGACTCGCGCCGGGAAGAATTCGACGAGGTCGCGCGTGAAGGCCCAAAGCGGCTCCCCTCCAGGTTCCTGGCTAATCGGGAGCCTCGCCCACCGACACAACCTAAAACTTAGAACCTATAACCGACAATCTCTAGCCGATCCGGAACTGGCGGTGCAGTCGCCACAGTACCAATAATAAAAAGATAACGGTGAACCCGTTAATAACGATCGAGTCAAAAACGAAGATACTGATGGGTTGGTTGAAAATTAACTTTTCTGGACCGAAGAACACGTTGCGCTGTTTCGACGTGTAGTCTCGCTCTTTCATCTCGGCGTCCACCAACATGTCTGAGATCTTCTTGTTTTGGAACAGTTGCTCCGCCGTGACGACATTTCCCTGCCGATTGAACTTATTTTCGTCGAGCTCCTTGCCGGCGATGACCTGATCAATCAGCTGGAGCCGCCGATCCACCTCGGCGGTGTTTTTCCCACCGAGCCCTGAAAGGATCGCCAAGCTTTCTTTCAGGTCTTCGAGGCGATCTCCTTGGGCGCTGGTCAGTTTTGGTGCGTGGGCCAGTGCATCGATCTCGGCACTGAGCAAATCTTGACGGCGAGTGAACGGATTCAGTTTCGCTTGAGCGTCCACTAAGGCTTCATACGACCAGCGCATCGGAATCAGCTCGCAAATCAGCGGCACCTCGACATTTTGGCCTTTCACTTTCTCGCCAGTCGTGGCGTTTTGCGCCATCCGGTCACGCGTCAACGCATAGATGAAATCAAGATTCCGGTTCATCTCCTCGTACTTGATCAATGCTCCTCCCAAAATAATCTGCGGGATCAAAACCAGGGGCACGATGTTTGCCGCGGTTTTTGCATCGTCAACCAAGGCTGAAATTAAAAGTCCACCTGCTACTCCGCTGACCGCGGTCGTTCCGATAAACCAGAGATAGGGCCAGAACATGCCGCGGATTTCGAGAACCGTGTTTCCAATAGCGATAAACAGCGCCGATTGGATGATCGCGAATAGAGACAGCGTAATAAACTTGGAAACGACGTAGTAAGGTAAGTGGATGTTAAGATTCCGCTCTCGTTGGAGAATGGTCCGGTCGCGAATAATATCGTCAGCGCTGTTGGTCAGCCCCAAAAACATGGCTACCACTAGCGACAAGAAGAGGTAGGTCGGAATGTGGAAAGCATGCTCAAAGTCGTAGCGTTGATTTTCGGCGTACCTCAACACGAACCCGATTAAAGCGCTTAACAGCGGGGCCTCGAAGATGGTGGTCCAAAGATTCGTGCGGTTCCTTAACTTGCTAATAAAGGCACGCTTAAAAACGGTCCGGAATTTGACCCATTCGTCTCGCCACCGCACCGGTTGATGCTTAGCCGATGGAA
This sequence comes from Verrucomicrobiota bacterium, assembly GCA_019239825.1. Lineage (GTDB taxonomy): Bacteria > Verrucomicrobiota > Verrucomicrobiia > Chthoniobacterales > JAFAMB01 > JAFAVN01. The sequence continues at coordinate 12,509 of JAFAZK010000016.1, read as the reverse complement.
TGGGCGGAGCGGTTGCACCCGGTTGGACAACCGAGACCTGTCGCATCTCCTGGATTAAGCGGAACGATTCGTACTTATCCCGCCAGTAATCAGGAGAATAGCGGCGGGAAGCGATCAGCTGGCCTCTGGCGTTCTCTTCGTAGATTACATCACCGCTGAGGTCTCGGAGAGGGGTTTCCAGCACGTCAAAGATGAACTCCGGACGTGTAGTGCCGCAGGCTGGACATCCCCCGAGCTCGGTCCCGAAGTGTTGTTGGTGTTCAACCTGCGCGAAGTACTGGAGCATCTCTTGCGGCGTGCCGAAGAAAACCAGACGGCCGCCTTTGTCCAGCAACACCGCCTTGCTGAACATCTGAAAGATTTTCGATGTCGGTGTATGGATCGTGACCAGCACGATCTTGTTGTGGGAAAGGCCCCGGATAATTTCGATTACGTGCTCCGAGTCTTTCGATGACAGCCCGGAGGTCGGTTCGTCGAAGAGAAAGACGTCCGCCGAGCTGATCATGTCGAGGCCGATGTTCAGCCGCTTCCTTTCACCACCGCTCAGATACTTCTTCACTGAGCTGCCGACCAGGCTATCGCGCCGTTCCGACAAGCCTAGTTCGATCAGCTTCCCGTCAACCCGGCGGAGGCGGTCTTTGGCTGTGAGATGGGGTGATCGAATCGCTGCCGCGTAATCGAGATTCTCTAAGATCGTGAGATGCTCGTCGAAAGCATCGTCTTGAGGAATATAGGCGACATACTCGCGCAAGGCCTCGACTTGGTTGTAAAGGGACAGGCCGTTTAGCAGTACCGATCCGTTAGTGGGCGCGAGCTGCCCGCAGATGGTTTTTAGTAACGTGCTTTTACCGCATCCGCTGGCGCCCATCACACACACCATCTCGCCCCGATTAGCAGAGAAGGAGATGCCGTCGAGAGCAACGTCTCCAGTCCGAAAGCGAAGGGAAACGTCTTGCACATCCAGGCGCCGGATGATGTTGCGTTCTTCCTCGATGATACGCTCTGAGAAGTTGCACCGCAGGACTTGGCCCGCATCGATCCGAATGATGTCGCCATCGGTCAGCTGCGCCGAGCCTCGCACAATAGTCTCCCCGACCATCACGGGGCGGTCTGCCTGCAGAACCTCCAAAGTGCCGATCAATTGATCGTAATCGCACGAAATCTTCAGCAGGACTTCGCCCACGGTTCCTGGACTCAACAGGATATCGTCGGATTCAAGCAGAGAGGCGTTGTTAGAAACTAGGTAGACCGACTTGGAAGCTTTTAGCTGGAACCGGCCTCCCATGGCCCTCGCTCGCCGGCGCAGATCGGACAACAGTAACTCACTGGAGTTTTCGAAAACGATCCGATCTTCCAATGCCCCCGCCACCGTCGTGCCAGCCTCGAGTGAGGTGCCGTTGAGTGTTGCCTCGACTTTCTTCAGGGCGAAAACTTGAACTTTTAGACCGAACTGAACTTCCAGACAGCTATCTCGCGTCCTGGCCTTCTCCAGAACAATTTCATCGTTCTGGTTTACGGTGACAAAGATCCGCGGAAGCGAGACATTTTTCTTAGCGTTAAAATAGAAGAGCAGGTCCTGATGAGTGATAACCTGCTCACCGATGATGATCCTTTGCCCCGGATAGATCCGGCAGAATTCGCCCGGTGAAAGCGATCGACCCCGCACGACGACGGATTTGGGGCTCAAGTTCTTGAAGAGGATCAGGTCATGATACCGGTAGGCCATCAGCCGTTCGCCGTTCTTGAGTTCCTTCAATGGCACGTCCACGGTTTCATCTTCGCCGAAGACCAAGGACTCAAGGGGGGAAGTTCCTTTTTGGTAAACCGACGGATCCGCCGAATCTGCGGAATTGAGCTGATAGACGATGTCGATCGCTTGAGCCGCCATGCCCAGTTGCGACATGAAGGAGTAGTAGGCGATCACCTGCTCCTGCTGCATCCCGGCCTTAGCGATGAGATCATAAAGCTGTACGCCCAGCATGATCTTCCGGTCTTGGCTGAGCTCTTCAGCCAATCGTTTGGCCATCGAGGAAAGGTCTTGAGGCTCCCGCAGCGCTCTCTGAAAAAGCGTCCGTAACTCTGAATAAACCGCCTCGGGGTAGTCGTACCGCAGAAATCCCAAACTGGAATCGATCTCTTCTTCGAGGATCCGGCCGTCGACTTTGGAAAAACCGGCCAATACCTGGATGAGAAGCGGAAGTAAGTTGCGCGGCTCGGACTTAGGCCGCCTAGTCCCGGACAACCTTCTAAGTGTGTGAGCTGCTAAGCTCCTCGCTTTATGGACGATCGATCCATTTTGTTTTGCCGGTACATCTAACGTCTGAGGCATGTCAATCCTCGCAGACTAGCGTCCCTGGGCCAGAGAAGCAAACTCAACACCGACGTCGCTCCGGCAGCCGCCGGACCGACAAGACCAGTAACGATTGAGAAACGGAAGCGGCCAGCGACTAGATCGGTATAGGACCTATCTGACAAATTTGAGCCTAATGGGTGTGAAGTTTTATTTTGCTGCTGCCGTCTAAGCAAACACACCAGGCTTTCCCGGCGTTTGTGGGGATCCCGGCGTTCACGTGCGATCACTTGCCGTGTTGTCGAAATTCCCGTAAGCTGAGGTGGGTCCGCCCGAGGTTTTTGTCTTATGGCACTACTCTCCAGCTTTAATGAGGATCGACCAGTCTCGTATATTCGTGGCTATCCGATCTACTGCGCCACGCTGCTCACCGTGGCCTATGGGGTGGGGATATTACTGAGCGCGCTTCTCCACCAGACGGTCGACCTCCTGGGACTGTTCGCCTTTTCGCTTCCCCGGTCAATCCTGCAGGGTCACCTATGGCAAATCGTAACGCACAGTTTCGTCAACCTTCCGTCGTTTTTTACCCTGTTCAGCTTGTTCTTCTTATATATCGCCGCTGTCGAAGTGGAGAAGTATATTGGGCGGGCAAGGTTTCTAACGCTCTACGGTCTATTTGTCCTGACGCCGATCATCGCCTATTCGCTTTGGGCGCTTCTCCTTCGTGAATCCTATCCGCTTTACGGCGACTACTTTGTAACCGTCGGCTTCTTTATCGCCTTCTGTACCTTGTATCCTGGCCTTCAATGGCTCGGTTTCCTGTCACTAAGATGGCTCGGCGTAATCTCCTATGCCATAGGTGCCATAATGCATATAAGCCAGGGAGACTGGGTGAATTTCTTTACGCTTACCCTGGTTTGCTTGGCTTCGTTCGGGTACATCCGATTTCTGCAATCCGGTTTCGAATTCCCAAGCATTCCTAATCCGCTTCGCGCCTTGCGACGTCCCCGTTTTCGAGTTGTCTCTAAACCGAGCACGCGTTCGGCGCCCACCACCGATTTCAGGCCCGCCGACAGCAACGAGATCGATCGATTGCTCGATAAAATCGCGAAATATGGTCTGGCCAGTTTGTCGGTTAAAGAAAGAGATACTCTGGAGCGGGCTAGAGCTCGGCTACTGGAGAAGGATAGGAATTGATCCTGGGTTTTCATCACAACCCTCCGGGCCGTGGCCAGTCGGTTGTTTTTCCGCGTTGCTCGCTCCTTACGTATCGATTCAGATCTGCTCGTCGCTCGCGCCTTGAAAAACAGCCAACTGACCGACGGCGAAAACCATGCTACTTATGGGACAGGAGACGAACAGGGACTTTTTAGATGGTTTCGCCAATCGACCGCTTAAAGCAAATCGTAGAGCAGTTGCGTTCTCCCGATGGTTGCCCGTGGGACCGGGAACAGACGCATGAATCGCTTAAGCCGCACGTAATCGAAGAATGTTATGAACTGATCGATGCCATCGATGAGAAGGACGATCAGGGGATGCAGGAAGAGTTGGGTGACCTCTTATTACAGGTGGTTTTGCACGCTCAAATGGCCAGCGAACAAGGCCGTTTCGATTTTGATGCAGTCGCGGACGTTATCGCAGAAAAGCTGATCAGGCGGCATCCCCACGTGTTCGGCGATACAAAGTTAGCCACTAGCGATGCCGTCCTAAAGCAGTGGGACGCGATCAAGCGGTGGGAGAAAACGGACCGGGCATCGGCCCTGGATGGTGTTCCTCGCGGCTTACCGGCACTCGCCAAAGCCCAAAAAACACAATCGAAAGCTGCCAGAGTCGGATTTGATTGGGCAGATGCCGAAGGCTCCCTTCAGAAGGTAAACGAGGAAATTAAGGAACTGCAGCACGCAGACACCGGCGAAAAGCTGGCAGAAGAACTTGGCGACCTTTTGTTCTCGGTTGTCAATTTCGCTCGCAAGAGCAAACTCGATGCGGAAGGACTACTTCAGGCTGCCACGCGCAAGTTCTCTGAACGGTTTCGTAAAATGGAGGCCTTGGCCGAATCTCGGGGCCTCAATTTCTCTGCTCTCACGCTAAACGAGATGGATAAGCTGTGGGACGAGGTGAAGGGCCTGACCGGTAGTCAGTAATCGGTGTGTCAGTAATCAGTACTGACGAATCTTATCTGTCTGATCAGGGTAACCCTGATCAGGAGGATAGCTCTTACGGTGCGTCTGAAGGTCGATGGTTCAGTCCGCTTACCGCTTACTGACTCACTAATTACTGTTGCCGTACTGATCCCTTTTGCTGACCAGCGCCACCCTACTTCCCGTAAACAAGCACCTCTTCACCGCTTGCCACGGTACTCTTCTTAATCGCCGCAGTGGCCTCAGAAATCTTGGATTTCCCAGTGATGGGAAGCTGCTGAGCGTTTAGGGCGTAAACGATAAAATGATAGCGGTGCCGGCTACTGCCTGGAGGACAAGGGCCACCGTAGCCGGCCTCACCCCAATCGTTGTACAATTGAATTGAACCGTTTGGGGCTTTGTGATTCGCGATATTCCCCGCACCTTCCGGCAACTTTTTCGTTTCAACCGGCAGGTTTACGATTACCCAATGATAGAATCCGCCGCTCACCGGCGCATCTTGGTCCCAGACCACGATAGCGAGGCTTTTGGCTGAAGCCGGTACCCCGTTCCAACTGATTTCAGGCGATATATTTTCGCCCGAACAACCTGAATGATTGTATACGAAGCGGGCTGGAACAACGTCATTGGCCTTCAGCCCCGCCACGTTCACTTGGAATACTTCAGTGCCGGTAGCGCTTGTGAGTTCCGGCGCAAAGACGTAAAGAGCCACGAAAGTGGCGCTGCACAGGAATGCTTTCCCGCCTTTCATAAGACAATATTGAGCTGACGAGAACATGTACCGCGTTCGCATAGAAAGCCAGTTCGGTCGGCACCGTGGAGCGCTGCCTTATAAAGCTCGGAGCCAGGTGGGCCGTCGGTCTGGAGGGGAGCCGCTTTTGCCCGAACCTTCTTTGCTCGCACATTCCTGAAACCCCGCGTTTGCTGCCTGGGCGTGTACTTTGCAGGGCGGCTCCCGCGAACGGCCCCTGATGCCCTCGTAACCCAATGCGATCCACTGTTTCCTCCCGGCTCTACACGACCAGATAAAACAACGCCGTGAGACGCTAGCGGGAGCCGCCCGCTAAATGAACGGATCGGGTGTAGAATATCTATTTGCACGATCGCCTCAGGTTCCGGGCAACGGTCTAAAGCGGCTCCCCTCCAGGCGATTCGGCCAAATGGCGCCATTTGGTTATCTTTGCGCCATTCGGTGCAGACGCTTCCGCCAATCACCTTCCACCGCTTACGTCTCACCTCTCACAGCCCCATTTGCACCGTCCTGTCCCGGCGTTTAGGGTTATCGATGGCTGAAACTCCGTTTCCGTCGCCAGAGGAATTGCAAAAGAAGATCCAAGAGTTCATGAAAGCGAACTTTGGCGACAAGGTTTCTGTTGCTGCGTTTCCGCAACCTGAGGTGACCGAAGAAGAACCTCCATCGCGCAAAGAGACCTTTGATCCGTTCGAATTCCATTTAACACCAAAGCAGATCAAGGCGCATCTAGACCGCTACGTAATCCAGCAGGATGAAGCTAAAAAGACTTTAGCTATCGCGGTTTGCGACCATTACAATCATGTGAATTTGGTCCGCCGGCTTGAAAAGGAAGATCCCAAGGCTGCGGCTGACCTGGAATATTCCAAAGGAAATATTCTGATCCTGGGGCCTACCGGAGTCGGTAAGACCTATTTGGTTAAGCACATTGCGGATTTGATTGGTGTCCCGTTTGTGAAAGCCGATGCCACTAAGTTCAGTGAGACGGGCTACGTCGGCGGCGATGTTGAAGATCTGGTTCGTGATTTAGTCAACCGGGCCGGCGGCGAGCAAACGTTAGCCGAATACGGGATCATTTACGTTGACGAGGTCGACAAGATTGCGAGCAGCGGGAACACCGTTGGCCGTGACGTCAGCGGCCGAGGGGTGCAGACCACGCTCCTAAAACTGATGGAAGAAACCGAAGTTCCGCTCCGGAATCCGATGGATATCCAGTCGCAGCTGCAGTCTGCCATGGAGTTCCAGCGGAAGGGCAAGATGAAGAAGGAGATGATTAATACCCGGCACATCTTGTTTATCTGTAGCGGAGCTTTCGATCGTTTACGCGACCAGGTTGACCGCCGTCTTACCGAATCCAGCATTGGGTTCGGCGCTTCCGCTGACCCACAGAACACGAGCGAGCTGTTGCGGCTGGCCAGCACCAGAGATTTCATCGACTATGGCCTTGAACCCGAGTTTATCGGCCGTTTACCCATTCGAGTCGTCTGTAACGAGCTGGCGGCGGACGATTTCTTCCTCATCCTTAAAACGTCCGAGGGGAGCATTATTCGCCAATATGTTCGAGCCTTCGCAGCCTTCGGTATCGAAGTAAAATTTACCGAAGACGCTCTGCGGGAGATTTCGGAACGCGCAGCGTTGGAGAAGACGGGCGCTCGAGGATTGGTGACGGTTTGCGATCGCGCGCTGCGAGAATTTAAGTTCGCATTGCCAGGGTCGGGAGTCCGGACGCTGACCATCGACGCAAGTGTAATCAAGGATCCTAACGCGACCCTGGAGAGACTCTTAACCGAGGCGCGCGCCCAAGCCGATCTCAACGAGGCCGAACAAGTGCGTCAGTTCGCCGTGGTCTTCTCTCAGAAGTACGGAGTCGAATTTTCAATCGAAGAAGGGGCTATTCCCAAGATCGTGGCCCGCGCCCGTGAGGCCGGACAGCCGGTGTCGGAATACTGTACAGTTTTATTCAAAGACTATCCTTATGGGCTAAAGCTGTTGAAAGACCGCGACGCCAATCTCGCTTTGGTGTTTCCAGAAAGCGCCGTCGAGGATCCAGACAAATTCCTCAGCGAGAAAGTCGTGGACTTTTATCGCAAAGTGAATGCTGAACCGACTATTACCGCTGAAACGCCGAGGTCGCACTAACTGACAAAACAATCGCGAGTGCACGCGAATAAAAAAAGAACCGCGGATGAACGCAGATATACGCAGATGAAATTTTGAGAAGTTCTGCCGGTGACCTTATTGCGCCTTATCTATTTAGATCTGCGTTCATTTGCGGCCGAATTGCTACCTTTTTCGCGTCAATTCGTGTGTATTCGCGGTTAGAAAAATCCCTGTGCGGAAAGTAGAATATCCACCGCCGTTGCAAGAGTTGATCCGACAGCTGCATCGGATGCCGGGGATCGGTCCGCGAAGTGCCGAGAGGATCGCGCTCTGGATGGTTCAAGCACCTAATTCTCGGCCCGGAGAGATTAGTGATGCTATAACCAGGTGTGCGAAAGCGATTCTCAGCTGTCGCGACTGCGGCTTTTTTGCGGAGGGAGAGCTATGCACGATCTGCAGTGACCCCGCGCGAGACCGGTCAGTTTTGTGCGTCGTTGAGCAGCCAACCGACATCCTGCCTCTCGAACGAATGGGTGCATTCCAGGGTGTCTACCACGCGCTGGGGGGGAAACTGTCGCCACTCAATCACGTAGGGCCGGAAGAGCTGCGTTTCGATTCACTAATTCAAAGGATCAAACAGGTGGCTCCGCGGGAACTGATCCTGGCGCTGGGTGCCGATGTCGAAGGGGAGGCCACTGCAAGTTACCTTTCTCAACTGCTGGTCGGGATGCCGCTCCGGATTACCCGCCTTGCCCAAGGTCTTCCTGCTGGTCTCAGTCTCGAGAGCGCAGACGATCTTACCATTTCGAGAGCATTCATCGGCCGAACGGAGCTACGGTAGATGAGCTTCCTTCTCATCCTTGGTAGGGCGAGGCTCCCGCACAACCCTGGGATTTTCAACGAAGCTATTGGCGTTCGTGACTCAGAATCCTGCGCTTGGCCTGTACGCTTGCCGAGCCGCGGGTCTGCCGTGTCGATAGTCTCTTAGCGGAACCAGAGACATTGGGAACCCAAGTCGGCACGTTCGTGGGTGTGATGGGCCGTTTGGGGGCCTCGCCCCGGCAGCCTAGAGTCGTACCCCTCGCCCCAATTGCAAATCTCCTAAGATTTGCGATCGGTAAAGGCTCGTGAAAACTGATTCTTCAGATCGCACGCTGGTTGGTATGTCCGGCGGCGTGGACAGCAGTGTTGCCGCACTCCTGCTCCAACAGCGCGGCGCCTTTGTACAAGGCGCTTATATGAAGAATTGGATCAACGAGGAAGGCGTATTTGGCGATTGTCCCTGGCAGCAAGATATCGAAGATGCTCGTGGCGTTGCCGAGTCGTTGGCGATCCCTTTTCGAATCGTCAACCTAATGGATGCTTACCGTTCGAAAGTCGTGCAATATCTGCTTCAAGGATATGAAGCTGGTATCACACCGAACCCGGACGTGATGTGCAACCGCGAAATCAAATTTGGCGTTTTCTTGGAGTACGCTCGCGAACAAGGCTTTAATGCAGTTGCCACTGGGCACTACGCTCGGCGGCGGCAACGAGGCGACGGTAGTTGGGATATTCTCGAGGGAGTCGATAAGAGTAAAGATCAGTCATATTTTCTTGCGCTTTTGCGGCAGGAACAAATTGCTGCCGCCCGGTTCCCGGTAGGAGACCTGCAGAAGTCTGAGGTTCGCCGGCTTGCGTCCGAAAATAGTTTGGTCACCGCAACCAAGAAAGATTCTCAAGGCATCTGTTTCATCGGCAATGTACGCATGACCGATTTTTTGCGAGCTTTCGTTCCGGATAAACCGGGTCCGATTAAGAATCTGAGCGGAGCCCTGTTAGGCTCGCATCGAGGGCTTCACCTCTACACGCTCGGTCAGCGAAGGGGCGTCGGTGTGCCTTCTAATACCTTGTCGGAAGCTTATGTCGTAGTAGAAAAGCGATTGGCCACAAATGAATTGATCGTTGCATTTGATCGGCCTGATTCTCGCGGTCTTTACGCTTCCCGATGCCGGATCGGCGCCCTCTCCTTCACGAACGAAAAGGTGTCGTCATTTTCTACTATTCAGGTCAAGCCACGGTATCGCGCTCGAGCTGCTTCTGTTCGCTTCGAAGCGATCGGGGAAGACTCCGCCATCCTGGAGTTTGCCGAACCTCAGCGAGCGCTGACCCCTGGCCAGATCTGTGCTCTTTACGACGGCGAAATACTCCTAGGTGGCGGCGTCTTCGAAGAAATCTTTTGAGCCGCGAACTTACACGACCAGTGGTCCCCGGGAATGGATGCGAACAAATAAACCGCGAATGGACACGAAAAAAGAAGGACCCCAGCCGTACATCAACGCAGATCTATAAAGATCTGGCGCAACAAGGTCACCGGCGCCGTTTCTTAAAATTCTATCTGCGTAAATCTGCGTTCATCTGCGGTTGCTTTATTATTCGTGTCTATTCGCGGTTTATGAGTTCGCGTCCATTCGCGGCCCATTCTTCTAGATGCTTCGTAATCTTTCCATAAGGGACTTTCGCTGTTTCACGCGATTCGAGTTGGAGTTCGATCCTGAGATTACCTGCATTGTTGGCGCGAATGCACTAGGCAAAACCTCTCTTTTGGAGGCAGTCGTTGTCCTTACTCGACTCCAGTCTCCTAGAACGAATTCTTTGGCGCCAGTTATCCGTACCGGAGCCAAAGGATTAGTTGTCGATGGGATGGTGGACGATCGCCACATGCAATTTTACTACAGTCCTAAGCGGCGAAAGCTAGCCCTTGATTCCGTCGAGCAAAAAGATGCTCACGATTATCTTCAGGTCGCCCGGCTGGTTTTCTTTGCTAACACGGACATCGATCTGGTCCGTGGAACCGGGGAGGAACGAAGAAGGTTTCTCGATTTTCTGGGCAGCCAATTCTTTCGAGACTATCGAAGCATTTTGCGGTCATACGACAAGGCGTTGCGCTCACGTAATGCCTATCTGAAGATGATGCCTCCCCGACCGCGAGAAGTGGCGGCCTACACCAAGCCGCTGATAGACTTCGGGAAGCAGCTCACTGAACTACGTGGTTCCCTGGTAGAACGCCTGGAACCAAAGGCCATAGAAGCGTTCAAACTGATCGGAGAACGCGATGAGGAATTCGGGCTGGAATATCATGCCGGCTCTACCGCAGACTTTGGAGCTGCATTAGCTGCTAGTGCAGAAGAAGAGGCGCGGCTGCGAATAACTTTAGTAGGTCCGCATCGCGACGACCTTTTGCTTCAGCTGAGTCGCCAATCCGCGGCGATTTATGCTTCCGAAGGTCAACAACGCACGATCGCTATTGCTCTAAAAGTTGGTCACGCCCGTTTGCTCGAGTCCGAGTTTGGCCAGAGTCCATTACTTTTGCTCGACGACGTATTTGGTGAGCTGGATGTAGGCCGCCGAAATAGGTTGTTCGCCAACCTGCCGACCGGAGGCCAACGAATCATCACGACGACTTCGCTTGCCTGGCTGAATGACGTTCCAACCGGCAAGCTCTACGAAATCAAAGACGATAGCGCTCGTGGACGTGTTCTGGATGCGATTTCGCGGGGTTGAAGCAAAGAGCTCCCATTTTTGGTAGGGCGAGGCTCCCGAACGGCCCAAAGCCTCTTGCGAAGGTTTTAGATGATTCTCTGTAGTTACGCAGTGTTAGGTCAAAAAGTGCGCCAAGCCGTGGGTCTAGCGTGCGGCAAACCCAAATCCCGCCTACACGCTTAACTCTGCTCTTAGCTCTTGCTCGGCAGTTAACCAATCATGACTTTCATCTCCGGGAAGCCCTAGTTTACGCCTCCGTTCAGAGATGAAGTATGCGCGCAGCTGTACTTGCTCATATGTAGGTAGATGGACAATAAGCTTAGGCGTGTTGGCTGCTGACTTCGCTTTACTACTTTTCCGCGGCTTCTTTGTGTCAGCTTTGACCTTTTCAGCTTTAACCTCAGGAACGGCGGCAACGGAAACTGGTTCTACAGCTTTTGCTTTCTTACGCACCGCGCGTTTCTGAACACGCTTCTTTTTTGTTTTTTCTTCCATCTTTCTACTACCCCTTTATGTACAAATTTGACCTCGCTATCTTAATCCGGTCGTTCGTTCAGTAAAATAGAAAAGCCACCAGCGGTAAAAAAAGCACGGCGTTGCGAGTCGGGTCTTAGCATGAGACTCTAACAAAAATATGCTCGAGGCTATTAACAGATCGCAAGCAGTTGCACTGCCGGACTTCTTACGCGGAGCGATGCGATCGCGTCCGTTCGTTAAGATCTGTGGCGTCACCAATCGGGATGACGCACTGGCTGCAATCGAGTCTGGAGCTGATGCTCTCGGGTTTAATCTTTTTCCAGGCAGTAAGCGATTCTTGCAACTGGACTCAGCTCGCGATTGGATCTCCGGGTTACCTCCGCAAATTGCTCGCGTTGCCGTCGGGGTAAATCCTGTACTTGCTGAGGTCGAGGACTGGCTCGCCGGAGATCTGTTTCACGCTTTGCAATTGCACGGACAAAGTTGGTACCCGTTAGCAACCGGATTGGTAGCAACGGGCAAGCCACTAATTGCGGCTATTCAAGTGCGGCTCGATACGCCTCAGCCTTATGACGTGGAATGGTTCCGCGGTTTCGCGGTGCTCTTTGATGGTTACCGAGAAGGCGATTTTGGTGGAACCGGCGAGACCTTCCCTTGGGCAATACTTGCCCGATTCAACATCGACAAGCCGTTGATTTTGGCAGGAGGCTTAAGAGCTGAAAACGTGCAGGCTGCCATTGAGGCGACGAGCCCGTATGCGGTCGATGTAGCCACTGGAGTCGAATCTCGACCTGGAAAAAAAGACCATGCGAAAATGCGCGATTTCATCGCGGCGGTGCGAGAGGCGGCGCCGTAGGAGCGCGATATATATAGCATCGGTACCCAAATAGCGAAGAGCTCCATAGGAGTGGCATAGCTTTGCTTCTATCTCGCGTAGATTTGCGCTTTGCTTCGAGGCCTAATCAGGCTCGGCGACGAACCATCTGTTTTATAGCGCTACGGGCCGGCCTTGTGTCATCGTACACCAGCGAGGCCCGGATAGATGTCGCTCCTATGGAGCTTAGCTGAATTATTCGTTGATGTTCTATAAAGATTTCGCTCCGGCGGAGCTACCCAATTTTTTCGTTGGTCGTTTTAGAAATATTTTGCTCCCACAAGCCTGTTTTGCGCTAATCGTATTTCATTCCAGACCGTACTAACGGAGAATGGAGCAAAGAGCATGAATTCC
>JAFAZK010000288.1 GCA_019239825.1 Verrucomicrobiota bacterium | reverse complement strand
GTACTCCAGTACTCCAGCCCTCCAGCCCTCCAGTACTCCAGTACTCCAGTACTCCAGTACTCCAGTACTCCATCACTCCATCACTCCATCACTCCATCGGTCGCAGGCTGACTTTGCTATTGCGCATTCTCCACATACCCCTGCAGGACCTTCAGCTCGTGTGGGAGGGCAACTTCCGCGGATTCAATTTCGGGATGCCAATATTTTTCCCATTCGACGGTCAGATATCCGTTGTAATCGCCGGCGACCAGCTGGTTTAGCACCTCTTGAACCGGTACTTCTCCTTCACCCAACGGAACCAGTTGCCAACCGCCTTTGTGGGCGGCTGAACGGCGGCCATCCTTGATATGCACATGGTAGGTCCGAGCACCGATATTCTTGTAGACCTCGGAAGGAGTTTCTCCCATTCGGTGGGGATGAAGGCTATCCCAGATGGCACCGAACGATTTGGACGGTACCTTTGCCAGCAGTTCCTCCGCTACTGAAGAAGCGGAGAAACCGTCGTGCGTCTCAATCAGCATAACGACGCCGAAGCGCTCGGCGACAGGGATTGCCTCCTCTAATACCTTGGCTGCTGATTCTATCTGATTCCGGCGTGTCTCGGCATCTTCAGACAGATGACCGCCGTAGACGCGAATAAAGGGTGACTCCCACTCGTTAGTGAGCTCCAGCATTCGGTGCAGTTCGGGACCAGGTTTATCGGAGGTGAGAATGACTGAGCTACCGACTGCAACAATCGGCAAACGGGCGGCCGTGGTGGTCTGCTTTACTCGTGCCCGGTCCGCGGTCGACAATGAAGAATCAAATAGTTTCCCATCGATGACCCGCAGCTCGACACCGGCATAACCTAAAGAGCTACCAAGCGAGATAGCCTGCTCCAGGTTCCGGTCCGTGAACGCCAAAGTGCTAAACGCAATGCGCAAATCCATACCGAAAGATTGCACTCGTTGGCGCCGATTGCAGCTCTCGAATCAGAACAGTGGAGGGTTCATCTGCGACACTACCGCGCGACGGGTTCAGCGCTAATTTGCGGCCGGTCTGTCTTCGCGTTCATTCGTCCTCATTCGTGCTTTTTGCGTTCTTTGCGCCCATTCGCGGCTATTAAGTCCTGTCCTTGACTTTGTGCCTTTGTGTCTTTGTGTGAGACCGTTCATGAGTTGTACGTCCTGCCTTGCGTGTTTGTCCGAGTCTTTATTCGCGTTAGTTCGTGTCCATTCGCGGTCCCGTCTAACGTTGGGTTTTGCTGTTTGGGTCCTGACCTCGGGGTCCGTTTCAGCCAGTGCTCTTTCTCCGGGACCGGTTCAGGTCGAAGAGTCCATTCCGTACCCGGAGAAAATGACGTTTATCGGTTTATCCCAATCGATAGAGCTGGCTGCTTCGATGGGGCTCGCAGCTTCAGCAGTGACCCGGGGCGAGGTGAAACGGTATGTTCATGACGCAACCAGCCAACGCCGAAATTTGACGCCGCTCGCGGTCTTTGTTCGCGAAGAATTTTCTGATGCAATCCGCGGCAAAGGATTTACTCCCGAAGACAACAGCACGACCGACAACCGGTTCCGTCTCGCTGTCCGTAAATACGGCTTCGGTATGGCTGAACTCGTGTCCCGCGAAGTGCGTCCGCTAATGACGCTTTACGCCGAACTGATTACACCAGACAACAAGGTTCTGTGGTCGCACGAAGCCGTCATCAGGAGCGACGATAAAAATCTGCCCGCGATTTTGCCGGAGCAATTGCGCACCGATCCCGATGAACAAGAAATGCTACTCCGCGCCGCCGCCCATCGCGCCTCGGAAAAGTTGATGGAAAACTACGAGGGAAAGGCAAAGAAAGAGGAGGGAAGTCAGAAGAAGTCGGAGGACGGTGAGAAGTGATTGGTGAGAGGTGGCAAGAGATTACCGGGACGTCCCTTCGGGCGCCGGTAAACCGCGTAGCGGTGAAATATTTATAGCCTAGGGCAAGTCCGCGCGCCCTGGGAATCCGGTTCAAAAACCGTCCAGCGCTGAAAGCGCGTAAGAAGGGGCAGCGACAAGACAATGATCGGGGGCGCCAGATCAGCCGCGCGCGAACCCGTGAACACCAATTCTTTCGCGCTTTCAGCGTGAAACCCATTTTTTTTAACGGTCGACCCAGGGCTATAAATATTTCGCCGCTACGCGGCTAGGTCGCCTTCGTCCGACGGCCTCGCAAGCGAGGCAGCGCTCCAGGGTTCCGAATCTGCGTCCATTCGCGGTTCCGTCTTTCTTCGCGTCCATTCGTGTTTCCCATTCGCGTGCATTCGCGGTTCCCCTTTGCGCCTTTGCGTCTTTGCGTGAGATTTATCCGTCTTTTATGCAGACTTTCCTCCAGGACATTCGGTTTGCTTTCCGCAGGTTCAGAAAAGACTCGGGTTTTATCGCGGTGACAATTGTTACCTTGGCTCTGGGTATCGGCGCTACCAGCGCAATCTTCAGCGTGGTCAACGGGGTCCTTCTTCGGCCGCTGCCGTTTCCGCACTCGGATCGTGTGGTCTTGCTGATGGAACAAACCAAACAATTTCCCAGACTCAGTGTCTCTTACCAAAACTTTGCCGATTGGCGTGGTCAGGCCCAATCCTACGAATCGATTGCCGCGGTACGTAACGCCGTGGTCACACTGAGCGGCAGCGGCGAGCCGGAAAGGTTACCTGCGCAAATGGCGACCGCCAACCTGTTCCGTACGTTAGGAATCAACGTCACCGAGGGCCGGGCCTTTAGTCCGGAAGAAGATAAGGCGGGCGGTCAAAACGTCGTTCTCATCAGCTATAGCCTTTGGCAACGACGTTTTGCCGGAGCCCAAGATGCCATTGGCCGGTCGCTGATTTTAGATGACAAGCCGTACACTATCGTTGGAGTGTTACCTCAGGATTATCAGGTCTTACTCCAGGTACCTGATGTAGTGTTGCCAATTGAACCCTGGGCTAAGACGCTCCCGGATGATCGCGCGTGGCATCCCGGCATCTTTCCGATTGGCCGTCTTAAGCCTGGTGTATCCCTGGAACAAGCTCGCAGTGAGTTGACCGGGATCGCTCAGGCCCTGGAAAAGCAGTACCCCATCTACAACACCGGTACGGGCGCATTTGTAAACCCGATTCAAGATCAGATGGTCGATAATGCCCGGCCGGCTCTGTTGGTCCTCATGGGCGCGGTAGCATTAGTGTTGCTGATCGCTTGCACCAATGTCGCTAACTTGCTGTTAGCTAACTCTGCCGGACGCCAACAAGAATTCGCAGTTCGTCGGGCCATCGGTGCGAGCCGGTTCCGTGTCTTTCGCCAACTCTTAACCGAAAGCGTCCTGTTATCGCTTGCTAGCGCGGCACTAGGCTTATTAATAGCCTGGATAGCAGTGCCGTTTCTGGTCCGACTAGCGGGATCGACCCTTCCATTTGGTAACCGTGTATCGATCGATTGGTCGGTTTTGTGGTTTACCATCGGGGTTTCTGTCTGCGCCGGCGTGTTGTTCGGGTTAGCGCCCTTGAGATACATCATTCACCTGGGCGTACAGGAGACGTTAACCGATGCGGCGAAAAGCGGCGCCACGCGCGGGACGTCTAAGATGCGAACCGGACTGGTTGTGACCCAAGTCGCGGTAGCTGTCCTGCTGTTGGTTGGGGCGGGTCTATTGCTGCACAGCTTTGAGCGTTTGACGTCGGTAGCTCCCGGATTCACTCCGGATCACGTTTTGATTGCGGATATACCAGTTTCTCCGAACTCACACAGCAACCCGAACGAGAGGATTGATTTTTACGAGCATGTCCTTCAACAAACGGCGACTTTGCCCGGCGTACGAGTAGCGGGAGCTTCGAACGTCGTACCGGTCAGTGGAGTTGCTTCCTCGATCTACTTCAATATCAAGGGAAGGCCACCCAAGAACAATCAGTACGCACTCGCGAACTATCGCACTGTCAGTCCTGATTATTTCGCAGCGCTCCACATTCCTTTGCAACAAGGACGTTTGTTCCAGGAAACAGATCGCGAAGATCATCCCATGGTCGTGATCATCAACAGAACATTAGCGCACACCTTTTTCCCTAACCAATCGCCTATCGGACAGTACATGCAGATTGGTGGGGTGCCGGATGATGGCGTGCCCTGGATGGAAATTGTCGGGGTAGTCGGCGACGTCAAACAAGCGCTGAACGGCGACGCGCCAGCAGAATACTATATTCCGTACCGCCAAGCAGACAAGGTTTTGCCCGTGCAGGCGATGTCATTGATCGTGCGTACAGAGAGCAATCCGCAAGCCTTAGCAACCTCGGTGCAACACGTGGTACACCAGATTGATCCCAACCAACCCGTGGCAAAAATCCGGACTATGGAAGACAATATCGCGGACTCACTATCAGAGCCGCGTTTCCGGACCGTGCTACTCACGCTCTTTGCTGGTATTGCACTGGCTCTGGCCGGGATCGGCATTTTCAGCGTCATGGCGTACACTGTGACCCAGCGAACCCGCGAGATTGGAGTGCGCGTGGCTCTGGGCGCTTCACGCAGCCAGATCTTCGGTCTGACACTCGGTTACACCCTGCGTCTGACTGCGATCGGCGTGGTTATCGGAATGGCAGCGGCTTTCGTACTTACCCGGTATGTGTCCGCTTTCCTCTTCCAGGTCCCAAGCTATGACCTCGTTACTCTGGCCGGCGCCCCCATTGTAATCGTGCTGGTAGCAATCGCAGCGTCCTATCTTCCCGCCCGCCGCGCCACCGGCATCGACCCAGCGAAAGCGCTGAGACAGAATTAACCGCCAACAGATAGAAGAAAAAATCTCACGCAAAGACGCAAAGAGAAGGCAATAGTAGCCAACAGAACGCAAAAAGGAGGTTCAGTCTGCAAAGCCTACTGTCACTTAGTCTGAACCTTTGCGTCTTTGCGTGAGATTTTCTTCGTTGTTTTGCACCTTTTTGCGCATTCCGCCTTCGCCAAGCTATGCCGCGATAGGTTCTGCGGTTTGTGACCGTCTTCGTGTCCATTCGCGGTTCGCCTTCCATTCGCGGTTCTACTTGGACAGGGCGGCACAGGAGTTGGAGTCTAGGCTCAGCGCAGCGTTCAATGTCTCGATCCGGTCAGTTATGACACCCGACTGCAGGTAATCCGTACGCAGCTTCCACCAGATGGCAGACCAACCGCGTGGGGCAGTCAATCGACTTCTAACCTCAGCCAGAACTTGTGGTTCATTGTAAGCCTCGATCAAAGCGAGCGAAAAGGGCACCCACTGCTCCGCGGAAACGCATCCCATCAAATCCTGGAGAAAGACGAGTAGATCGTCGGCATGCCTTTTGATGTCAGGCATGGATTTATCATGGATCAACTCAAAGTCGATGAGCCGAGCTTGATCCGATTCTAGATCATAAAGCAGATTTTCGAGGTGCGGATCGCCATGGGACCAATAGTCTCCAAGCTCGCTCGACCAGAGGCCGTGGGCTCGGCGCAATTCTTTGCCCGCAGCTTGAATTGCCTGAATAGCGAACGGCGATTCAATCACCCATTCCCGTAGACTTTTGCCCGGCACCATTCCTATGCACACAGTGCGTCTTCCTTCCGGGAAAACCTCAAGGGTTTGCCCGTACAACAAACGAAAACAGGCCACTTCCCAGGATTGCCATCTCCTAAGATTGATCAAAAGATGGAGTCGAGCTCGGGCCAGAAGAAAGAAGAGATTCGCGAAAAGAGCGATTACCCCGCTCCCTAGCTGTCGCCGTTTAACCCACATTAGCCGGTTACCGCGTTGTTCCAAGTTGATCGAATTAATTTTGATGTTTTCGATGGCACTCGCTAGCCTGTTCAGACCAGCCAAATGCATGCGTCTGATCACCCGGGCGGAGTACGTTAGAATTCTGAGGCTAAACGAAGAGGCACGCCTCTTCTGGTGCACTGACAACATTGATCTTTTGACCTCTCTAACCGCGATAAAGTGTGTTTAGGGAGCAAAGACTCACTCACCCGAGACGGTGAGGGTCTTAGGCGACAGTCGGGACGTCTGAGAGCGAAAGACCCGCGAGAGCGTTTTTTTTAAATTGATTGATGATATGTCTACGTTCCGTTTGTTACAATGTTGTAACAATACGGTAACAATTCAATCAATCAATGCCACACTAATGAAGTCAGGGTAAAAAAGACTAAAATCGCCATTATGGCCAACGCGACCCGCCATTCGCCGAGGGCAGGTTTCCAGTCAAATGCGGTTTTCTCCGCCCCAGACCATGGAGTCAGCCGTGGGCGCATCCGCGGTACATTCTGACAATATTCCTCGTATTGGCGGCCGAATGTCTTTCTTAAAAACTGTTCTTCGGCGGGTATAACCGCGAAATAGAAGACTGCGAAAACTGCGAGATACGGAATCAGAGCGATCCAGCTCGCCAGCAGGCCAACCATTCCGAGCCCGAGGACCATACTCCCAACGTAGATCGGGTTGCGTACAAAGCTATAGGGGCCTCCCGTGGATAACCGAGGTGCTTCGATTTCTTCGGTTCGGGTGTGGCGACCCGCAAAGCCATCAGCCAAGGCCCGAATACCCAACCCCAAAAGGACGAGAACCGCGGATAAGACTCTCCACATCGGCCAATCGCTCCACGGCCGATGAATCCTTATAAAGAACGCCGCCAGAAAGGCGATGATGAGGCCAAACAACAAGCGATTGGCGAAAAACTTCCGGCCAAGAGTTAAAGCGAGATTCTTCGATGAATGGTCCGTCTTAGAGGCTGGTTCAGTTTCCTGCATTTCCTAGAGCTAACCACGAATGCACACGAATAAACTCTAATCAAATCCGACCACGAATGGACGCGAAGAAAAAGAACGAACCGGAGACGTACGTAGATTTACCCAGAAAGGGGCGAAGCCGTGAAGCTCTGCTTCGCTTCCTCCGTCGTCCGACGGACGCGGGGCTATGGAGGACAACTGCGAGGCCGGAAGGTAGATCGCGCGCGAAATATGAAATGAGGGCCGTATGAAATATTACGAGTTTACCTATAAAACGAGTTTCTCCGGCGATAATCCGGTTCAAACCGGAATCGCTCGCGTCGCGGATAATCAGCCACTAGACCCGATTCGAACGAAGATCGCAGGCGCCTTAAACGTAGGAGAAGTGACGCTTACTTCCGCCAACCTGGAGAACGGCGATTTAGAGGACAAGTTTCGCCGGTATCAGGAATCGGGGAAGAAGGCAGGCGGGATTAACGGTGCGTATGCGAACCTCGGCATAGTCGAAGTGATTGTCTTTTAGGACCGGAAGACCGAATAGCACATAAGGCCCAAAAAAGGGGAAAACGGAGACCAGATTATCTCACAGCAAGGCCACAAAGGCCACTGAGATGGAACAGCCAACTGATTTAATTCACAGGAAGGCCATCCGGTCGCGATTGGACCACCAAGATAGAGCACCAAACGACAAGCCCATTCCCTCGTGCCCCCTTTTGTTTTATTTTTGCAGCTGGTGTTCCTTCAGCTTCGCCAGGCTACGGCGCCACAGATTTTCGTCGCTATTCCGTCTCAGTGTCCTTTGTGGCCTTGCTGTGAAATAATTCGGTCTCCGTCTTCCCTTCGCGTCTTTGCGTCTTTGCGTGAGAATTTCCTAGCGGGTCACAGGTAGTACTCGATCTCGGGCTTAGCCACTTTGACGTCTTCCCAGGGCATACCGTACCGGATGCGGTGCCAGGCATTGTTCATGTAACCCTTAAAGTTCCAAACGCTTTCCGGGTCCTCGGGTTGGGTGTTAGCTGCGGAATCCCAAGCTCGAGCGCAGATGACCTCCCCAACGAGCAGCTTCGGTATAAGAACTTCCCATCTTCGCCAAATACCGGGTTCAGGCGGATCTTGAAAAGATGCTTCCCGCCATTTAAGCGGATCGCCGTATCCAATATCGACTCTCACCACGTGCCGATTCCCGCCGGCCGTGGCGTACCCTTTAACTAACAGTCCGTGGGACACTTCTCCGATCGCGCAGATACAAGAGTTAACCGAGAGTTCCCCAAGCTCCAGAGCGTTTTCCCAATCGGCACTAGCTGAAGACGCATCGGATGGGAACAACCGGTAAGCATGAGCGTGATAGAGGTTTTTAGAAGGCGCGACCAGTAGATTGATCTCTTTCAACCACTTCACGCTGCGGGCTCCGATATAGCCGGGGACGATGCTACGCAAAGGAGCTCCATGTTCGCAGGTCAGGGGCCGGCCATTCATTTCCCAGGCCACCAGGACATCGCGCTGCAGCGCCCGGTCGAGCGGGATGGATCCACCAAAATACACCTCTGTTCCTTCCTTAGAGCAACGATCCGCGCCGATAAATTCAACATGTTTCGCTTGATCATCGACCCCGACAAAATTGAGCACATCGGTTAACGAACAACCTTTCCATCCCGCGTTACTGATCGCTTCATTGCCCCAACGGACCTCGTTCGGAACCGGCTTGATGGCCGAAGCGCTAGAGCGTCGGTTACCCGCACACTGCAGAGTAGCGGTGATGGCCCGGGCCGGAAAAAGTTCGGCCAATTTTGCCAGCGTAAATTCGCAGGGACGTTTAACCAGTCCGCCGATGGTTAAACGGAACGCTGAACGATCGACTTCCGGAATGTCGCCATGGGTACGAAGAAAGAAGTCTGGGACCGGCGTAGCGAACTCCTCAATGAGCCGCTCAAGGGGAGGTCCACCGTTCGGCGGGGTCTCTTGATGAAAAATGAAATCGGGATTCTTGATGACCAGCGCGGCCATGAGCGCATTCTACCCTGGGAAAGGGGAGAAGTGAAAGGTGAAACGTGAAAGGTCTGCCTCAGAAAGCTCAAAAACTAACGGAAAACACAAAGATGGAAAGCCGACAGAATAATAGCCGCGCTGCGCTTTTTCGCGGCTATTTTTGTTTTTTCATCGCGTCTTTGCGGCTTTGCGTGACATATAGGCCTTCGATGAAACGGATTCTTGGCGGATTACCTCTAGCGATCATTCTTTTTGCTATGACCTTTCTCTCGGGCTGCGCCGGCAATAGCCCCCAGTCAACCGAAAATCTACTGTCGGCTGCAGGGTTTAATGTGGTGATTGCCACAACGCCAAAACAGCTAAACCACCTGGCGCACTTGCCGCCATATAAAATGATGAAGATCAAGCGGAACGGAAAAAACAAGTACGTCTACGCCGATCCGTCTCGAAAACTGATCTTTGTCGGCGATCTGTTCTCGTATCATCGGTACAAGGATATGCGCTTGGAGAAGAATGTGACCGAGGAAGACCTGCAGGATGCCAAGTTTAACGCCGAGATCGCTTCGGGGTGGGACGTCTGGGGACCATTCTGATTCAGGAGCTAGGAGGTAGGAGGCGCTTCGCGAAGAAAATCTCACGCAAAGACGCAAAGCCGCGAAGGGAAGGCAGATGAACCGCGAATTGACGCGGATACGGATCCGTGAAGCGTTGCCTTCCCTCGGCTGCGGGACGAAGCCGACTTAGCCGCGTAGCGGCGATATATTTATAGGGCGAAGCCTAGGTTTGCATACACAAAAGCGCCCAGCGCTGTAAGCGCGGCAGAGGACGGTGCTGCTCTATAATTCTTCCTCTCGCAATGACCATCTCTTACGCGCTTTCAGCGCTAATCGCGTTCCTAAACACATACCTGGGCTGGTGGCCCTAGGCTATAAATATTCCGCCGCTACGCGGCTAAGTAGGCCCCGTCCCGCTGCCGCGAGAAGGCAGCGCTTCACGGATCCCTATCTGCGTCTATCTGCGTCATCTGCGGTTCATCCGTCTCCAGTTTTACCTTTGTGCCTTTGCGGCTTTGCGTGAGATTTTTTGTCTTTTATCCGTGTCGATTCGCGGTACTCAGCCGGCTAAGGCTTGTCGGAGCTGGCTTAATCCGTAGACAAACCCCTTTTTGCGAGTTTCGACATCACCGTTAGGCCAGGCGTATTCACGATCTTCATGTTCGATACTGACGTAACCGTCAAAGCCCAGTTTGTCCCTGGCAAATGTCAGGAACTGTTTCCAATCGAGTTCGCCTCTACCGGGTAAACGATATTCCCACCAATTACCGCAATAACCGACCGACTGAACTCGTTCCGGGAAAAGTTTGGTGTCTTTCCCGTGCAACAGAAAGATCCGATCTCGAAACTCGACCGCTGCCTGATACGGATCAATTCCCTGCCACAACAAGTGGGATGGATCGAACTCAATACCGACATTGGGATATTCTATTTTCGAGAACAGCTTTTCCCACCCTGATGGGGTAGTTGCTACGAAGTCTTTATGCATACCCGGCCAGTTCTCCAGAGCGATACGGAAATTCCCATCATTGCTAAGCGACGCCAGCTCGTTAAGAAAGCTCGCGATATCCTCGTAGTTGGTGGCTTCATCGGCTCGCTCGTTTCGACCTGGAAATAGCACCAGAGTTGGAACTCCTGCATTGATAGCTTCCTTAGCTACAGCTCGCGCTTGAGACCGGATCTTTTCGCGTTCTGCCTGGTCCGAATGTAAGAGGTTACCGAACAGGGTGATGGAAGGAACGTCTAACTCTACGCTGCGAGCTAGTTCAATAATTGTTCCTGACGAACCAGACAGATGCCGGTTAACATCGATTTCGATACCGTCGAACCCGGCCTGCTTGGCCCACTGGACGACTTCATGAACCGGTTGGTCACCGAGGGCGGAAGTGTAAAACGCAACTTTCATAGTTATAGCGTGGCTAACAGTTTGTCGTACGAGGTTTTCGCATCGTTAACGACTTGAGTTACCGGCTGCTTCCAATAGTCAGGCCGAAATAGTTCGATGGATAAGAATCCGCTATATTTTTTGCCTGCGAGCGCTCGGAGATATTTTTGCAGGGGAAGAATGCCGAGTCCGAGGTGGACACGATTTGCGTCAGTCAGTTTTTCGATAGGCAAATCCTCTGCGTCGTTCACATGGACCATCAGAACGTCGTCAAGAGGATAAGGGGTTATATCGACGACTCCTGCCCGATAGAAATGAAATGTATCCATCACGACCTCGATATTGGAAGCACCGGCACCAGCGGCGATCTCAAGTGCATCTTCAGGACGTCCCATCAAGGTAGTACGCCCAATCGGCTCAAGCCCGACCTTTAGAGCGCCGGCCAACTGGGCGTACTCTTTGGTTCGGGTGATGGCCTTTTCTCGGGCTTTGTCCGGATCCATTCCTGGAGGGATGTTCGTGGCGCAATAAACTAATAACATCGGCGCGCCAAGCTGTTCCGCGGCTCCGACTCCGCGTTTAAAGCGTTCCGTGGCCGCGTCCGTTTCTGCTAGCGGCGCCAGATCAAAGGCCATGATTGATGCCGGTTGAAGGTTGGAATCCGTCAGGCGGCTTTTGATGTCATTCGTCGAGGTCTGTTTGAGGGCCGCCTCCAGATGGTTCAGGTCAATCTCAATGCCGGCAAAGCGCGCGGCGCCACAGGCGGAGATGATTTCTTCCAACGGTTTTTCGCGTCCGGCGGTAATCGTATTAAAACAAGGCTTCATATTTTTTTATTTCTTCGAGCTATGTATGAACTTTTGGTAAATGGTTTCGAAAATGCCGACGTCGATGAGGGCGTCTGAACCAGGGGAATCGAACTCGGCTCCGGTCTGCAGGCATTGCAGGAAGTGCTCGGCTTCGGCCCGATAATGCCAGGACTGATTTACCGATGTGGCGGGGTAGTGGATCCCACCGTTTTCGCCGCTCTCGTAGATCTCAATGTCGTTGGTTGAAGGACGCGAGAACAGAAGTCCCGGTGTCGAACGGATCCAGCCGCCTTCGAAAAATACATGCAGATTTTCGTCCCAACCATGGAATTTGGTCGAGGCGCTCTCAATGACGCAGCGTACGCCTTTTATTTGAAGAGTAACCAAGCCCGTGTAGCCGTCAGCCGAGAGATCAACATTCGTCACGAGAACGTCGTCTGCTGATTGAGCGTCTAACAGGAAACGTAACAAGTTAACTTGATGAGTATACTGTTGGAGATACCCGACATAACCGCGACGACCATCCGCCGGGAGCCAGTCCGGAAGCAGCTCTTCAGCCGCGATAGCTCCGACAGATTCATCGGTTCGAATCAGTCCCGAAGTGTCCAGACCTGCGATCCAATTTCCGCAAAAGCCGTGACAGCGGATGTAAAGAAGCTTCCCTTTGCCGCGGTCTTGTTGCCATTGCCGGATAAGATCTCGGATACGACGATTTCCCGTGTCGTAACGCTTCATGTATCCTACCATTAAACGAGTATTACCTTCGTTGGCCGCATCCAGAATCCGTTCTGCTTGTCGGGTCGAAACCGCCATCGGTTTCTCCATAAAAACATGTTTACCAGTGCGCAGTAGATCCGCGGCAATTTCGCCTTGGCCGGCATAGTCAGCCGAGACCGCAACTGCGTCGATCTCAGGATCGCGGGCGAGAGAAAGATGATCCGGATACGTTTTGTCGATCCCGAAATGGAGCGCAACCTTTTCGGCGAGATGGGGGCGTCGTTCCGCCAGTGCAACGAGATGGCACTGAGGCAAACTCGAAAAATTTCCAAGATGGGCGTTTTGCGCTAGGAAACCACCCCCGACGTAGCCGATCCGAATCGTTCGATTAATAGGAGTAATTTCGGGCTTGTTCGTTCTTCTGGCTTGTTTCTCCATAAAGTTAGATTTCGTCATTCATCATTCCCTTTGTCCCGCTTTACCGTTCTTCATCCTTTAACCGCGCCAGCGGTTAAGCCGGCGATGAACTGACGCTGTAGCAACAGATAAACGACGACGATCGGGGCAATCGAGATAGTCAGGGTGGCAAAGAGCAGCGGGAATTGGGTCTGGAATTGATTAACGAAAAATGCCTGCAGGCCGAGCGGTAAAGTCTGGCGATCCGGACTATGAATGAAAATGAGGGCTAGGAAGAACTCGTTCCAGGCCTGGACAAAGGTGAAGATGGAAACGGTGGCAATGATCGGACGGGACAATGGCAATACTACCCGCGTGAAAGTTAGCCAATCATTGCAACCATCGAGGCGCGCCGAATCGAGTAGTTCTTCCGGAATAGCGTCGAAATAGGTTTTGAAGAGGAACACCGATAAGGGCAGGCTTCCCGTCGTGTAGCAGAGAATCAGCCCAAGCAGATTGTCTGCGAGCTTGGCTTTAACTACGACCACATAAAGTGGGATGATATAAACCTGCACCGGCAAAGTAAGCAGGATGATGAAACTTAGATAGATGATTCGGTTACCGGGAAAAGGAAAACGGCTGAGGGCGAAGGAAGCCGTGCCAGCACAAAACAGAGTCAGAATAACGGTACCGGCCGTTACCATCGTGGTGTTGATGGTAAACTGGGCAATATGGGCTTGTTGCCAGGCATCAGCATAATTCTGCCATTGCCAGCTCCTGGGGAACCCAACTGGGTTCGCAAAGAATTCGCCCTCAGTTTTGAGGGAACCGAGAAGCAGCGTGACAAACGGATAGATAACAATAATCGCCAGAGCTAACAGGATGGCGTAACAGAGCGTTTGAGCGCCCCCGGTGCGCCACGACGTTTTGTATGAGAGAGAATTCGCTCCGTTCATGTCGCCAATTCACCTCTTAACGTTGGCAGCGCTGCGGGCACCGTTGACGACCCCTGAGGCAAGGTTTCACGCTTCCCATATCTGCGTAAAATCTTTGTGTCCATTCGCGGTTCCTGTTCGTGTTCATTGGTGGTTGGTTATCTCCTCTGGAGGGTTTCCTGTCTGAAACTCCGTAACAAGGTCAGCGAGACCAGAACGATCAATACCAACATGATCGAGGACATCGCTGCCGCGTAGCCGAGACGGTTAAACTGAAACGCTTGGTTGTAGACTTCGATCATCACAACATCGGTTGATTTCACCGGGCCGCCCTGAGTCATCACGTAGACCAGATCGAATACGCTGAGAGAACCAAGTGTAGCCAGTAGCGCATTGATGGCGGTAAAAGGCTTCAGTAAAGGAAATGTGATTCTCCAGAAACGTTGCCACGGTCCGGCGCCGTCCAACGCCGCTGCCTCAAGCAGATCACTGGGGATGGACTGCAAACCTGCCAGATAAATAACAACATGGAAGCCAGTCCATTTCCATAGATCGACCAGAACCACGGCTCCGAAGGCGGTGTCCGGTGAGCCTAACCAATCGCCTTTGAGCCAGCCCAATCCGAGCGTGTTCAGGCTGACATTGATGATCCCGTAATCGAAATTGTAAATCAGGGTCCAAATTATTCCGACGGCAACGAAGGAAAGTACGACCGGCAGGAAGAAAATGCTGCGCAATAGAGCGCGGCCGCGAATTTTTTGATTCAGCAGGGTGGCCACCAGCAAACTGAGGCTCAATTTTCCGGAAACTGTCCAGACTGCGTACCAGGCGTTGTTGACCAAAGCTCCCCAAAAATCGGCGTCGTGGAAAGCGGCCAAGTAATTTTCTAGGCCAATCCATTTTGGGGGAGCAAACCCATTGGCAGCGAAAAAGCTAAGGATAAACTCTAGAGAAATCGGCAGGTAAGTGAGCCCGCAAAGTAAAAGCAAAGCGGGTGTTAACCAGATGAAAGGCTTCAGTGCAGACTTCCACTTTTTCCATGAATTGCCTGCAACAGCAGATCTTATTGGCGGAGGACGGGAGGGATCGCTGCCTGTCCGACATACCCTTTGGCGATTGCACGTTATTCCCACGGCGGAGGCGGCGTCGGATCCCCGCGATTCGGGGTTCTCAGTACGCACGGCAGGCTCGGTAGAGCGGTGAAGCATATCGATCACTTGGCGGATCGCAGAGCGCGATCCCTCCCCAGCTTAGGTCGCGAATTTATATCCGCCGGAAACCAGGCGATCCAAGGTTGCTTGTAGGTTTTTGCCCAAAGCTTCAGCGGTCGTCTTTCCGATGATTCCGGCTTGTAGTCCCTCTTGCAATCCCTTCGTGATCTCCGGCGGATAAAACCAGTCCAGATAGATCGTCAACTTCGAAATATCGGCCTTTTCCTTTGTATAAATGGAGATCGGTTCTGGCGGCACGGCCACATTGACCGGTACCGCGCCTCCGTTTAGCTCGACCGATTGCCGGTCAGAATCATTACTGGTCAGGAAATCGATCAGATCCAGCGCAGCCTGTTTCCGGCTCGGATCAATTTTTGCTGGTAGGGAGAGAACGACTCCGGGACCGCCCGGAAATTGAGACTCAACCGGTTTGCCAACCAGGTTCGGCATCAGCATCGAATCCAATTCGAAATTAGGAGCCTTGGCGTCCAACATCGGTTTCGTGATCGAATCATGGAATAGATAAAAACAGGCTTTACCGGTCAGGAGCTCCGTTTGCGCGTTTCCGAAGTCTAATCCGAGGACACTTTGGCTGAACATTTTGTCTCGGCCGAACTGGAAAACCAGGTCGAGTCCTTGCACGACATCCGGATCGGTAAATTTACCTTTGCCGCTCAAGATCTCGATGGTGCGTTCAATCGAACGATTGTTAGAACTCTGGGCAAACGTCGTGAAGAACCAGACCGGCCACATGTAAATGATTTTGCCGGGATGGGTAAAAGCGGCGATTCCGTTCTTATGCAGGACGGCCGCGATCGATTTTAGATCATCATACGTGGCGGGGAGCTGCAGATTAAATTTTTGCAGGATCGCTTTGTTAACAAAGACAATAAAACCACCCAGGGCGCCGGAAGGGAATCCCCATAGTTTGCCGTCGATGGTGAAAGTGTCGAGTGCCTTAGGCAAGAACCTGGTTTTGAAACTGACATCATCAAGACTGGTTAATGCGTTGGAGGTTGCATAGCGCCTCAGGTCCTGACCGTTTAACATCAGGACATCAACCTGTTCGCCGGCAGCTTGGGCGGCTGTATACAACGCAACGAATTTTTCCTCCGGATATTGTACCAGTTTAACTTGGATCCCTGGATGCGCCTTTTGGTAAGCATCCAAGAGTTTAGGTAAGGCTTTATCCGGCGAAGCGCCGGTCTGAGTAATTAGAACCAGGTTACCGGTGTACGATGGACCGGTGTCGGCTCGGCTGAGTCGGGTGAGGAAGGACGATGATGTCAATAGGCTGGCGGCCAGTCCGGCACCACCGGTTTGGCGCAAAAAAGCGCGCCGACTGATCAAGGAATCGGGTCTGGGGGGAACGGATTCTTTCATGGGCTGGGATCGTTTTTTTTGGTTCGAGGGCTGACTAGGGGAGGAGAAGTGGATTGGCGCACGATCATTGGCAGATCGAAATGAATGACGCGGCCTGAACTTTCTGGATCGTTGATCTGGTGAAAGACTGCTTCCATCGCGCTTTTACCCATCTGGTAGGTCGGCTGCGAGATGGTGGTGATAGGAGGATCGATTAGTTCCGACATTTGGATATTGTCGTAACCGGCGATGGAAACATCGTCCGGCACTCGTTTTCCCATACGTTTCAACGCGGTGATCGCGCCGATTGCGACCAGGTCGTTAGCTGCTACCACGGCGGTTGGAGGAATAGGCAACGCCATCAGCCGTTCAATTCCTTTCGTGCCATCCGCGATATCAAATCCACCAGGGATCAGATATTCGTTGTTGGTCGCGATTCGCGCCTTCTTCAACGCGCGCAAATAGCCTCGGGTACGTAGCAGATTAACATGTCCACGGTCGGGAGGTTGGATCATCCCGATCCGGCGATGACCTAGCTCAATCAGATGCGAGGTAATCCGGAAGCTGCCTTCTTCGTTATCCGTATCCAGGACCGAGATCCTTTTATGAGCTTGGCGTGAACCAAAAGTGACAACGGGTGTGTGCCGGAGCGCCAGTTGAACAAGAATCTTTTCGACCTCCAGATTGTTCAGATCGTAAGCAACGATGTATCCGGCTACATTATGCCGGCGAAGTAGCTGGAGATATTCGGTCTCTTTGCTCTGATGCTGGTCCGAGTTGCAAAGAAAGATCGAGTATCGGTTTAAGTGAGCGGCGTCTTCAATGCCGCGCACAAAATCCGGGAAGAACGGGTTGGTGATAGAGGGGATCAAGACGCCGATGGTCAGACTACGCTGAGCCCGGAGGCTGCTGGCGAGACCGTTGGGCTCAAAGTGTAACCGTTCAATGATTTGGCGGACTCGTTGTCGAGTCGGCTCGGAAATACCCGGTTTATTGTGAAAAACCGCGGACACGGTCTGGATCGAAACCTGAGCTGCGCGAGCAACATCGGTGATCGTGGCGCGTCGAGTTAAGGGGGGCATAACCGGGCAAGCCGAAAATCGGCCAGAGAGACGTTACGTGAAGCTTCACATGAAGCTTCATGTTGTCCAGAAAAAAAAAGCAATCGACCACGGATTAAGACGAATGGGGACCGCGAACGGGAGGTGCGCGGTGATTCGTGAAAGGTGAAAGGCCGCAGCCTAGTATATGGCCGCGTAGCAGCGGCATATTTGTAGCCCAGGGCGAGCTTGCGAGCCCTGGGTTGACGTTACAAAATGCGTTCAGCGCTGTAAGCGCGGCAGAGGTCCGCGCTGTTCTATAACGCGCCCGGTTGATACGCGGTGCCACCAGGCCGCGCCTTTGTTACGACCCCGCCCCATTCGTAGTCGACCTGTCTTCGTTCGTGTCCATCCGGCGTTCGTCCCATCTTCGCGTAAATTCGGGTCCATTCGCGTTTCCTCCTGATTCGCGTCCATTCGCGGTCCAGATCCGTACCCACCCGCAATTTCGAACTAATTAAGTGAAGAAGCTCTTTTCGTTTTTCGCGGTGGGCGCGCTGATTCTAATGCCTATCATCGGGCGAGCCGATGATGATGATTCGCCCGGTCAAAAGGCTAAAGACGTAATCAAAGGGATCGGCCAGGGGGTCAGAGAAGCGATACATGACGGCAAGCAGTCGCCTGCTATCGATGTCTCTCTGGGAAAGACCCACATGGATATGCCCACCACCGTCGATGCCGGTGAAATCACCTTTAAGGTAACTAACATAGGTACCGACCAACGGGCCTTCAAAATCTCTGGTCCGGGCCTTGAACGTTACTTTACTCAGCCGCTCCCGCCCGGCGAGAGCCAAAGGATGACCGTTTATCTCGACCCCGGTGTATATAGAGTCGAAGCGCCAGCCGTAGGCGCTGCCACAAGTGATCTCACCGTTCAGATTACTGCAGTCGCAAGAGACAGCGACTGATCACGACTGCGAATGGACCTTCCAAGGCCTTAGTGCGTAGCGAATCCATGGATTACGGCCGGTGGCCCCAGGTCTGTATCACTCGCGGGCCGCTGATAATTGTAGTTGGATCATGCGCAAACTCATACAATTCGTGGACCAGCTGATGGATTTCAACATGTGAAGCGAGGCCTTCTGTCAAGACAGAGTCGGCAATGTTTTCCATCGTTAGCGGGGCCATCAATTTTGATTCATCTGACATGCCCACGACCTGGACGAGATTAATCCGAACCGCCTTGATGCCAGCCTCTACCAGAAGTCCAGGCAGACGTGGACCAATGTTTGGATCCGCGCCTCGCCGCTGTGCCGTTTTTATATATAGCTCTACATAGCGCGAGAATGAGCGGTTTTCGGGATGACAGAAATGCCCGCGAAAATCGACATCCTCGACGACCAAAGCACCTCCTGGATGAAGAGCCAGCCGCACTTGCTCCAAAGCCTTCCGCGGATCTGGCAGGTGAGTGAGAAGGAATCTGGCATGAACAAAATCGAACTTCTCGAGTTGCTCTGTAAGGATGTCCGCGCAGCGAAACTCTAGATTGGTGAGACCGTGTTCCGCAGCTTCTTCGCGGGCCAATCGAAGTTTGATTTCGTCAATATCAGTAGCGACAACCTTGCCCCTGGGACCAACGATCCGAGCCAGCTCGAAGGCAATGTCACCGCTTCCGCAACCGATCTCGAGGCAATTCATCCCGGGGCAAATCCCTGCTCGATCTAGAACGCTCAGTGTGGCCGGTCGCATTATACGCGAGAGCACTACCAGGCGGGCTCTTCCTTCTAAGCCGCCTCGAATGATGTAGTGCTTTCGGTCCATGTGCCTTTTAGCTCTTAGCTGTTTTAGCGGGATCGTTCTGCAACTTGAATCCGAGATAGGTGCCCGAACTGATTCCGAGAAGGCCGAGCGTAGCGACATCGAAAGTAGGGATCGATCGATCTACGGCCACCTTAAAGATAAAAACAAAACCAAGGGCGATGGTCCAAGCCAGCATTTGAAACCGATAGATAGCGACGCCCTCGGCGTCGTCACTAATAACATCAATCAGCAGCTGTCTTAACGATGCAAAGCCGCTATAGGATTTCGGAACCTTTTCCAGAGTCTCGAGTTCGGCTAGCTGCACAGAGTCCAGTGTCTCTCCGCGCCGCTTCTTCTGTCGCAAAAGGCGGAGCCGATTCCGGTCTTCCTCTGCTTTCACCTGGATCGCTTTATTGGCTCCGATCTGATTGTTCGTATCCCCTGGAGTAATGATCGCGGCGCCGAGAGCCGTTCCTGAGCCGATCCCGATCAGCCACAAACAGGTGACATTCAGTACTGTGACTTTCTGGGTCGCAACGAAAAGGAACAGGAAGCTCGAGACCACAACGAATAACCAGAACGCCATTTGCAGCCGGGATAAGCTGAAGGGAAAATTTAAATCGCTACGCAGCTTCCTCGTCGGGTCCCGCAAAATATCGGTTCGAAAAGCGACTGAGATAAAAAGAACCAGTAAAAAAAGAACTACGGCAATAGCGGCGTACAATGTCCCCGGATCAACCGTATCAAGGGTGAATGGATTACCCTTCAGCGTACTTGCCTGCGGATCGTCCAGAGAAAAAACCGCAGTTGGGAAGTTGTGTTCCCGATCCGAGAGCTTAGTCACCAGCGTTATTGTCACCGTGCCCCAAGGAAAAACGCGGGTACGCAATTTCTGCCAGATATCGTCATCCAGCCGGGAATCTAGAGTAAACGGGATGCTGTAATAAGAGTCGTTTCCTTTGGTCGCCTCTGCGGAAATTCGAGAGCTTAAGGGAGCGATATCGCTGAAGGTGTAGTCATTGATTTTCAAGCGCAGACCTGCGACTTGAGTGTCAAAGACCGTCTGCATGTAAGCGGCCGCTTCTCGAACGCCTTGGCCGGGATTTTTTGGATAGTCAGCTTGTAGCTCTTTTAAGAGGCTTGCGTATTTACTCGTAAAGTCTGCGGGCGCCTTGTCTTGAGCTTGGGCGAGGCCAGGATCGGTGTCGGACCTAAACCAGTCTTCCCGGATACCCCCGGCCGTCTCCGAGTCGTTTCTGGCGTCAATCGCATCCTTAAAGAGCCCAAGATTAATAAGCTTGGCTAATTTATCGCTGGGTTTCTGCGTTTCCGGGTAATTGCCGGCTGCAATCTGTTCGATAATCCAACCGTCGAAATTTTTGATCTCGACCGAAATCCGATCACCGATTTCGCCTTCGGCCGAGTTCTTGTGGTCCAAGTCCCGGACTTCAAGCACGCCCCAGGATACCGCACTGTTACCTTTACCGATAAAATCCACCGATTGACCGCGGGTTAAGCCCGGAAAAAGCGAGACTAATAAGAGGCAAGCCAGGCGACTGCGGAACGGAGCATTCACGCGAATATCTATTATACGAAGTTAATAACTATGACGACATCAATCACCATTTAGGCCGATGAAACGTTCAATGCATGAATGATGACGGCTTTCCTATACGTATTTCTGCCTATTGCACGCGGATTAGTCTTGGTTAGGAGACGCCGGCCGGCGGGTGGATCGTGGTTCTCGCACTTCTTCTACACCAACTATTGAGACCTCGAAATACGGAGAACGGCGTATATCGGAGGAGCGGGGGAAAAGGTGAAAAGTGCGAAGCCAATGGAGCGGTGCCTCGCTTCCACCTTCGCCAAGCCTACTGTGCGACAAGTGCGAGGCCGACCTAGCCGCGTCTTGTCCGACATAGTCCGGCCGCTGCCGGAGAGGAGATGGGGCGAAGTCGGAAGCGGCGGCATATTTGTAGCCCCGGGTGAGTTCTCGAACCCTGGGTACGCGTAAATAGAAACACCCAGCGCTGAAAGCGCGTTAGAGGGGCCCGGGAACAGACCAGCCGTTTGCGATCCACACCAACCGGCCACGAAGACATGATTGCCGGTTCTGGTACGCCTGTGGAATTTGTTTTTGTAGTTTCTTAGGGCTTTTTACGGGAAGCTTGCCAGATCAATAACCTGGTTAGTGCTGTTAGCTGTAGCCCCAGTCTCGTTGATAACGTGCTCGATGGTTCCGACGCCGCCGAGCGAGACGGTCACAAGATCCTTGAATTGCACCCCGGAAGTAGTCGGAACTTCAAATGCGTGGTCATTGATGATGCTCGGGTCTACGTCGAAGTTGCAGTAGGCTCCCATGCCAAACCCTTGATGGCTTTTCACCCAGTCCGCGACTTTGTAAGACGCAAATCCATTAACGCCGTTGTGCGACCAGGCAGCCTGACTAGGCGGGTCATACGGCATCTCGTTCTGAAACATGATGGTTTCGCCATTCTCGCCGTTCCAAACGACCTGGTAGCTCTGGTAATGTTCAACGAACAATCCGTAAGCGACGACGTTAGAGCCGTTCACGATCACGCCATTCGCGGCCGTGTTACTGGTCCAACCCACACCGTTTCCATGATCGGCTCGCCATGCCCATAGGTCATCGATGATGACATCATCGGTACTGATCTGAAGGCTGATGCTGGCTTGACCAGGAGTAGCTCCGCCGATGCGGAAGAATACATCCTGGATCAACAGAGGATCATTCGGGTTGCTACCAATCCCCGGAATTTCACCCGCCTGCAGGAGCACCGGGGAATTGACGGGACCTGCGTCGAAAATAACGCCTGAAAGTTTCACACCCGGCACGTTAAGGATCACCATCGATGCGTTTCCGTGCTGTGGTACTAGTGTGGGCATCCCGAGACCAAGAATCACCGTGTCTGGCCGGAGAACGACGATGGGCGCATTCAACCGGTAGATACCCGGGGTGAGAATCAAGTTTTTACCGAGAGCGAGCGCCAGATTAATTGCAAGTGCGCTATCCGTTGGCTTCGCGATGAAGAAGTCGGCAATTGGGATAGAAGAACCGGCTGCCGGCCCGCTTCCCCAAGTCGTTCCAGATGAGTGTTTTTGTAACGCCGGAACGAACACGTTGAAATTCCCGCTGGCATCGACATAGAGAAACGGCTTCTCTCGGGTTACCGGACTTTCCGGCAAGGTGGTATAAGGATTGCCGTTAGCGCTGTTCGGAGGAAAATTCTGAGCCGGAGCGCCGACAACTCCCGAGAATACCTGGTTCCACACCCCATTGGTCCACCCATTGCCCAGGATACTGTTTCTGGTGAGCCACTGCTGTTGCGAGCCACTGAGTACCTCGTCCTCGATCCAGGAATCGGCGATGAACCCGCCGCTAGAAAAACTCCCATCCAGCGGCATGATCCAGAACAACGGACCGCCACCTACATGCATCCGGCGAAACGGTGAAGCCTGAGAAACGGCCCAGCGCTCGGTCTGGCCGTTTTGCGGCACGACATGCATGTTCTCGGCTGAACGCCAAAAGTTGTCGAGTGTGCTGTTACCGGCGCCTTCGGAATGCACGATCCCGTTAATGGTGACATCGTCTGGGGAGAGGCCCAGTCCGGCGACGGTGGTGTAGTAACCGACCTGGGCATCGACGGTGTAAGTGCCCGGTTTAAACAAAAATGCGTGACGCACCGTGTTGAACTGGGCGGAGGTTGGGACCTGAGTCTGGGAGATTGCATTGACCGCGTTCTGGATCGTCGCGGCTGACATACTCGGATCAAACACCGTGACATTCGGCCCAAAATTAGGCTGTTGCGCCGATAGTGATAAGGAGCTCGCTAACAATAATGACAATACGGATGCGGTCACTCGAGACTTATCCTGTAGCTTAAGCAAGTTTAACTTCATGTTAACTTTCCTTCCTCTGATTGGGGGACGAGGGATTATTCCTTGGAAACGGGCCGTAGCTCCATTAGGGGACGACAGCCCATCGTAAAAGACTGAAACTAACGACTTTTATTCCCTCAAATTTAAAATACTTCAATTTGAAAGAATAATTTGTAGCCAAATCCAGTCTACCGCGGAGCCGCGTAGCGGCGGAATATTTATAGTCCGGCCGCGGCCGGATGAGCCCAGCGCTGAAAGCGCATCAGAGGGTGGCAAGAAACAAACCAGAAATCGCGATCCACACCAATCGGGACGAAGACATGATCGCCGGTTTTGACGCACCTTCAGTGCGCCAGGGTTCGCGGGCTACAAATATGCCGTCGCTTCCGACTTCGCCCCATCTCCTCCTTTAGCTATGTCGGACAAGACGCGGCTAGGTCGGCCTCGCAAGCGAAGCAGCGCTCCACGGGGGTGCCAGCTTCAGTCCGTTCCACCGATCACGTCTCACTTCTCACATGCGTCAGCAGCTACCCAAGCCAGCCAAGGAACCCCATTAACCCCGCTGCGGCCACTACAATCAACGGGTTGACCTTGGTAAAGATGAAGACCGCGGCGCAAACCGCCGTCTGGAGATAGGACCTCCAATCGTGATCCGTTGAGCGTCCCAGGACATAAGCAGTCGCTAACACCAGGCCGACTGTCAATGGAGCAAATCCTTTTTCGATCGCCATCCGGATAGGAGACCGGGCAGCATGTTCCCAGAACCGGCTGACCAAGTAAACTAAGATTCCGGCTGGGATGATAACCGCGGTGGTGGCAAGAAACGCGCCGAGAACGCCACCTGCCTTATATCCGATCAGAGTAACGATCAAAATACTGGGACCTGGCGCAGCCTGAGAAATGGCAAAAACATCGGCAAACTGGTTGTCGGTTAGCCAATGATACTCATTAACCGAGCGCTGATGCATCTCAGGCAGTACAGAGTTTCCTCCTCCGACTGACAAGAGCGACAGCGAGCCGAAGAGAATAATAATTTGTAGCCAGCTCTTCATTTATTCTTGGGACGCGGCCATGCCCAAATGAGACTGAGGGGCGCGACGATGGCCAGAACCAGCAGCAACGGCCACCGTAACACTCCGTTCAAAATGAAGGTCGAAAGGAAAAGGAGAATCGGTACCGGACCATGGAGACACTTCCGGCCGGTTTTAACCACCATCGCCAGAGTTAACGCGACGGCGGCCGCGGCCGCCCCGTGAAGTATTTTCTGCAAGGAAGGCACATCATGAAACTGGAAGTAGAGGACCGCCAGCAGGAGGACGATCAGCACCGGAATGAGGGTTAATCCAAAAACCGCGGCAAATGCCCCCGGAATAGTCCCGAACTTTGCACCGACGAATACGGCTAAGTTAATCTGGTTGGCCCCGGGAAGGATTCGGCACATGGTGGAGGCGCTAAGAAATTCTTCCTCACCCATCCACTGTTTTTCGACTACGAGAATTTCACGTGACCAAGCCGAAAGGCCACCGCCAAACGAAGCCAAGGCAATCTGGTTAAATGTCCAGATCAACTCCCATAACGACGGCTTCACCGCTCCGCTTTCCGTGAGAGTGGCGGATTCACTCATGCATGAGATCAGGGTCGTGCGGAAAATCCGGCTCGTGATGGGAGGCCGGATCTAGTGGATCGGGTGCGTCGTAATGATGCGAATGGTCCCAATCGTGGTCGAACACGTGTTGCAGGCGCGCCACGATTTTCGGGTCTTCGACGAAGGTCCCTAACTCTCGCCGTAAATCGAATGCGCTACGATCGATGTTCATTGAACCCACCAGCGCAAGCTTATGATCGGAAATTAAGAGTTTTCCATGAAGCCGAAGATCTTTTTGTTTGTGTACTTTGACCCCGAAACGATCAAGCACTCGCAGTGAGGAGAATGTATCCAAGATATCCCAATCGCTGATCCCATGCCGGCCACCCGACAGAACCCGCACATGCACCCCTCGATGCGCTGCGGCGACCAACCGGTCCAGGATAGTAGTATCCACGAATTTCGGGTGCTGAACATCGAGTGTCTTCTCGGTACAATCAATAAACTCAGACATCAGTACCCGCGAATTGTGGTTACTCCAGAGTAACCTGGTACCGTTGGAAGGCTTCCAATCGGATTGTGTCCAGTCCGCTTCAAATCCATCGGTGATCTCCTTGATTTTGTCGGAATCAAAGACCAGAACGCCGTAGTCTCGTGTCAAGGTAAAATATTTTTCGACCAGGTTAAAGGTGGCAATCAGCGCAGCTTTACCGTCCACCACGATCGACTTTTCGTGGGTGACATAAAACTTGGGGTTAGCCCACCGGATATCGACTCCGGCCTTCCGCAAGGTTTCAAAGGTGGCATCATTGGCGCGATCACCGCCGGAACGTTTTGCGTTGAGCATTACTCGGGTGGCAACCCCTTGGTTTTTGCGCTCAATCACCGCATCGATCAACGAGGGCTCAGTGAACGTGAACTGTTTTATTAAAAGAGAATGCCGGGCAGTCTGGATGAATCGAAGGACAGGAGTTACACCATCGTCCGGCTGTACAATCAAGTGAGGGATGTCGACAGACATTAGAAGAAGCGGAACCAAGGGTCCAATAGGTACTGATCTCGCGAGTCCAGCACAAGCTTATAAGTACCGGCAATTCGCAACCCGGAAAGGTCACAAAGACAGAAAAAAATCTCAGGCCAAGCCGCCAAGCCGCAAAGAGAAGAGCGATTTTGAACAGGAGCCAAGCAGACTTTCTCAGTCGTCCCGCGTCTGCGAGGCGTCTGCCGGACCAGCAGAGTCTCCGGGTTACAGCCACAGCGCGGACAACCACCCCGCCGGAGGGGACGCATTATAGATCTGCCGCCTGCACATTCGGAGGCGGTCTATCGCTCCATAGGTCGAAAAGACGTGTCCGCCTGCGGCTCCCTTTAGGCGTGACAGGTTCTATGGCTCCGTAGATCCCAACGGGCTGAGTGTCCGTCCCATCCAGGGCGTCGCCTCTATCCGAGCGCTATACTTAAGAAGATTCGTCGGCGTCGACACCTTTGCGATCAGCCTCCGCAAAGCCTACGGCGCGACAAGGCTCTAACACGGAACGCAATGCCTCTCCGTTTCTTTGTCTTTAATGGCACCTAGAAAGAGATCCAGCGCTCTTCGCGGCTATTGAGATTTGTCCTTCCTTTGCGCCTTTGCGGCTTTGCGTG
>JAFAZK010000241.1 GCA_019239825.1 Verrucomicrobiota bacterium | reverse complement strand
TCTCTGTATCGAGCGAGGAGTTTTACGGCAAGGGATATGAGGACTGCGACCGCCGCATCCCCGATGTGACAAAAGCCCAGAAGCTGGTTGGCTGGAGATCGAAGTATGACCTCGATTCCATTCTCTTTCACACGATGAAATACTTTGTCGAGAAGCACCGCGCGAAACAGGCGGGCATTCAATGGGTAGCGACTTGAAACTCGATAACACTAGGAAAAAGAGCGTTCGTCTGCCGTTGAAAGTTCCCAGCTTTTTTTTGCGCTTGCTGTTGGTTGTCTTCTTGGCGATCCCGTCGGTTTATTTTCTTCTAACGATCCCGCCGCTATGGCGGGATAGCGATGCATTTTATCAGGTCGCGACTAAGTTTGAATTCCTGACCGTACTGCATTTCCCACCGCTTTATTGTTTTTTAGCGAGGATCCCGTTCTTGTTCTCCTGTCTAATTGACGGGTCGCTTTGGCGAAACGGGTTCTCGTTTAATTGGCCAACCATTACCGATCTCGGGCTTTATTTTCTCATCA
This sequence comes from Verrucomicrobiota bacterium, assembly GCA_019239825.1. Taxonomy (GTDB): domain Bacteria; phylum Verrucomicrobiota; class Verrucomicrobiia; order Chthoniobacterales; family JAFAMB01; genus JAFAVN01. The sequence goes on along the minus strand of JAFAZK010000241.1, from coordinate 3,871 downwards.
TTTTTCAGCATCTGTTCTTAATCTCTTCGCTGTTTGCCGTGTGCGTCGGCTTAGCGAAGAGCTGGGTGGTCCGGTTTGCTATCGCGGCATGGTTTGTGATTTGTCTTCCGTTTTATGCTTTTGCGCACTGTGTCGGGTCGGAAGCAATTATGCCGCCGTTGTTCTTGCTGACCTCGCTGGTCGGGATTCAATACCTGCGGACGCCTTCCCGACAAAAATTGGTGGTTTTGTTTGTTCTGTCCGTTCTCTGCATCCTGGATCGGCACGCGAATGGTGTAATCGCCGGGCTAGTGCCGCTGACTATTGCGCTCATTATTTGCTGGCTTGCGTTCCGGCCTAGTATCCGAAATCAACTGCTGGGTTCGTGGCTGGGAACAAACGGGCGCCGCCTGTTGATGACAACTGGGGTCGCCATTGCGACGATAGTAACTGCTAACTCTGTGGTTTGGATCGTTTGCCGATTAGATAAGATTCCATACCGCTCACGGGCAGGATACGCCTTCCTCTTGCGGTTTAATTTCATTAACGATCTGCCACCAGAACGGCGAACGGCCATTATCGATAAAGCTGAAACCGATTTGCATGACCCGGCGCTCACAGCCGGGTTGGAACAGCTGAAGGAGATGTCTGTAAAAGGTTTTTTCGTTCCGGATTATATCAACAATGCCGTCATGGCAGAGCTGATGGCACAAGGCTATAAAGGGCAGGCGTTACATGTGACTTCGGACCAAAAGTTGAACCAGCTCTTAACTTATTTTTTGCATAGACCACCGCCGGAGTACGTTCAGGCCGTGGTTAACGATGTCATCACGGGAATGAACCTCAATCCGAGCGTCATTGCCAAAGACCCGTTCATTTCCACCGATTGGTTAATTCGACGCCGGGCCGAACCTCGGTTCGAACCTTTGAAGGGTTTACGCAGTTTGGCTGACGATTGGGACCCTCTTGGAAAATATGCGACTCGATTTCGGTTTTGGTCATTTGTGCCGTTTTGGTGGTTAACTGGTCTGGTAGTGGTTGGTTCTTTGTTCTTGGGATTTGTGGCAAGAGACTACGATGATCTTTGTTCGGCTGGTTATGCCTCCGCATGTGCGATCATCGCCGCCGTTGTCCCGATCATTACTTCGGTTGTCGTGGAACTTTTGCCGCGCTTGATGTTGCCGGCGCTGGCGTTGCTGTTTTTTGGCGTCGCAGTATTATTGGCGCGGTTTGATCGAGGTAGGTCGGACCCGTGAATGTTCGAGTTGCGCCGGATACGAAGAAATCGGACTGGGGACAGGTCAACAGTTAAATAGACACCAGAATCAAGATAGACAAATCAACATCTACCGATTTTCCCCAAGTGTTCGAGAAACTGAGTGCGAACCGCCTAGAAATATACCGCGCCGGATTCAGAACGGTTGAGATGATAACTCAGGGCGACCATTTGCGAGAGCTACAAGGAAAAGCTTTAACATTTCGGAGCCACGTATCCGGACGTGACTCGGCCTGCACACCGCCTAGAATGCTACGCTCGCTGGCCGCCTGGAGAGCGGAGATGGCGGAGCACCCAGATCTGGTCACTGGCAATGACTCGCAACCGGTAACCACGATTGGACTGAGAAGGAGCGACGATTTGTCTGCAGCGGGCGAATTGTTCCTGTACAAAGGCCCGGCTACCAAGGATGCCGCCATCCGTAAAATAGCGTACCCGGCAACGCAAAAGCTTTGCGAGCGGGATCTCGCCTTGCTGGTGCTGGAGAACTTTCTGGGCAAGCTCCACATCAATGACTGCACCCGCTTTAGAAGCAGCTGTCCCGGTCTGGAAAAGCAGCTTGCGATATTCCCGCCGCGCCTTTTGCCAACTGCTCTCTCTACCTAGGCCCAATGCCTCCTTCAGCCCGAGTTTGGCTTGGGTCGAGTTCTTGGCGATCGCCTCGGCATAGCCGCAATAACGGTAGTCTTTCGGGTCTTCGCATAGCCCGGCTCTAAGCGGGTTCAAATCGATATACGCGGCGACCGCACTCAAAGCTTGGCCCTCCTCGAGTAAGACACTCTTAAAGCGCTCTGCCCATAGAACTCCGTATCGGCGATTGCGCCGATTATACCACTGTGCAAAGCGGCCCTTCAGCTCCTTCAGATAAATCGATACATCGAAGAGCCGGTTCAAATAATGGTCCCTGAGCTGCTGCGCCTGATCGCTTAAGCCTGCCTCTTTGGCGCAGATGGTTAATTGCTCAGCCACTTGAGTGCGCCGATCTGGCCCGTAACCGAGTTCGATACAATCTAGCAATTCCTGGTCGGAAAGTGTTCGTCGCTCCGGCACCTTGCACAAGATATGAAAATGATTGGCCATTAAGGCATAGGTCAGGACTTGGACACAGCAGGCCTTTTCCAAGCGCCGCATAAGCTGGACAAAGTAGTCGGCTTCAACCGAACCCGGGCGTCGGGTCTGAAAGAGGAATCGCCCGTCTACCACTCGCGATACGCAGTGGTAGAAGCTCTGCCCTTGCCCCTTGATTCGTGGCTGTCGCATTTATGCTCGAATTAAATAACATAAATTTTTAATGTATCAATCCTTAGCTCGATAACCGGTATGATCTTTTGTAGACCCCAAAGTCCTTCGGTCGACCCCTCGTCGTCTCAAGCAATTGACCTGTCCCTTGCTACTGTCGCTTTGATGAGCTTGTTGCTTGTTAAACATTTCACATCGCCGCGTCTGGAGTCCTACAGAGGTCACTTCTAAAGTCTTCAGCACATAACTCTCACGTGTCGGTGGAAAGAAGCGGATGTGTTACCAGCACTCATACGTTTCAGTCCTTGCTCGCTCGCCAAGGAACACGATAACCTGCGTGACAATCATGTCTTGGCAAAGCTTGAAATGGAGGCGGAGATCCCAAACGGGCTTCCTGACAACCCAGTGCGCACGTTCCTCTCCAAAGGGACCTGGCGAACCGCTTTCCGCCGCAATCTCGATTTGAAGGAGCGAACTCGATGAAGAAGGCCATTGTGATTCCGTCCTACCGCGCAGAGAAGACGTTGCCGTCGGTGCTTTCGCGCATACCCGCCGCTTTCTGGGACGATGGAGTTGCCATCATTGTCAATGATAAGAGTCCCGACAACACCGGCGAGGTGGCGACGGAGCTCAAGAGTCAATGGCCCGGGCTAGATGTCGTTCACCATGAAGTCAATCAAGGCTACGGCGGGGCCCAAAAGACCGGTCTTAGGCGAGGGCTCAATCTGGGCGCGAGCGTATTCGCCGTCGTTCATGCCGACGGGCAGTACGCTCCCGAGATCGTGCTCGATCTGATGCAACCGATCATCGAGGACAAAGCGCAAATCGTCCAAGGTTCCCGCATCCTTGGCGGTGGAGCGCTGCGTGGCGGCATGCCGTACGGTCGCTACATTCCAAACCGCATCCTCACATTTCTGGAAAATATCGTCTTCGGGACGCGAATGGCCGATTTTCACAGCGGTTACATGCTATACTCACGCCGGCTGCTTGAACGTATCCCGTTTGAGCAACTCCAGAACAACTACAACTTCGATGCTGAAATGATCCTTCTAGCGAACTTGCTTGGATTTGAATGCGCCCAGATTCCTATTCCAACTCGGTACGGCGAAGAGATCTCCAGCCTCGATCCTATTCCTTATGGGATCAATGTTCTCAAAATGATGGTTCGGTATCTGGGCGGTCACTATCGAGGGCTTGTTGTGAAAGGCAAGAATGGCAACTCCGACCCTAGAGAAAAAATCGATTGACGCTGGGTCTTACAATCGTATCGGTGGACGCGAACGTTCCTACAATCGTAAACGAGGAGTTTTTTCATGAAGATCCTTCTACTGGGTGCCGGTGGGTTCATTGGTGCGAATCTTACCGAGCGTCTGGTCA
>JAFAZK010000167.1 GCA_019239825.1 Verrucomicrobiota bacterium | reverse complement strand
CGCCTTCATTCTCGGCGTTTCACCGCTGTTGGTGGCTAACGGAGCCGGTGCTGAAATGGATCAAGCGCTCGGAACAGCTGTATTTGACGGTATGATCGGGGTGACCTTTTTCGGGGTGTTGTTTACGCCGATCTTTTTCTCGGTTCTGATGAAGATGTTTGGAGGCAAGGATGGGCCTGATCGAGAAGAGCACGGCGGCCATTCAGTCGATGAGGAGACCCAGATGGTCGGTGCGGGTGAGAAGTGAAAGGTGATTGGTGATAGGCTGTTGCAACGCCCAATCGGAGGGACGTTCCTTAAGCGTTGGTCTTAGAAGTTTGGTGGGGCGAGGCTCCCGATCGTCCCGTAAGTGGCTGCGAAGAATTGAGGCGGTTAGAGTCACCTGCTTCCGTAAGGCCGATGGACGCTGCCGAGCCGCGGATCTGCGTGTTGCAGCTACATTGGTAGGACTCGAGAAATGGTGACGTACATCAGTCGAACGGGGCGCTTGTCAGCGGCCGCACGACAAGCCCCGGCTCGGCGAGGGTTGCGGCCTACCGAGAATCTTTGGGAATAAGCACATCAGGGGCTTTGTTAACATCGTAGGACCACAAGGGAGCCTCGCCCCACCAAATGCTTAAGTGAACGCATACGCGCAGCCGCGGGAGGCAACGGTTCAGGGGCGTATCCTTGAAGCTGCTACGTTTCGAGATAGTCTTCGCGCCAGGGTCGGAGCGACGGGAGAGCTACCCCTTTTTCGTCGAATACATGAACAAAACGAGAACTAACCCCAAAGTGGATCGCGCTTCCCTGAGGCAAGCTGCGGATTCCGCGGATGGACGCGGTTACATTCTCGCCGGACTGCAGACTAGCAAAAACGATCGTCTCGGAACCGAGCATTTCAGTGGCAATAACAATGCCTTTGATTGGACCGTTATCGGACACACAAAGATGTTCCGGCCGGATCCCTACCCCGCAGTCGGCGCCGACCGGAACTCCAGCTCCGTCCGTAGCAGCATCGATGGTCGTTCGCCCATTATCGACGCTAAGGCAGGTTGCCTTTGCGTTCGCCGTCTGAACCTTCGCTTTTAGGAAGTTCATTTGCGGCGTACCAAGAAAACCGGCGACAAACTGGTTGCTCGGCCGCGCATAAAGCTCGATCGGAGTACCGACCTGTTCAACAATGCCTTCGCGCAGAACCACAATCGTATCCGCCATGGTCATCGCCTCGACCTGATCGTGAGTAACATAGATCATGGTCGATTTTAGCCGGCGATGCAGACTGACGATCTCGCTTCGCATCTTGACGCGCAACTCTGCATCCAGGTTAGACAGCGGTTCATCGAACAGAAACGCCTCCGGTTCTTTAACAATCGCGCGTCCGATCGCTACCCGTTGACTCTGGCCACCAGAGAGTTGAGAGGGCCGTCGGGAGAGAAGCTCGGAGATGCGTAAAATATCAGCTGCCCGCCGGATCCGGGCATCGATCTCGGTCTTTGGCAGCTTCTGATTCACCAGGCCAAACTTGAGGTTCTCGTACACGCTCATATGCGGATAAAGCGCGTAGGTTTGAAAAACCATCGCCATGCCGCGCGCTGATGGCAGCAAATGGTCGCACCGTTTCCCGCCGATGTGCACCTCGCCAGAGGTCAATTCTTCAAGACCGGCAATCATCCGCAAGAGCGTGGATTTCCCGCAGCCGGAGGGCCCTACGAACACGGTGAAAGATTCGTCCTCAACCGTCAGATTGATCCCATGAATCACTTCCAGCGATTGGAAGCTTTTGCGAACGTTTTTGAGCTCAAGCTTCGCCATTTGGATTCAATTCGACGGTCAGACATTCATTGGGCTGCAAATTTCGCGGCGTACGCAGCAGGATCGCGTCGTCGTCATGCTCAGCGGTTTGGCCATCCACCGTCGCCATGCTCCAAGAGCGACCGAGAAGCCGGAGCCGCGATACGGTCAGTTCACCACCTTTGACTGTGATAGTCACGGTAGTTCCGCTTTGGTCCTGTTGCGCGACTCCCGGACGAGCGTCATTTTTTACTTCGATCACACCCCATCCAAGTCCAGCAGACCAAAAGTAAATGCCGTCTCCAGAGCGGGCCGGTTTCAGGCCGATCTCCCCAATACGCTGGTCAAAGGTAAAACCGGAGTATGCATTCACCAGAGCGTAACCGGACAGCGCCCGAGCATAGTAGCTGCCGCACTCTATATCGTTCCACGGATTACGGCGGGAACCGTCATGCCGAGCACGGGCAGCGCGAACGATGGTAAGACCTTCCTCAACCAAGCCCCGCACGATAAGATGCGAAGCCATCATATACTCCAGACCCGTCCAAACCTCCTCCGCGTAAGGCACGGGTAGTGCCGGTTTATTGACTCCTTCCGGCCAAGTACAATTCAGCAGGCCGCCCTCGTTTTCGTAAGCGTACACCCGGCACGGATTAAAATGATCCCGAAGATCGGCTAGATAATTCTGCTGGAAAACGGTCTCGAGAGCTCTGAGCACGTTTGCTGGCGCCAGCAGATCGCCAAGCCCAACGATGTCAGCGTGCCATTGACCAAGGATTTGATCGGTAAGACATCCTTCGCCGATCTGATATTTAATCTCGCAGTATTCGTCGGACCAATATGCTTCCATGAACGATTCACGAAGCACACCCGCTTTACGATTCTGGTCGAAAGGCTCAAGCACGGAGCGATCAGAAAGATCAATTTTTTGACTATAGTAGCGCCCATTGAACAGCTCGCGATCGACATAGGCTGCACCTTTGGCGGACAACGCCCAACATTCGTCGGCAAAATCCGAGTCCCCCATTGCTTGCGCCATGGCTACACCGGCTTTCAACGCGGCTAAGTACATCGTAGTTAACCAGGAACTAGGACCGAACAATTCCATATCCAACGTGTGATGTTGGCGTCCCCAGAGTACGCCGGTCTTCTTCGGATCCCACAGATCCGGATTCGCCGGTGACCAGGCATACTCCAGTGCGCGTTTAATATTGGGCCAAAATCGCCTCAACCATTCGTTATCGCCCGAGTTCTTCCACTCGCGATACGCTTTGATGATGGCGCCGAAATGCCCGTCGGCACACGGACCAATGATGTCGAAGCCGGATCCGAGCGGCAGCCTTTGCCGAAAAGTGAGACCACCATTGGGCAACTGATTATAAGTGAACTCCGTTTCCCGCAAGGACCGTTCGAGGGCCGGGAAGAGATTGGCAATCGTCTGTTGGTAATTCCAAACGTGGGTACAACTTCCCTCACAGGAACCTTCACTGGGATGTTGCCCTTCCCAGCCCCAAAGTTCGCCGCCCTCCAACCGGATTACTGTGGCCGAACGAAGAATACCGAGCGTGCCGTTTACCGCATCGATGATCTCCGGAGGCAGGGAAGAACCAAATAAGGAATCACGGAAGCTAACGGTCTGAGTTTCGAGCATGTCCCAACGCTTGAACGCATCGGTTCCGCTGGCTACCGACCCGGACCACTGAGTCGCGTAGTAGTTTTTCCAGGTCGGCGGCAATCCTGAATAGCTGGGGCTACCCGGCCCTTCACGGTCAAACCAGTAGATGCTGCCAAACGGATAATTCCAGCTTAGCGTGAAACGCACCTCGCGGGTCTCTCCCGGCTCAATCCGAATCCGAACGGCCAGAGTGCCATGCTCAGGCTGTTGGAACATATTCCTGACTGCGCGAGGTTTTTCATAGGTGCGCTCCCGAAGTTTACCCGGTCGGGCGAATTCTCGCCAATACCGAGCCAAACTATCGAACCATTGACCGCGAAAATGATAGTCGACATGATCGACCTCTTCGCCATCGGTCATGATGGCTAAATCGCCCTGCTGCTCCGAATCATCGCGGTTAGCAGACGTGAAATGAAGAACGCTTAAGGCGTCGCTCCGGTAGAACGTATGTGTACCGCTATCGCAGCCGTAGTTACCCATCGTCGCGGCCAAGGTGTAATCGATCGGCGCTTCGGTTGTATTCTTTATAGCGAACCTAAACAACGCGACCGGCATCGATGAGTCCCGGTCGTTATGGGGAATAAACGGGCTGAACGTCGTCATCCGGACCTGGCCGGGGCACTTAGCCTGATGAAATTCGAGCTCGGCCACTGGAAACCGCCCAATGAAAGTTACGTCGTCGAAATGCGGGACCCCGGCCAGAGTATCGCGATTAGCACCAAAGCCGAATCCATCGAACTTCCGCACACTGGGCGAACCGGTGGGCACACCCTCGTAGGGACCATTCAATACCCGAGCATCGATTAGTTTGCCGCCCTGTTCCGCCTTGATCGCGAAATGGCTGTAGCCGTTAAATTGGTGAATGGCCGGCCGGTTACGAATACTCCAATCGATTAAACGTCCGCTACCGGTCAATGACACGCTGCCAGTGCCAATTCCACCTAACGGAAAAGCGACATATCTGAGCCGTTCACCACGGTAAATAAAACGATTATCCATCGGTTGAGATATCTCCTGCATAGTAAATCCGGAAGGGACGAGCTCCTGCTCGTCCGACACTTCGTTGTCAATTCGTTCCTTGGCGGCACCATCACCTAAAAACGTTACCGCGGACGAGCAGGAGCTCGTCCCTACCGATCATGATTTAATCCCGCTCATGGTCACGCCTTCGATGACCAGCTTCTGCGCCAACAGAAAGATCAAGATCACCGGCAACACCGCCATGCTCATCGCTGCCATTACCACCGACAGATTGCCGCTCGCCATATAGCCGCGCAGCAGGTCCATGGCGATCGGCAGCGTCATCGCGTCATGCGGCTCCAATAATACACGGGCCTGGAAATAATAATTCCAGGTCTGAGTAAAGGTTATGATCCCGAGTGCTGAGAGCGCTGGCCTCAGTTGAGGCAATGAAATTCGATAGAAGATTTTCAAATAACCGGCTCCATCCATCAACGCGGCTTCCTCCAAAGCCTTCGGTTGTGATCGCATAAATTGGCGAACCAAAAAAATGCCGAAACTAGAGGTCAGATACATCAGTGCCAGACCGATGGGATGATTTAGCAAACCGACCTTGGCAAATCCGAGATAGATCGGGATGATAGTAACTTGAGCCGGGAACATCAGTCCGATTAAGAACACAAAGAATATGCTATCCCTGCCGGGAAACTTCAGCCGGGCAAACGCAAAAGCCGCGAGAGTACAGGTAACCAGTTGGCCGAACGTGACGACAACGGCTACCATCAGACTATTCCAATAGATCCGTAAGAACGGCACACTGGAATGCAAAACCGCCCAATAGTTTCTAAAATCTAGATTCGGCGGGAGAAAGCTGGGCGGCATCTTGTAAGCGTCGCCCGGCGCTCGGAACGACATGCTAAACAGCCAGGCGAACGGCAGCACCATTAACACACCTAACACCGCCATGATGGCGATAATAACCCGGTCAATCCACCGTTGAGCGCCCTTCGTTTGCATCATCCTTTTCCTAGGCCTCCGCTTCGCTCCAGCCTAGGCTGACTTCTTTTCGGTGCTTCGCACCTCTACTAGGCTCCGCCCGATCAATCGACCGATCACCTTTCACTTTTCACCTCTCACTTTTCACTTTCTGTCCTAGTGCCGTACCCAACGCCGAGACGCCAATAACTGGATCGTGGTGATAACTAGGATCACCAAGGTCATGATGACCGAGATAGAAGCTGCATAGCCGATCTCAAAATTATCAAACGCTTCTTCCACGATGTAGATCGACATCGAACGAGTCACATCGCCCGGTCCACCCCGGGTCAAGATCACAATTGATTCATACACCTGCAACGCGCCGATCGAGGCATAGACAATGGCGAAAAAGACTACGGGCGATATCCAGGGTAACACGATCCGAAAAAAACGGCGCCAATAAGAGGACCCATCCATGATAGCGGCGTCCATGATGTTCTTAGGCACGCCCTGTAGCGCTGCGATAAAGATGATCATAAAAAACCCAGTATTTTTCCAAACATCCATGATCACAATCGACATCATCGCCGTTTGACTGGAGGTAAGCCAATGTACCGAGGGCAATCCGAGATGAACCAGGTAGTAGTTAATCACCCCCAGGTCGTCACCGTAGAAATAGCCCCAGACGATCGACACAAAGGCCGCCGCGATGATCACGGGTAGAAAATAAGCCAATCGAAATAAGTAAAGCAAAAACGCTGGCATGGCCCGATTCAAGGCCAGCGCTAGCAGAAGTCCGACCACCACATTGCCGGTGACAGCAAACAAAGAGAAACAGAGGGTGTTCCCAAAGATCTGTAGCGAACGGTCGCCGGTGAAGAAACGCTGAAAATTCTCCAGCCCTACCCAATGTGAGCCGGCCATCGGGTCGTAGTAAGTAAAGCTCAGGATGAAAGTAACGATAACCGGCGCCAACACGAAAACCGCGTACAGAACCGTCGAAGGCAGGATAAAAAGATAGCCAGCCCGGGTCTGCGCTTTCTCCAGGTCGGATCTAGTTCGGGCGTCTATTGGTATCGTAATCATCCTCGCTGAATCAGCGCAAACAAGGGCCGACGAATCTACACAAATTGCCGCGACCGAAGACGGACTAACCGCAGATGGACGCAGATTTACGCAGATAGAGACGACGTAACGAGCCCAGCATGCGATGACCGACTGGCCCGCGCGTCAAAATGACAATTTAATCGTCAGAGATTCTTCGTCGTTGCTTTGTGAAAGCTGTGCTTTCTTTGCACTTGTTATCTGCGTAAATCTGCGGTTTCAAAGGGATTGTGATCTTCCTGTTAGTTCGCGTCCATTCGCGGTTGCTATTTCGCCTGTCTCTCCGCCAAGCGCTTGAATGATTCGTTGATCTCGCGGTCTGCGCGTTTGACGCCATCCGCGATCGAGATCTCACCTGCCATCATCGCGGTGTAGTTACGGATAAAGATCTTTTCGACCTCCTGGAAATTTGCCGGCGATGGTACCGGCAAGGTGTGAGGCAGAGTCTGATAGTAGAGTGCCGCGCTGGGAGGGAATGAAAGAAAAACCTCTGTCTCGGCGGCCGATTTACGACCGGGCACCCCTCCTCCTCCCTCACCTTCTTCCTTCTGCGTTTCAAAACTGGTGAGCTCGCCTACCAACTCCTTAGCCAAGTCTTGATTCTTTGACGTTTTGGATATTCCGTAACCACCGAAACCGATGACCGTATTATCGTTGGCTTTGCTTGGGGGGATCGCAATATCCATGTCCAGCTTAGCCGCCTTGGCGTTTTGAACAATCCAATGCCCGCGCGAGATCATGGCCACTTGCCCTGCCATGAATTGGTTATCCATGGTATCTTTGCCCGGTATCGGGGACACTTTATCGACATGGATAAGGTCGTACAGAAATTGCAAAGACTCCGACACCTTCGGATCCAGCATATTGGATGCAGTCCAATCTGCGTTCAGGATCGAGGTTCCATTTGAGTAAAACCAAGGCTGCACGAAAAAGAACTGGTTAGGAACCTCGTACCCAAATTGAGTAATATTGCCGGCGGCATCACGCACGGTTAATTTCTTGGCCGTCTCCCGCAGATCGTTCCAAGTCCAACCGGTTTTCGGGAATTCGACCCCTGCGTCTTTGAACAACTTCCGGTTGTAGTTGATCATGATGTTGTTCCACGTGATCGGAATGAAATAAGTTTTGCCGTTATTCGAGGCGTACTTAAAGAGCGCGGGATCGAAATCCGAATAGGTGTTATGCCCAGCAATATAGTCGTCTAGCGGAATGAACAATTGGCGGGTCTCGAAGGTACGGAAAGTTTCAATGGCGGTGCCGTAAACATCGTAGGCATTGTTCGCGTTGAATTGAGAAAGAACGTGAGTGACGTAATCACCCCAACCGTTCGATATCGGGTCGATGGCAATCTCGACTTTCACGTTGGGAAATTTCTGGTTGAAGCGAGCCACGGCATTGGTGACCGCTTTGAGCTCAGCGGCATTCCCGAAAGCCATTAGCCGTAGATTCGCGGAAACGTTGGCATCGACAGCGAAGACAGAGTTGAACGCCAGCAGGAGGCCGGCGGCAATGAGGCGGGGGGCAAGGATAGATTTCACGGTAGTTTCAAAGGGGGAGAACCAGGTTAAAGAAACGACTTGAAAGCGCAGCCATGTTAGCGCCAACATGGTCTGGCGTCAAACCCACACATAAGATTAAATCTCACCACAGAGAAGAAAGGATTAAACTCCATAACAAGATCGCCAAGGCCACCAAGATGAACCGTTTTAACCCATGCACGCTGTTCCTAGCTTGGCCAGTTTGCTGTGAACCGATTCTTGTCTTTCTCTGTGTGCTCTGTACCTCTGTGGTGAAATCTCCCGGTTTATGAAGAATCATTCGGGTGTGAAACCGCCGACGCTCAATGATGTGGCTAAGGTTTTAGGCCTTTCCCATCAGACGGTTTCTCGGGTCATCAACAATCATCCGCGCGTCTTACCCGAAACCCGAGAGCGAGTTCTGCAGGCCATCAGCGCTCTCGGATATAAGCCTAACCAGGCTGCCCGATTTCTGGCAAATCGGCGTTCGACGGTGATCGGCCTCGTGACCGACGATCCCGGGATTTATGGACCAGCTCACGCCATTCTTAGTCTGGAGCAAGAAGCCCGATTGCATGGCTATACGCTGATGATTTTCGGGTTGCGGAACCTGACGATCGCGGAGGCTAAGGCTGGCGCCGAACAGCTCGTGGCCGCATCGGCCCAAGGGCTCCTGGTGGATGTGCCGGTAGACGTCAACAAACCGGACTTGGCAGCCGCCATGGGCACCATCCCATTCGTTACGCTCGACATCGATGGAGGAGATTTCTTCCCTTCGTTCCGGGTTGATCATGTGCTCGGTTCCAGGTTAGCAACCCGGCATCTCGTTTCGCTTGGTCACAACCGGATCGCCGGTCTCCTTGGCGATGGAGTTTATCGAAGCTCGAAGTTCCGGCGCAAAGGCTGGCTGGCTGAACTGCGAACAGCCGGACTTGAGCCCGGCCCCGCTGTGCATACCCCTTGGACACCGGACGGCGGATACGATGCCATGAAAGCGCTGATCAAGTCTTCACGGAAACAATTCACTGCGGTTTTCGCGGCCAACGATTTGATCGCGATGGGCGCCCTGTTGGCTTTACATGAAGCGGGGATAGATGTCCCTGGCGAAGTCTCCGTGGTTGGCTTCGATAATATGCCGGAGAGCCGTTTCTTTAATCCGCCCTTAACCACGGCTACTTCAGATTTCGATGTCATGGCCCGCGAAAGTCTCGACATTCTGTTCGCCAGGATCCGCGGCACACCGGGAGCGGTTCTTCGGCGGGTGTTCCGGCCCGGGTTAGTCGTGCGGAAGAGTACGGGGCCGGCGCTAAAGCGCGTGAGAAGTGAGAAGTGATTGGTGAGAGGTGAAAAGTTGGGCAGCGGCCCAATTTGGTGGGGCGAGGCTCCCTTATGACCCTATGGTCTTAACGAAGCCGCAGGCATACTCGGTCCCCCAAACGCTTAGCTATACCAAAACTGTGCCGAGCCGCGGGTATTCAGCGCGGCCACAGATAAGCGCTCCGTCCACCGGATCTACACCATTCAATTGTCCTGCCCAAACCAAACGTTACTGCAACACTCGAACCCACGGCTCGGCGCGTCGATCGGCCTCACAACATCAGGTGACTTCACAGAGGCCAATTCTTCGCAGGCACCTATGGGTCGTTTGGGAGCCTCGCCCCACCAAGTTGGGGTCGAACCCTGCCAATCACCGATCACTAATCACTAATCACGTTTGACCTCTCACTGCCAGGTCTTCGGAATCTCCTTCGTCAATACCACGGGCCCATCTGCGGTAACCAACACGTTATCTTCGATCCGGATACCGCCGAGATTCAGGTGGCCTTCCGCGAGCTCCCAATTGACACAGTCATGGTATTTTTCGCGGTTGCTAGGGCTATTGAGGATAACGGGGATAAAATAGACCCCGGGCTCGACCGTGGTCACATAGTTTTCTTCTAGCGGTAGATCCATCCGAAGGTTTGATAACTTCGGGCTTTGGTCTCTTTCTCTGCCAGGTAGAAGGCCGCTGGCGTCCCGTACGCCGAGACCGACAAGATGCCCTAGGCCATGCGGAAAGAAGAGCTGATGGGCTCCCCGCTCAACCAGGGTCTCGGCAGCGCCCAGCAACAAACCAAGCCGAATCAATCCTTCGGTTATTTGAGTGGCGATCCGGAGATGCAATTCCTTCCATTCAGCCCCAACAATACAGCCGGCGATACCAGCCTCTTCGGCCGCCAGAACGATTTGATATAGGTCGCGCTGAAATGGATCCGGGTTACTACCGACGACGTAGGTGCGGGTAACATCAATGACATAACGATCCACTTCTGCGCCGGCATCGACCAAAAGCAGATCACCGGTCGCGGTGGTCCGACTTGACGGAGGAAAATGCAGGATTGCGGAGTTGGACCCGGTGCCGATAATGGTCTCGTAACCGGTTCGATCCGCGCCACCTCGGAAAAAGCCAGTTTCGAGTTCGATTTGAAGTTGGCGCTCGGTCACACCGGGGCGAATCGCTTCGCTGAGTGCAGAAAACCCGGCCACAGTTGCCTGAGCCGCCCGATGTAAGGTATCAATTTCGACAGCATCTTTCGCCCGGCGAGCGTGCCTGAATTTTTCCCGGGCTGGACCGCTTAACGTCGGATCAGCCACTACACCTCGAATCGGTTCACCTAAAAGCACCAGCGGCCGTCCGCGGCGACTCGTCAACCAGGGTTCCAGAACTGTGATCGGGGTGCCCTCGAGCTGCACACGGCCTTCCCAGGTTCTTTCGGCGTCCGTTACTTCGGCGACAAACGATACCCAGCCATTCGCGCCATCTTTAGGATCGAACGCCAGAACACCGCCAGGGAAATTGTTACCGGTCAGATAGAAATATTCCGAATGCGCACGAAACGGATAAGTTTGGTCCGTGTTTTCCGGTAACGCAACCGGCTGACCCGCTCCGATCAACAGCAGTTCATTTTTTAGACCAAGCGCACTGGCGACACGATTCCGGCGTTCAATAAAAGGGTTATCCACGAAGAGGAATCTCACGCAAAGGCGCAAAGCCGCAAAGTTGAAAACCGAGAACGCGCCGTGAAGACAATTCAACCGCAGATGGACGCAGATTCACGCAGATAAAACCGATCCACAGAAGATCATAGAGCACACAAAGGTAATCACCTAGCCACCACTCCACCACTCCACCACTCCATCACTCCATCACTCCATTACTCCATCACTCCATTACTCCATCACTCCATCACTCCATCACTCCATCACTCCTGACTCCTGACTCCACCACTCCCGACTCCGTAGCTCTGTCCCGCCCTGCCAAGATTTCTTGAACAAAATCCCCTCTAAACACGTCGTAAATGTTATGAAGAAGATGTGTGCGATACTAGCGGTTGCGCTGTTGTCGCCTTACGTCGCTTCCCAGGCGAACGCAGGGCCAATCTCTGAGGGACCGGTGCATTGGACAGCAAGACACGTCCGAAACGCTTTCTACACCGCGGGGAACGTGGCGAGGTCAGCGGGACAAAGAATTGATTATCGGGCTCATCAGGTCCGAAATGCGATAGCCAATCGCTAGTCTTTAGAAGCCGTTCTTAAGGGTAGAATTTTACCCCAGAATGTCCGCCCGAGTCCCGCGTTCGCGGGACGAAGGCGGGAGACTTTTTCGACGCCGGAACGTTAACTTTCCACTTTGTGGCAGGTGCGGCGTTGCTGTGTCCGACCACACCATAACGGTGGTGGTTTTTCACGCCCATTCCACCCCCGAAAGCGTTCGGGGTTTGCCTACGATCATCCGATTTCTATGGAACGCGGCACGCTCATTTGCCGCGACCTATCGGCCTCGCAAACGAGGCAGCTCTCCACGGCTTAGCCGTCTAATCACAATCACCTTTCACCTCTCACGTTTCACGTTTTCAGGTTCCCCCTTGCCAGCGGGACCGCTCTGGGACAAGCATTCCTGCTTTACCGGAGCCTATTCATGAAACGACCCTCTCCTGCCATCAAAGTCCAAGCTGGACATCGCGAATTCATCAAATTGAACGCCAGGAGATTTGATTGGCGCGATATCTATCAACAGGTTCTGACCCTGACCTGGCCTCAGTTTGCGGCCATGATACTTGGGATCTACCTGCTTATTAATCTCATCTTCGCCGGGGTTTATCTTCTCGGCGGTAACTGCATCGCCGAGCTTGTTCCGGGATCATTCACAGACCATTTTTTCTTCAGTGTAGAAACTTTGGCCACTGTCGGGTATGGCCACGCTTATCCGGCCAATCTTTATGGACATTGTGTGGCCACACTCGAAACCTTGGTTGGCCTTTTTGGTCTGGCGGTCTTAACCGGTCTGATTTTCGTCCGTTTCTCTCGTCCGTCAGCCAGGATCAGATTCAGCACTGCAACCGTCGTTGCGCCTTTTAACGGTACACCAACGCTGATGTTTCGGTTAGCCAATCTTCGGCATCATCCCATGATCGAAGCCGAGTTTCGTTTACTGCTAATGCGGAACGAACTAACCAAAGAGGGCGACGATGTTCGTATGTTTTATCCACTCCGGTTGCAGTTCGATCATCTTATTAGTTTCCCCGCTGCACTTACCCTTCGCCATTCCATCGACGAAACCAGTCCGCTGTTTGGTCTGACAGCAGATGATCTGAGACTGGCTGACACCCGGATGCTGATATCGATTGTATGTGTAGACCCGGTGATACAATCGCCGGTGCAAAGCCAGAGTGAATATCTGTACGAACAGATCGCGTGGAACCACCGCTTCGCTGAAATTTATACTGAAGACGAGCGAGGCCGCTACACCGTCGATTACAGCAAGTTCGATGAAACCATCGAACTTGCTGGTGAGAAGTGAGACGTGATTAGTGACTAGTGAATGGTTTGCTCCGAAGAGGCCAGGCCTCCTACCAATCACTTCTCACCTCTCACATTCTAATTTGTGGAGCTCTGCAGTGCCTTAGCCGCCACGTGTTCGATAGCGTTGGATCTCATTAGACGAGATAGCTCCTGAACACTTTCCACGGTGGCCGACACG
Source organism: Verrucomicrobiota bacterium (assembly GCA_019239825.1). GTDB lineage: Bacteria > Verrucomicrobiota > Verrucomicrobiia > Chthoniobacterales > JAFAMB01 > JAFAVN01. The sequence goes on along the minus strand of JAFAZK010000167.1, from coordinate 1,933 downwards.
ACGATGGTCAAGAAGACCACAAGGACCAGTAGCTCACCTCTGAACTTCTTCCGCTGAACTTCCGCAGCGGTTATTTTCCAAAGCCGGGTTTCCGGTTGGACGGTCGCATCCGTTGGTTCCTTCTGTTCGGGTAGAGATCTTTCCACCTCCTTCGAACGAAGTAACGGATGGGTCGGTGCGAAATTGTAGGTAATGGTAAACATATTATTCTCCATTTAGTTTTTTGTTGTTTAGCCGATCACCGGCTTCATCCCGTTACTTAGTATTTCGGCGCCGGGAGTTTCAGCCTGGTGGAGGTCCGCCCAAATCGAGTTCATGACTGCTTCGTAGATCGAGCTTTCCCATTGGCTTCGCCGGTTGCAGAAACATCGACGGCGCTATTCCAGCCATATCGGTAGACGACTGGTCCTTGTGCAGTAAACGCGACGAAAACTTCTCGACCCAACGAAATCTGGTCGTAGGCGGATCTATCCAGCACCCGAGAGAGAACGGCTCGCAGGGACCGAAAGAACGCGTACCAATAGCGATGGCTCCTGTTTTCAATAAGGGGCCTCGGATATCTCGCAGGCTGCGGGGGACCGGATCCGGGTAAAAGTATAGGTTTCGTCAGCCGAACTGGTAATTGGACGGTAGTAGCTTTCATATTGGGTTTGGTTTTGGCCCGGGTTTCGGACCTCAGACGAGCTACAAAAGTTTTCCGGAGCCAAAGTTTCGGAAATTCGATTGCGGCCAGGATGAAACTTCTGGTCGTTGGAAGCGGGCATCCCGTTCTGCCGAGGGAATTTACGAAAAGCGCCCTTCCCAACGGCCGCACTTCTGGTAGACTTGTAGTCCGGTAAGACGGAGGCACTTTGAAACCGAGTGACGATTCTGACGCCGGAAAGGGTGGCCAATTCATGACCACTCGCTGGAGCGCTGTTTTGCTTTCGGCCCAAAGCCAGGCGCCAGGTTCAGATAGGGCCCGCGAAGAATTCTGCCAGCTTTACTGGTATCCGTTATACGCCTTTATTCGAAGGCGCGGATACAACCACGACGATGCCAGGGACCTAACCCAGGGCTTTTTCCTTTTCATCCTTGGTCGCAAAGCTCTGCAACGAGCTACGCCCGAGAAAGGTAAATTCCGCTCTTTCTTATTAGGTTCGTTAAAGAATTACCTTTCAAACGAGTATCAACGAGAGAACGCGATTAAACGCGGCGGTAAGATTGATTTTGTGCCGGTCGACTTCAGTGATGGCGAGGATCGCTACAGTCGAGAACCAGCTGACTCGCTGACGCCCGAAAAGATTTTTGATGCCAATTGCGCGCTTACTCTTTTGGGGCAAGCCATCGAGAGGTTGAAAGACGAGTATTTGGCTCAGGGAAAAGCAGCCGTTTTCGAAACGCTGAGACCTTTTCTCGATGTAAGCGGCGGGGCGTCGGCGCCTAGTTACGAGGTCGCCGCTGAAAAATTGGGGGTCAGCGGCGCCGGAGTGAAGACACTCATCCATCGCTTACGGAAACGTTACTCTGAAGTACTGCGAGAGGCGGTGGCGCAAACAGTCACGGATCCCGGCGAGATCGACGACGAGATTCGATCACTGTGCGAGGCGTTGATCGCGTCAGAAGGCCGGCTTAGGGCATGAGTGCTGAAGAAAAGCGCGTCTGCAGTACTTGCGGCACCGCCCTGTCTCCTGACGGTGAATTCTGCCCCGTTTGCGCATTTCGAGGAGCGCTTAAGAGTGACGAGACTGCCACCGAGCCGTCAGATCCTGAGCCCGAGGCAAGCCGCTTTGGGCACTATGAAATTCTGCGGCACGAAGATGGATCGCTGTTCGAGTTAGGTCGCGGCGCCATGGGGATTACCTATAAGGCCTTTGATGTCGACCTGCGCCGGTTCGCTGCTCTCAAGGTTATCAGCCCACGTTACCTCGCGGATGAGACAGCCCGATCCCGA
>JAFAZK010000221.1 GCA_019239825.1 Verrucomicrobiota bacterium | reverse complement strand
TCTTGGGATCGACCCAATAATTCTGAGTTGTGGATTGGGAACCGGCCAGAGCACCCAGGACACTGTTGGCCACATTCTGTTCTTGAAGCCCCAACATCGATGCCTTTGTTCTATCAACGGTTACATTAAGGCGAGGTACATCGTTGGGTTCTTGGATGCGCAAATCCACCAAACCTGCGATCCTTCGCATCTGGCCCGTTAATCGGCTGGCGAACTGAAAATTCGCGTTCTTATTTAATCCCTGTACCTGAATGTTGATCGGCGCCGGAAGCCCGAAATTCAAGATCTGCGCGACGATGTCGGCAGGAGGGAACCAAAATTCAACGTCGGGAAATTGCTGGGGCATTTGCCGGCGGATTTCTCTGATGAAGTCGTTAGTCGGTCTGTGATTTTCTTTGAGCGACACCAAGACGTCGCCATCTGCGGCACTAGTGGTTCCACTGGTGTTATAGGAAAGATTAATGCCGCTGTAAGGAATCCCCAGGTTATCGATAATACCGTCGAGTTGCTTAGCCGGGATTATCTGCCGCAGCATATTTTCGATCAGATCGGCATTCCGTGCAGTTTCCTCGACCCGAGTTCCGGCCTTCATCCGGATGTGCATATCGAAACGGCCGGCATCGACATTTGGAAAGAAGTTCTCGCCTAGGAACGGGAATAGACACAAGGAAGCGCCCGCGAAGGCCAGTACCGCAATCACGGTAGTCTTCGGGTGTCGCAAGCAGATACTTAATAGGTCGCGGTATCCTTCGCGGAACCTGGTGAAACTGGCCTCAAACCCTTGTGAGATTCTGCCAAAAATCGTTTTGGGAGTCGCGGGTTCATGAGAGCGATGGCGAGCGAGCTCCGGTGGCAGGAGGAATTTAGCGAACGTGGGAACGACCGTTCGCGACAGAAGATACGAAGCCAGCATTGCGAACACGACGGCTTCCGCTAGAGGGACGAAGAGGAATTTGGCCGTGCCAGCTAGGAAGAAGATCGGCACGAAGACAATACAGATGCAAAGAGTCGAGACCAGAGCCGGGACCGCAATCTGAGCGGCTCCCTGCAAGATACAGTGATGCATATCACCGCCCTCGGCCATGTTTCGATGGATGTTCTCGATTTCGACCGTAGCGTCGTCGACAAGAATACCGACGGCCAGTGCCATTCCGCCCAGCGTCATGATATTGATCGTTTCGCCGAGCATGCTCAGTACTACGATGGAACAGAGAATAGAGAGCGGAATGGAAACGCAGATGATCAACGTGCTGCGCCAGCTGCTCAGAAACAAAAGAATCATCAACGCGGTTAGAGCAGCAGCAATTCCAGCTTCGTGGAGCACGTTTTCAATGGCCGCGCTAACAAATATCGATTGATCTGTTAGTAACGTCAGATTCAGGTTATCTGCACCCGGCGGCAGCGTTTGCTTGATTTGAGGCAGTATCTTTTTTACGCCGTCGACAATGTCCAAAGTTGAAGCGGCGCCGATTTTCTGAACGTCCAGCATGGCCGCTCGAGAACCATCAAAGCGGACTACGTTGGTTTGCGGTATGAAACCGTTACGGACGTTGGCGACGTCCCGCACATAAATCGTAGTGCCGTTGGGTAGTGATTTAATCGGAAGAGCGTTGAGTTCTTCAATCGTTTGAGGACTGGAATTTAGATCAACCTGATACTCGAATGGGCCGATTTTCATCGTCCCGGAAGGCAGGATGATGTTTTGGACGCCCATCGCGTTTACGACCTCGCTTGGCGTCATGTTGAGGGCTTGCAGTTTCTGGTAGTTGAGGTCTACCGAGACGTATCGTTGTTTTCCGCCATACGGGTAGGGGACGGCGGCTCCGGGGACTGTGATTATTTGAGTACGTACGAACTGCAGGGCCAAGTCATTGAGTTGCTGCTCGGAGAGGCCTTGACCAGACATGCCGACGCGAAGCACCGGAACATTAGTTGCCGTATAGGCAATGACCAGCGGAGGAGTCATCCCAGGAGGCATTTGCCGAAGGGCAGCTTGGGAAATTGAAGTCACCTGGGCAACTCCTGCAGCGAGGCTGGTGCCCGGCTGGAGAAACACCTTTACCACCGCGACGCCATAGAGCGACTGGGACTCAATGTGCTCAATATTGTCTACGGTAGTCGTTAAACCGCGTTCGAAGAGCGTTGTAATGTGGCTCTCCATCCCTTCCGGAGACATCCCGGCGTAATTCCAGAGGACCGAAACGACGGGAATATTAATGGCAGGAAAGATGTCTTTTGGGCTCCGCACGATGGCCACAACGCCGGCGATCAGAATCAGGATCGCAAAGACGGTGAATGTATAAGGACGCCTAAGGGCTAAAGCTACGATCCACATGGGTGTTGTTCAGGTTCGGGGTAGGTTCGGCATCCGGACGGGGAGCACAGTATTATTGCGTAGAGCGCGAGTAAACCGACAGATTGGTCAAGAGCGAAGCCCGGAGTTGCTCCCGCCGCGTCCGACGCGTTTCGGCGTCCCGAATCGGCTTAGGTCCTTTTCCTCGGCTGCCGCCCGAGATCGCTCGAATCGACTTCCGAAATGAGTTGGTGCAGCCGCCCCAGGGCCGCGCGTCCGCGTCTGCTGGTGAGAAGTAGCTCGAACTTCGCGGCCAGCCGGCGCGCATTCTTAATTGTCGACGGCAATCTGGTGGTGCCAATGCGCCGAGAAAGATTGTCGTACAGATCCGCAAGTTTTGCGATCTGCACGGTCTCTGGTGCATTAAGCATCTTCTCATCGTATTCGCGTTCTCGTTGGCGCTTGGGGAGTGCCGGATCTTTGGTTAACAGGTCAACGTACTGAGCAATCGTCTTGCCAAACAGTTCCTCGATTTCCTCGATGCCGGTCGCCGTGTCCTCGACGACGTCGTGGAGAATGCTCGCCACAATGGTCGCCGTATCTTTGATCTGGAAAACATCTCGCAAAATCCAGCAGACGCGGACTACATGAACGAAATAGGGAGTCACACCGTCGGCCAATGTTTGTTGGCGATGTTTAAGGGCCGCGTAACGAAACGCCTGAAGAACAATTTGAGTCGGCGAGTTGAGCTCTGATTTAAAAGGCCCCTTCGGAGCCAGCCAGCTCAGCAAGCCCAAGTTGTTCCCAAATGCATTTGCGAGCACCTCGGATTGTGGCACCACAATCGCCCGCTCACGTCGGTCCGTTCTGCTACTTTTCTTAGAATTGGAGCGACGTGGCATTAAGCTTTTGAGCTTTAAACAGGTTATGAGAGCGCCTATTTAAAACTTTTTAGCGCGCGATGGCAATTTGTCTGATAGACCGTCGAACCGCTAATCCTACTCAGTGGTCAGAATCGCAGCAGCCGCCGTGTACCCGTGCAGAAAACTTCGGTTTCCTACGGGGCCGATTTCGCCGTTGCAAAAGAGTCCGGCGGTCGGACAGGGGCCGAACGCTTGGGCGACGATGCCCGCATCGTGATTAGAGACGCCAAATAGAGCACGACCACGACCATTACAGACAAACAAGAGAATACCTAACGATTCCCGGATATTAGCTGCGGTCGAGCGAGCGGCATCTAACATGTCTTGGTGGGCGGATTTGGGGTCACGAACCTGGAATTGAACCGTTTGTCCGACGCGCGGATAAGCAGCGACAGCCAGTGCTCCCATTTGAGGGTCGGCGCCGAGAATGTTGCGAATGAGGAAATCGCCGCGTTTGAACTCATCGATATATTCAGAAGCGGCTAGTCCGAGAAACAAGTTATTGCGGACGGCGTTGCGCTCGTCAGCTGGAATCGTCATGAAAGCCGACTCGAGAGTTTGGTAAGCGGAGACGTTACCGATCTCGAGAATAAAATTGTCTTCCGCTTTCGTAATCGGTGATGGGTCGCCGATTGGCCGGCACCCTTGGCTGATGAGTGGACGAAGCTGGATGGGCGACTTGAAGCCAACCAGCAAAATTGAGGCGCTGGTCAACTCTCCGTCACGGAAAAGAAAGTAATCGGATTGTTTACCGGCGGCCAAGCCACCGATGATAGGAATCTCAGGATAGGCTTGGTTCCAGCTGGCCAACCACTCTTCCAACTCGTGCAAGGCTGGGTTGGCTAGCACGATCCAACCGCGGCTAACCTCCGGCCGAATATTGGTGAGCTCATGCCAAGACTCTGGTGCGTTCGAATCAATGTCTTCTTCCGAAATGCTGAATACATCGAAGCTATCCTCTGGCAGCACCAGTAACATCAGGCTTAGCCCGGACTGTCCTTCCAATTCGGATTCGAACCCGATGACAGCGGTCCCGGAGCAGCCGACTAGTCGGGGCACGTGGGCATGGAGGCGAATCAACTCCAGCGTGTCTTCCAAGTGAGGTTGCCAGTCTGGGGTGACAAAAACAAACCCCAAGGCGGCGTTGGCCCCGAGTTCGTTCCGGAGCTTCTCGGCCAAGGAAACCACCTGGTCCTCGGAATAAGCTCCGGCATAGAGAAAGGAAGCCGCTTTGACAGTCATTTGCATCAATCTACAAAAGCCGTATACGAGATTCAAAACCTCCTAATGCTACGTGTCCACTTTTTTAGCCTCCGCTGCCAGGAAATGATTAGGCAATTTCCGCCAGCACAGGTTACGACGACAAATATCTCCATCCGCAGGAATATTTGCTACCGCCCGGTATCTTTTTATTTTTTGGCTGTACAATAATGAGAGTGGTTATCACTGGGGGACCAAGCAGCGAGCCGATTGATGACGTTCGCTTGATCACGAATCGTTCCACAGGAGAACTGGGCGTAATCTTGGCCCAAGCTTTCTCGCAAAGCGGTCATGATGTCAGTCTTTTCTTAGGGCGACTCTCGCAGTTTCGGATCCCGCAATCCGCATACTTCGATCGCAACGAAGACCTTCAGCGGATGCTTCGGGAGATGAATGAAAGCAAGTACGTGAACGTTGTGCTGCATGCCGCCGCACTGGCGGATTTCCAAGTAGTGGCGGTCCGGGCCGGCAACATTGACGTCGGATTAAAAAAGATCGACAGCGAGCACGAGACATTGTCGGTTGAGCTCGCTCCGAAACCGAAACTCATCGCGGGTCTGCGCGATCTTTTCCCGAATGCCCTGATCGTGGGATGGAAATTGGAGCTTGAAGGCTCCCGCGAGGATGTTGTTCGGGAAGCAACTCAACAGGTCAAAAAGAATCGTACCGATGCCTGTGTGATCAACGGCCGAGCATTCGGCGACGGTTTCGGGTTCTGCACTTCTGAGGGTTTAAAGGGGGAGTTTTCGTCCAAACCCGAGCTTGCGTCGTTTCTGGTGCAATGGACGGAACGACTCAATCGTGAGAAGTGAGAAGTGATTGGTGAGAAGTGAGAGGTGGAGCGTTGCCTTGCTTTCCGCCTCCGCAAAGCCTACCGCGCGACGAGTCGCGAGGCCGCTGGCGTTTTCGCAAGTGACGCAGCAGTGGATTGCTCAATCGTTCCCGGCGCTCGCGGCGGTCCCGTGCGTTCCCGGCGTTTATTCATTGCAACCCCTCTCGCTTGTACTATTTTCCGGCTTCACCGCATCGCGCGCGATTAGCTCAGTGGTAGAGCGCTTGCTTCACACGCAAGAAGTCGCAGGTTCGAACCCTGCATCGCGCAAGCCAAGACTAAGGCCGGAGATTTGGCACAGCAGGACGTCATCCGGTGGAGGCGCATCCCTTGAACTTGGTCGAGCAAATCAATCGACTTGGCGGTGGCTGGCCTGCTCTTGAAAGTGATCGAATCCCGGCGTGGTCTGTCCGTCTGACGCTGTCCGTTGGTGATTGCGGCAGTTGCTCTAGTTTGGTGAGCGCTTTTGGTTGTGGTCCGACGACAGCGAGTTTGCCGGCCTCGGTGGTAGGGGTGGGCCCGAATCAATGGATGCCACGGCGCCTGCAAAGTCATCAGACTCGGAGCGGACAAGCGACCGAATTCGTGCAAGAGAGAAGTAGGCAATCAGGCTGCCCGTGGAGACAATGATCGCAAGCACCACGTAGACCGGCTTTGGCAAAAGCATTTCTTCGTGAACCCGTAGAAGCTTCCATAGGCTGAAGGCAGCAGCGGTCGTTGGCAGAACGAAGAGGGTTCCGCAACTGACTACGGCGAAAGGCCAACTGCTTAGCGTGAACGACCAGTGCGATGCGTCCTCGTCATCGAGTCGCTTCGCGCGAGATGCGAAGTAAAATCCGATCGCTGAAAATTGAAATAGTAGGATAGCGAGAACTGGTAAACCGAGAAGCGCGATCAAATCGCTGGGCAGCTTGGCACCGAAAATTTCGAGCTCTGCTTTTGGCTGTTGAGCCACGGTCTCGGCTAATGAGGTGCCGAGAGAGCGGAGCTTCTGGCTCTGATAAAGGTCGGGAAGCTTTTCCAGGTTAGGAAAGGCTTCAGCAAAATCCGTTTTCGCCCCCAGCACGGGGTCGAGTGCCAGGGCTGGCGAAAAACTCACCGGCTTAGCATCCACACCGACTGAGAGGTAAGCAAGTTTGAGGGAATCCCGCTGCTCGTCCTTGAGTCCAAAACTTTTCATCAGCTTGTCTGAATCAACTGCGCCGGCCAATGCCGGCAAAAATTCATAGTCTAACCAGACGGTGCCGCCGTCACGGTTCGGTTTTACGTGACCGCTCTCGTTTCTGGTCAGTTGCAAAACACCAGTGTCGGAGGTCGATGATGTCCCTTCGTCGATCTCTTTGAGATCGACCCATTCGACATCTAACGTATTAGTAGGATCTTTTTCTAGCTGGATAAAGGCCTGGCTCGGTCGAGTGTCCAACTTCCAAAACTTTTTGGTCGACGCGATCGCATTCCAAGCTGCCCGCATCTCCTCTAAGGTTTGGATGTCGCTAAATTTTCTCTCTGCGACTTGACGGTCAATGTGCGACATCACCCTGAAGTCGGTTGGCATGGAAAAACTGACGTCGTTAGATAACAGAAGACCGCTGTTGGTTTTCATTTTACCTTGCAGTTGGCGGCGTCGACGCTCGACTGGCTGACCGCTCTTGCCCAGCGCTGCTCGTTGTTCTGCAGCGAGAAAAGAAGCCACAGTATATCGGGCCACGTTGTCGCGGATTTTGAGCAGGGCTTCAAGCTCCGGCTGAGCTTTCTTTTCCACGCTGTCCTGGGAAATCAGCACATTGGAAAGTAATCCGACGGCTACAGCGATGATGCCCAGACTGACCTTTTGCATCGCGTCCAGCAGGTTCTTGATTGCTTCTTTCGAGAGGGCCACCGCTAACCTGAGACTAACCAATCCTGAACCTTGAAAGCAACATTCTCCTGTCAAGACGTTGAACCTAGATTGAAACCATCTTTATCTGGACGTAGGTGGCGCTATGGGGGGCAAAATTCGCTAGGCAACGGAGTGATGGAGTAGTGAAGCGGTGGGGCGCACTGGGCTTAGGGTCACGTCTTTTAGCAAGCACCAAGTGTGGTTTGGATTGTCGGGGAGAGTGCAGCAATGCAGTACCAGGCCGCGACTACGTCGCTCGACTTTTTTGAAAGCGACAAGAGCTTGTCCAAAAAGCTCAAACCCCTGGGCAGAACCAAAAAACAATTCAGCATTTTTGGACACTCATAATAATAGGCAGGTTTACTATATGAGTTAGAAGAAAAAGGACTGCCGTCTTTGCTGGTTTTGTAGTACCGGTATTTTTACGTCGACGAAAGTAGCTGAGTACCGAGAGGAGTTGTTCCTATGCATTGCTCAAATAGACGAATGAAATATCCACTTAATGCGGCAATGCCAGGCATGGTCGCGACATTCTTATTTATTGCGTCATTCATCACATCAGAACCTGTTTTTGCTGATACACTCTTAGGGGGCGCGGTGTACTTTGATTCATTACAGACTTTAAGTGAGGTCAACAAACTATCAGCACAACATGACAATGACGGTCTCGCTAAATTAGCTGAAAATGGACATATCAGGCCTCAAATAGCAACTGACATGGATATTGTAGTGCTGCTTAGTGGGACGACACCGGAAGAGCCAGTAGAATTTCGTTTTTTGGACGGCCCGACAACGTATTGGACCCTGACAAAAAATGTCGCGAATTTAAGTAAGCCTATTGCCGTCTCAAAGCCGACACCTGGGCCTATAGCAGCCGCGACCCCCTTGCCTACGGCAACACCTAAACTTGAGTCAGCGCCAGAACCTACTGAATCTCCAACAGCAACTTCCAAACATTATCAACGGCAACATGAGAGCGACGCTCCTCAGGACGACGATAATGGTAAGCGCATTTGGCATAAGGTCGATGGTAAATGGAGATGGTACCTTGCTAACAAACATCCGGAAAAGAAGACATTATCTGCGGGCGAGACACCACAGGCTAATCCTTGATGTGGGATAAAGATAGGTGGACTGGCAGTGACATGGGATCAGAACCGCAAGGATTTCAAAATCGGGACCTAAGCGTCCCATTGTAGAGACGTTCGTAAGAGGTTAGAGAGACGATGCCAAACGGTATTACGCCCGGTTCTACTATATATCCCCCGGAAATGGCAAAAACCAGAGAAGCGTGGAGCAGAGGCTGCAGTTAGTCGTCGTCACGCCGCCCGCCTAACCTAATATTGAGCAAACTTCCCATCCATGAAAAAACACAGTTAAGATAATTAGCGCTGTCGCATTCTTGTGTTGCGCAGCTTCTTGGCAAGTAAGAGCGACAACTATCGAACTCCCTCTTGGCGGTTTCCAGATCGATGCGCTAGACGCAAAGCCGGAGGCGGCGGCAACAACAGCACTGCAGCTTTGCCTCGTGGCAACCGAAGGCCTTGTTCTTGCGTGCGTTTCGACTTCTCGACTACTCGAAGAATTTTTCGCCGAATGGCCTGAGATCCAATTCCAGGGTCCAAGCTGAACGGTCTTGAATGGCAAGTTGCCAATAGGCTTCGGCCATCGCGTCGGGATCAAGCAAGGCCTCGGGTCCTGGCGGCGCATCTGCTGTGCCGGCGTCGCCAATGACCGCGTCGATCACGATGTGCGCGACATGAATCCCTTGCGGCCAAAGCTCGCGGGCAAGACTCTGGGCTAGGCCTCGCAACGCGAATTTCGAACTACTGAAGGAAATGGAGGCGCCGCGCACGGACGATGTCGCTCCCGTAAACAGAATCGCTCCCGCCCTTTTTTCCAGCATTTCTGGAACCACCGCCTGCGCACAAAGTAAGCCTCCAAGCGTACCGATGGCCCAGCTCCGTGTGAAGTCCTTGGGATCAATCGATAGTAACCGCTGGCCAAAAGGGCCTGCAGCGCTGGCGTGAAAGACCAGCAGATCGATCGGTCCTAGAGCTTGGCGGAGTTGCTCAAAGGCGGATTTTATCTCTTTTGGATCACTCACATCCGCCTTTGCCCAAGCTACCGGTGATTTGGTCGCCTGTAACTCGGCTGAGAGTTGACCCAGATAGTCCGTGGATCTTGCTATTAATCCGACTGCGCATCTTTCTTTGGCTAATTTGCGGGCAATCGCTGCTCCCGATCCTGGGCCGACTCCGGCAATAACCGCTGCCTTGGGACGAAACGTGCTCATAACCTCAAGAATTTGAACAGGAGATAACGTAGGTCACAGAGATTTCTCCGACCGAAGCTAGGAAAAAACAAGCAGCCAATGTCTGGTCGTGTTCCGACATCAACGGCTTCACTCTCTCGGTTTTCTGCGTTACTCCCTCTAAGAGACTATCCCCTATGGCTTGGTTGTGAGCCGCGCAAGTTGTACTTCGAGGTCTTTGATCCTTTTTACCAGGGGGTCGATTACCGTGCGCACTTGAGCCTCTGTGAATCTGGGGACGATGTATTTGGGGCAATTCCAATGAAATGCTTCGACCTGGATGATGACTCCGCGCTCAATGGTGGTAGCGCCGGGCTCATTTCCTATTTCACGTAACGCGTAGGGTACACTATCTCCTTCAACAAGTTTCGCGTTACCAAAAATCTTGAGTCGTGCTCGGGCCGGATAGTCGATCAAGAATAGAGAGACTCGAGGGTTTTTCTGGATATTACCGAACGAAAGATATTGACGATTTCCCTTAAAATCGGGGAACCCCAACTGGTTATTCCCGAGTACCCTCAAGAATCCGGGTGGACCTCCTCGATGCTGAATGTAGGGCCAACCACTCTGGTTAAGGGAAGCCAGAAAGAACGAATCTTGAGCTTCGATGAAAGCGATTTCCTCGGGTCCGAGCTGATTACTGGTCAGAGGACCGGATTCGAGACGGGAATAGGCGGAGCGACTGCCCCAGCGTTCCTGCAAATCCTTAACGGCGTCACTGGTAGCAATTTCTAAGTAACGATCGGTCATACTCTAGAGTGAGAGGTGAGAAGCAGCTGTCTCTAGCGAACCCGGGGACGCTCTCACTGGTACCTCCATGGGACCAGTATACAGACAGATCTGTCTATTTGCAAGAATCTTTTACTAACATGTTACCTTTGACTTTTGGCCGTTTTCGTCTTTTCATCCGTTGACCGGAGTGTCTTCATTATCGTCAGCTAAAGAGAGCTCGGCCTCCACCCGAAGGCCACGCCAGGGGTTAACCAAGCGGGATCAACTACTCGAGACCGCCTGGGAGTTGTTTTATCGAGACGGCTATCATGCCACCGGGATTGACCGGATACTCGCCGATGCCGGCGTCGCTAAGATGACCCTTTATAAACACTTTCGATCGAAAGAAGAGCTCATTTTAGCAGTCCTGGACAAACGCAGCCAACAATTCTGCGAATCGTTTTCCCGGTTTATCCGGGCCAAGAAGCGAGCTCCTGAGCGACAGTTACTGGCCGCGTTTGATTGGCTGATTACCTGGGTTAGCAGTAAGGAGTTTCGTGGCTGTTTTTTTCAGAAAGCCATGGCGGAGTATCAGGACCTGCACGATCCAATTCATCAAGCCGCTTTGGCGCATAAAGCTGCTTTCCACGGAGAGATTCGCCGGCTGGTCGTGGAGTCAGGGTTACTAAACTCGAAAGCGTTAGCGGACCAACTCACGGTTCTGATGGAAGGCGCGATTGTGTACTCGCACGCAACCGGCTCGCCCATGCCGGCGGTGCAGGCCAGGGAAGCAGCCTGGTCACTGATCAAGAGCGCAAAGCGTTAGAAAGGGCCTCGCGCAGAGGACGCGGAGGACGCAACGAAAGGCAAGGGGTGAAAACTGGACTCGTTTTTCCCGGCCATTCGTAGGGGCGAGGTGTAGCAAACCGTTACGCTTTTCAAAACCAACGTGCCGCAGGTGTGCGGGGTTCCAGGGCGTCGCGTCTATTCGAACGAGATATCTACAATGTTTTGTCGGCGTCGAAGCCCCGGCGAGCTAATAGAGCGGAATGCAACGCCCCCTCCGAAATGCTGCTGGGCTTTGCTTCGACCGCTGTCGTTGCGTCCTCTGCGTCCGTTGCGCGAGGCGTGTTGGATTTTTGTTGGCGCGTGGCTGGCTTCTCAGCTTGATTGCCAAGAATGTCAGGACCCAAAGAATACCTGGTTATATCGAGTTCCTTGCGATCATCGAGCCGAAGCCGGATCTTGGCCGAATATTTGCGCGAGTATTATGAGAGCCAGCATGTGAGCTGTGCGTTCCTCGATCTGCGAGCGTTTATTCTCCCATTGTGCGACGGTGAAACCGCCTACGAACATCCTGATGTGGCCAAGTGCGCTAAGCTGATCACGGAGGCTCGTGTGATTATCGCGGCGACGCCCGTCTATAACTACGATGTCTGCGCTGCCTTAAAGAACTTGGTCGAACTAACCGGCGACAGCTGGGAGGACAAAGTGGTCGGCTTTCTTTGCGCGGCGGGCGGGGCCTCGAGCTATATGTCCGTAATGAGCCTGGCCGACAGTTTGATGCTCGATTTTCGTTGCCTGATTATTCCGCGCTTTGTGTATGCAACGCGTAACGACTTTAGCGACGCTAAGGTCCCAACCGAAGAGGTCAAGGGACGGATCGCCAGACTTGCCCAAGCCAGCCTGGCTATAAAAAATGCTGTGTGAGAGAACATGGAGACAACGCAACCTTCAGGAATATTATCGCCAGCGGTAACCGCTTTTACCGAAAAACTTGAGATCGATGCTGAGCGGACCGTCGCTCATTTTCAATGGTTACTTAAACAGGGCTGCGATGCTCTCGTCGTTTTTGGCACAACTTCGGAAGCAAACTCTCTTTCGGTCACGGAACGAACGCACTTTCTCGAATATGCCGTCTCCAATGGAATTGATCCGAGAAAGCTATTGTCGGGGACCGGTTGCTGTTCATTGCCGGATTCGGTTGCGCTGACAAAACATGCGATCGGCTTGGGTTGCCCTGGAGTTTTGATGTTGCCGCCTTTCTATTACAAGGCGGTTTCGGCTGAAGGGTTGTTCCGTTATTTCGCTACTCTGATCGAACGGGTGAGCGATGACCGGTTGCGAATCTACCTGTACCATATCCCCCCGATTTCTCAGGTTGCGATCAGTTTTGACCTGATAGAAAGACTAACGACCGAGTTTCCCGGCGTGGTTATCGGGATCAAAGACAGTTCGGGTGACTGGGAACACACCCGGCAAGTGATTGAGCGCTTTGCTCCCACCGGTTTCCGCGTGTTCCCCGGAAGTGAGATGCATCTTTTGCCGGCTCTTCGGGCTGGCGGCAAAGGATGTATCTCGGCTTTTGCTAATATCAATCCGACGCTGTTACAGAAAGTATTTCAAACCTGGCAGAGGCCGGAAGCAGAAAGCCTGCAGGAAGAAGTTCAGCGCCAGGGACGCGCTCTTCGGAAGTATCCGGTTATACCTGCGTTGAAAACGATTTTGGCGGAATGGCGTCAGGATCCAGGATGGGAAACTGTCCGACCACCATTAGTTCCCCTTTCGGCGACACTGCGAGAAGAGGTTCTGAGGGAGTTGGCCGCTACGCGGCAATAGCAAATATGCGGTGGGGACGAGTTCCTGCTCACCCAGCGCCTGGAGGGGAGCCGCTTTTGACTGTCCTAAGTTGAACGCGTCTTATTTGGAACATTGGGTTGGCCAGACTCAGCGTGTGTTGGCAGGCGGCTCCCGCGTACGTCTCCTGATGCCACCACAATCTGTAGTGTCTTTGTTTGACCCGAACGTCAGAGCGCCGGTCGGATAATCAAGCATTGAGACGTTCCCGGGAGCCGCCTGCCGCACGACGTGGGGTAGCGCGAAGATTTCTCCGCGCGATCATGCGATGGGTCTGGCAACGGCTCCCCTCCAGGCGTTGGGCGAGGTGACTTCATCCCTACCGTACGGCTCGGCGCGTTTCTAGGCGTAGTACACGCATTGGAAAGCGGACGATTGATTTCCTCTGCTCGAACCGTTAGGTCATTCGGGAGCCTCGCCCTACCAGCAAAATCCGCTAAGTTACGAGAATGGCCACGATTCTCTCGGTCACCGAGCTTACGCGTCACGTGCGGGATATTTTGGAGAGCCGCCTCGGCGAGGTTTGGGTGGAAGGAGAGATCTCTAATTATCGGAAACAGTCATCCGGGCACCATTACTTCACGTTGAAAGATGACCGGGCGCAGTTGGCGTGCGTCATGTTCGCACGAGCGTATTCGGCCCGATCCGGCCTCATCTTGAAGGATGGGTTGCAGGTACAGACCTTTGGGCGCCTGACGGTGTACGAAGCCCGTGGCCAATATCAATTGGTGGTCGAGTTGGTCCAAACCCGAGGGCAAGGCCTGCTTCAGGCCAAGTTCGAGGCCTTGAAACGCAAGCTTCAGGCCGAAGGCTTATTTGATCCGGAACACAAGAAGGCCTTGCCCTCGTTTCCCCGACGCGTGGCCTTGGTGACATCGCGGTCCGGGGCTGCCCTGCAAGACATGCTCAACATTCTCGAACGCCGGAGTCCATGGCTGCGAATTTTGATCTGTCCCGTCCGGGTCCAAGGCGAGGGGGCTGCCGGCGAGATTGCTGAGATGATTCGATATCTTGACCGACAGCGGCTTTCCCTGGCGATCGATGTGATCGTCTTGGCTCGCGGTGGTGGCAGCCTGGAGGATATCTGGGAGTTCAATGAGGAGGTGTTAGCTCGGACTATTTATGGGTGCGATCTTCCGATTATTTCAGCCGTGGGTCACGAGATCGATTTTACGATTGCCGATTTTGTGGCGGATCTCAGAGCGCCTACTCCTAGCGCGGCAGCAGAGCTGGTAGCTCCTGCACAAGAGTTTCTGCGGAATTCATTGGTCGCTAAACAGACCGCTCTGGTTCGTTTGGCTAAACAGTCCATTGAAGTCGGTGTTTTACGCCTGAATCGGCTAAAAGAGGCTAGAGGATTACGCGACCCAAGAACGCTGATCCGAGATCGGCAACAGAAGGTCGATCAGACCGAGGGTCGTCTTCTCCAACTGCTGCGCTGGACAGTCGAACATCACCGGACTCACACGAACCGTCTGACTTCATTGCTACAGGCGTATCGACCGGCGCAGGTAGTGGTTCGCCGGAGAGCTGAGGTAGCCGGGGTACAAACGAGATTGGAGAACGCCTCGAAGAATCAACTCGAACGCGCGGAGCAACGATTGCTCTCTTTAGAACGAACGATTGCCTTACTGGGTCCGCAACAAACGTTGGAACGTGGCTATTCGATCAGTCGTAAGACCAGCGGAGAAATCTTGCAACGGAGTGAAGACGTAGAAGTAGGGGAGGAGATTCTAACCCGGCTGGCGGATGGGGAAGTGAAATCCAAGGTCAGCGAACGAGATCGAGCGTGAGCGCCGAGTTTTTCGCCCTACCGATCGTCGGCCTCGCAAGCGAGGCAGCGCTCCACGTCTGGCGCAGCGCTCCACCTACTCTTCGCGGACATGCTGGAGGCGATACTGGGAAGGGGCTAGGCCGGTGTAGCGCTTGAAATCGCGGCTAAAAAAGAACGCGTCATTGTAACCTACCTGTTCGGCGACCTGTTTAATGGGGTCGTTGCTTTGCACGAGGCGCCGTCTTGCATGGTTAATTCGTTCGCGTCGCAGCCAATCGATCGGAGACGAGCCGGTTACTTGTCGGAAACGCCGAAAGAAATGAGGCTCGCTCAGGCCACTCAATCTGGCCAAATCCTTAACTCGCCAATGCCGATCGGGATAGAGCGTCATCTTGGTGATCGAATTTTGGATATCGGGACTGAAGGCTTTACCGGCAGTCAAACTTTGAGCGACTTCGGCTTGCCGGTTTTCAAACAGAATAGCCAGAAGCTCACTCACCGCAGCGTTCAAAAGCGCATCCAGAGCAGCCGGTCGATCGCGCATTATCTGCAGGATTCTTTCGTATTGCGCCCGAACTTCAGGCAGTGGTATTCGAGAGAATACAGGGGTTCGGTAGACGGATAGTATGTTACAGGTCTCTTCAATCTGATGGCCATCGATCCGGATCCAATAGAGTTCCCAGGGGGAACGCGGATCTGCCCAGTGAGCGTGTGGCTGATATCCGGAGATCCAAGCAAACTCGCCGGCTTCAACTCGGAATCTACGATTGCGGGACATGACAAAACCCGCGCCATCTAAGCATAGAAGAAGATCGTGACCAGGAAGATGGTTGCGCTCGATATGGTAATCCGGGGCGGCTCGCAAATGACCTGCTCGTACCACGTTGTAGAATAGCCGCCGGACCGTATCCGATGGGGTGTGATAATAGGAGGCCACGAACTCGGTTCGCATGGGTCTTGAACCCTATGATAGGATCCTTCATCTCTGCAAGATGATCGTGCATTCTCTTTTCAGAATAGCGCGATATGCTCTCGAGAAACCGGCTGGTCTTCCCCTTTATCTAAATGGACGCAGCAACCGCATACCTTAGTGGCGATCAGCCGCGAGCTCGCTGGAAGCGGCTGGATACAGCGCAGATTCTGAAACGTTTTTTCTTTTGTGAACGCGCCGTCATTGTGAACGCGTCGCGTTGGATACCGCATCTAGCTCGGATTGAGGTGAAAGTCGCGATTCCGTTGCTCTGTTGGCAGAATGCCGAAACGGCAAACGCGTTGCGGCAGCGGGTTTTTGAGCTGCGCTTTCCCAGCCGGCTCATGGAACACGAGGGAGCCGACAAACCATTGGCTGATGCATTGAGCCTTCTGGGTATGGCGCCTTCCGAACGCGCCTTCATTGGAGCCCTGGCAGATGTAGCATTGCCCGCGATTCATGACGCTTACAGCGAGTTCTTGGCCTTTTCGGATCCATTAGCGGACGCGCCCACCTACCGGTTTTTGGAGCTTTCCGTGCGGGAGAAAAGGCAGCAGATAGCAACCCTGCGAAAATTCCTGGCCGAGATGGATCAGGAAAAAGCAGAGGGAGTCGATCGAGCCTGGGTCGATAGTTTCAATCAACAACTGAAAGAACTGGGTGGTATCCCGACCGATCGCGCACCTGATCCGCACGCGGTGACACCACCGCCAAGCTCCGCTCCTAGGGAGGTGCCAGATAAACCTGTGCGCGACACACGGTATTGGGCATGCCGTTTCTACTGGCCCGACATCATTTGTGCGGACTTTCCGTACGGAACCGGTCTCCGGTTACAGCTTCGTTCGGCCGTTAGTCATCTGAACGAGATCTGGGCCGTGGAACACGGTGGTATCATCCTCAGCGAATTTGCGGACGTCCTTCCGTGGGAATGGGTCTATGACGCTGCTCGTTGGACCTATGATGAGTCTCGTCACTGTCTCATGGGGAAAATGCGTTTGGAAGAGTGGGGGTTCTCAGCTCAAGAGATCCCCCTGGGTACGTATATCTATGAAAGCGCCAAAGGCGGCGCACCGATCGATCGGCTAGGTATGCTGTACTTTTTCGAGACGAAAAATATTGGGCGTAAGCCGGAACGCGCCGCTGCATTTAAGGAGATTGGTGACGCCGTTAGCGAGCACGACATGGATTTCGATTGGGCGGACGAAACGATCCATGCCAGTTACGGGAATCGTTGGCTGCGGGTCTTACACGAGCTGGACGGCCAACGTTTTCCGGCAGCGGACGAAGTGCGGCAACGCTGCGAACGTATGGTATCGGAAATGATCGCCCAGGCCTCGGAAGATGAGCGAAAGGCGATAACCAGCCAAGCGGAACACCTGATTGCTCGGGCGATGCAACTAACGAACTCCAACTAGTCGTCGGGCGAATATGATGCCCCAAGCAATTCCCGAAGAGCGTCCTAAAGCAATTAACATTCGAGCGAACCTGCGAGGATTGCTGGTGGCGCGCGAGACAGGTGTTTTGCTAGCGCTGCTGGTGATGTGCGTATTTCTGTCTTTGACCACTGATAGTTTCCTGTCGGTGCGGAATCTGTTGAACGTCGGTCGGCAAGTGTCTGTACTCGGCATTATGGCGGTGGGCATGACCTTTGTCCTGGTCTCCCGCGAGGTCGACCTCTCCGTTGGATCAACCTATGCTTTTGCCAGCTTAGTCACCGGGCTTTTGATTGTGAAAGGGTGGCTTTTGATTCCCGCCCTAATTGTTGGACTAATGGCAGGTAGCGCCATTGGGCTTGTGAACGGCCTGCTTTCGACTTACGGCAAGCTGCCATCGTTCATTGCGACATTAGGGATGCTGAGTGTCATCCGCGGCGCTGCTTTGCTATTAACGGATGGCCAGCCGGTGACTGTTGACGTCGACAAAGGAGCAAGACCTGACGTAATCGCGCAATTCTACTACCTCGGCCAGGGGCAGCTCTTCAATTTGATCCCCATGTTGCTAGTCAGTTTTATTGTGATTGCGATCCTGGGGTGGTTTGTTCTATCGAAAACCACTTTTGGGTTTCGAGTTTATGCGGTCGGCGGAAGTGACAAAGCCGCCCGTCTCTCCGGGATTAACATCTTCAATACCAAGATCCTCGCCTTCGTATTAATGGGGTTGTTAAGCGGTTTAGCTGGGATCCTCAGTCTCGCTTTCCTGCCCAGCGGTCAGGCTGGCCGCACTGGGGTCGGTCTCGAGCTTGATGTCATTGCAGCGACGATCGTGGGTGGCGCTTCGCTGTCCGGAGGTGAGGGGACAGTGCTTGGCACGATACTAGGTGTGCTCATCGTCGGAGTATTGCGGAACGGTTTGGTCCTTTTGAGCATCTCTCCATTTTGGCAAACCACCGTGATTGGTTTGGTAATTGTGCTAGCCGTCGGGCTGGATAAATGGACAGCGCAACGCCGCAGCGACTAACTTTCAGTTTGTATTGCAGTCAGTCATCCCCCCATCGAACTATGATCCACCAAAGCCATGCTCGTCTTCAAGCGGCTGTCATCGCCGCTTTTGCGTTGTTACCCGCTGTTTTACTTGGTCAAAGCAACTCTAGCTTTACGCTTTCAAAAAGCATTCAGGATAGAGTAGCCAAGGGCGACAAACCGGTAATTTATGTGTCCTACCACGACGTTTCGAATGAGTTCGCGCCTTTTATTAAAGCGGGGGTGGAAAAGGCGGACAAAGAATTCAACGTTGATGCCAAGATGGTCGGGCCGGTGGGAGCCGACGCCGAAAAACAGGTGGCCGAGATCGAGAGCCTGATCCAAAAAGGCGTCGATGGCCTGGCTATCTCGTCGGTAAGCACCGATGCGTTGGCTCCAATTATTGATCGGGCCTTGGCTCAGGGAATTCCGGTGGTAACATTCAACACCGACAATCCAAATAGTAAACGGCTCGCGTTTGTTGGCCAGGATCTGGTTCAATCCGGTCGTATCGCAGGCAAACTGTTGGGGGACACGCTGGGCGGGAAAGGAAATGTTATCATCACGACTTTGGATGGGGCGGCTCAATGGTCGATTGATCGTGAAAAGGGCGCGCGAGAAGCCTTAGGCCAATTTCCAGGCATTAAGATCCTTGCAACGGTTACGACCGGCACAGAGCCTCAGCAAATCTACGGCTCCGTCGAGAACGCGATGCAGGCGCATCCGAATGTTGACGGCATTTTGTCTTTGGAGTGCTGTTCTACCCCTGCTGCCGGACAATATGCTCAGCGAAATAATCTGGTTGGGAAAGTGAAGATTGTGGGGTTCGACATGCTACCAGAGACGATCAAGCTGGTACAAGGCAATGTGATCTCCGCTACGATCGATCAAGCGCCCGAGAAACAGAGTTATGAAGCAGTCCGTTTGCTGCTCGATACGTTGAAAGGAAAGCCCGCGCAGACCGTAGACACGGGCGCCGTCGTCTATGATAACAAGAATATTGGCGACTACGTCGTAGCCTCCAAACAGAAAAAAGAGTAGTCGCCTTACTGATCGAACCTGAAAGGTCCGTGGAACAGCGAGAACCAGCCGTAACCTTGCGAGAGGTTTCAAAGCGCTTTGGGTCAAACCAGGCGTTGAGCGGGGTCTCTTTGGATATTCAATCAGGAGAGATCCACGCGCTGGTGGGAGAAAATGGAGCGGGTAAGAGTACGCTGATCAATATTCTTGGTGGTGAACTCCATCCTGATGCCGGTGAAATCTTGGTGGGCGGAAAGCAGGTAAGCTGGCGTGATCCGCATCATGCCGCGACCAACGGTATCAGCGTTGTTCACCAGGAGTTGTCGCTCTGCCTGAATTTGACGGTCTTGGAGAACATTGGGTTGGCCCGAGCAGCCAATAGCCGGGCATGGCAGTTAGTTGATCGCGGACGGATGCGAGAAGATGCGAATTTGTTACTGAGCAGTTTCGGGTTTCCCAGCGACGACCTGGATAAACCAGTTCACCGGCTTTCGCTAGGGCGCCGGCAGTTAGTCGATATTGCGAAAGCACTGACCACCAATATCCGAGTCTTGGTTCTGGATGAGCCCAATTCGGCCCTCACCACAGATGATTCAGCCCGCTTGTTCAAGGTAGTGCAGGAATTGCGCGACCGAGGTGTCGGCATTCTCTATGTGTCGCATCGGTTAGAAGAGGTGCTGGCACTGGCGGACCGTATCACGGTGTTGAGAGATGGTGTAGTCGTGGATAGCGGTGCGAAAAGCGCTTACTCGATTGAGGGGTTGATCCGCAAGATGGTGGGCCGGGAGATAGACTATTTGTTCCATCGTGAACCTGCTGGTTCGCTCGGCAATCGGGAGGTCTTTGTCGTAAGCGGGTTGGCCGACCGCAAACTGCTTAAGGATGTCACCTTTTCTGTAAGAGAAGGAGAGATCTTGGGGGTGGCGGGTCTGCCTGGCTCAGGAAAAGATGAACTCATTGATTGCCTTACGGGGCTCCGGGCGTACACCGGCCGGATCATTATCAATGGTAGGTACCGGGTGATTCGATCGCCGCACGAGTTATTGCAAAATGGGGTAGCAATCGTACCGGCAGATCGCCGGAACGCAGGTGCTATTCAGGTTCTCAGTGTGATGGATAACCTGGCGTCAGCCAGTCTGGGTAAGGTGAGCCGGTTCGGGATACTTCAGCGAAACTCGATGCGTAATTTGGCCGGTCGGTACGTGCGGCGTTTTCGAATCAAAGCAGCGTCGCTCGCGCAAAAAGTTGGTACCCTCAGCGGTGGCAATCAGCAGAAGGTGATTCTCGGGCGGAACCTGGCGACTGATCCTCAGGTGTTACTAATGCATGAGCCCACCCGGGGGATCGATGTTGGTGCGAAAGCGGAGATTTACCATATCATTAATGAGCTGGCAGGGCGTGGACTCGCTGTTTTGATCGCATCTTCGGAGTTGCCAGAGCTGATGGGCCAGTGTGATCGCATACTGACTCTCTGCCGCGGACAGGTATCGGGGTTCTTCAACAAATCGGAATTCGACGAACATCGACTGCTCGCAGCAGCACTCGGACAGAGCGGAATGGAAAACGCCAGTCTATCACCGTGAAATCACCGTTAATAACTGTGGTGGGCAGTTTTGCCGTTGGTATGACGTTGCGGACTCAACGAATGCCAGTTTTTGGAGAAACGCTGATTGCCTCGGATTTTGATTTAGGGCCCGGCGGCAAGGGCTCCAATCAGGCTGTTGCCGCCGCTCGACTGGGCGCGAAAGCTCGGTTTGTCGGTCTGATTGGGGAGGACGCACTCGGCCGGATTGCGACCGACCTCTATGCCGCTGAGGGAGTGGACACGAGCCATCTAGTGGTGTCGAAGGAGCATCCAACCGGAGTAGGGTTTATTATCGTCAATCCTGAGGGGAAGAACGGAATCCTGCTGGATATGGGGGCTAACAAATGGATCGATCGAGCTTTTGTGGAACGCGCCGAACCACTGATTGCGGAAAGTGATGTTGTGCTTTCCGTTTTGGAGATTCCAGTAGAGGCGGCCTGCGCCGCGATGGAGCTGGGCCGAAAACATCGGGTGAGGACCGTGCTGAATCCTGCGCCGGCAGCGCCGATCCCTAAGTCAGCATTTCGTTCGATCGATGTATTAACTCCGAACGAAACCGAGTTACGGATTTTGTTGGGACTGGACCCGGACGACGCAACGTCAACCGTGGAGTTAGCATCGCGATTGCAGAAGGAGTATGGCACAACCGTGGTTGTTACTCTTGGAGAGAAAGGCAGCTTGTTGCTAGGCCAGGGGGAACCGCAAACCTTTCCCGCGGTTTCGGCCGATGTCGTTGACACCACAGGCGCGGGTGACGCTTTTACCGCGGCACTGGCGGTGGCGCTGGCCGAAGGTAAAGATATGCAAACCGCCATCCGATTTGCGAGTTGTAATGGGTCTCTGGCTTGCACTCGGCTGGGCGTGATTCCTTCTCTCGGACAGCGGTTAGAGGTCGACAAACTTTTTCATCAACAATTTACCCCTAAAACACCGAAATGAAACGTAGCGGCATCCTGAATCTAGGCCTAAACCATGCAATAGCGGCCATGGGACACGGAGATTTTCTCATCGTCTGCGATGCGGGTTTTCCCATACCAAGTGAAGTTGAACGGATTGACTTGGCAGTGGTTCCCGACCTCCCCGATATCGAGACCGTGTTAGCCGCAATTAGCGCCGAGTTTATTGCGGAGAAGGTGGCCTATGCTGCAGAGATGGCGCATAACAATCCGCGCTTGAAAGAAAAAGTGGATCGCATTTTTGCAGCTGCGGAAATCAGTACGGTTCCGCACGCGGATATTCTTGGATCGCTGTCTCATAAGGCTAAGTTCATTGTGCGGACCGGAGCATTCGATCCTTGGGGGAACATCCTCTTATACTCGGGAGTGGACGTGAAGCAGTGGTTCAAAAAGCCGGGGACAGTTGTGCCCGACTACTATCAGTCTCGGATGAAATAGGAAAGCGAGATGAACCAGTCCCGCCCAGCGCTTGTCCAATGTGGGTTAGGCTCCGGAAAATAGGATCCTTCGAGGCGCGGATATGCTATAAAGATGCCGCTCCTACGGAGCTTGGCAGCTCCGAGGAGCTAACTTCGTAGCTACTGACACGTCGCGGCTACAAATGAGGCGGGCTGGTCCCTACCGTTTCTCATCGCCACCGGCCGGGGGGCCATACGGGTGCTTTTTAAAGGCAACCACGCCGAGTGGCGGCAGATTGATGCTGATCGAATGGCTTTGGCCTTGCCACGGGATGGCATCCGCGTGGACGCCGCCAAAGTTCCCGACGTTACTACCCCCGTAAGTTTCCGCGTCCGTATTCAGGATTTCTTCGTACCAACCTTCACCGGCGGCTCCGATCCGATAAGCGTGCCGCGGGACCGGGGTCGCGTTGACGGCGAAAATGAGGATCGGGCCATCCTGGGCCTTACGGAAATAAGCGACGATGCTACTCTCGGCGTCGTGGAAATCGATCCAGTCAAAACCTTCGTAGGAATCATCCAGCTGCCATAACGCCGGCTCGTTCTTGTAAAGATAATTCAGGTGTTGGACGAGACGCTTCAGCCCCGCATGTCCGGGGAGTTGCAGGAGATGCCAATCAAGGCTGCGGTCATGATTCCATTCCTGCCACTGCCCGAATTCGCCACCCATGAAAAGCAGCTTCTTCCCGGGATAAGAATACATCCAGGCGTAGAACATCCTCAGATTAGCGAACTTCTGCCATGGATCACCTGGCATCTTGTTGAGGAGCGCGCCTTTGCCGTGAACCACTTCGTCATGGCTGAGCACTAAGATGAAGTGTTCCTGAAAGGCATAGAGCAATGAAAAGGTGATATCGCCCTGGTGATACTTCCGGTAAACCGGTTCCCGGCCCATGTAGACCAGGAAATCGTGCATCCAACCCATATTCCATTTGAACCCAAACCCGAGGCCGCCGAGGAAGGTTGGCCGAGAAACTCCCGGCCACGCCGTTGATTCTTCGGCGATGGTCATAATGCCAGGGAATCGCTCGTAGGAAACCTCGTTAAAACGTTTGAGGAAATAGATTGCCTCTAAGTTCTCGCGGCCGCCGTGTACGTTGGGAATCCAGGCGCCAGGCTGTCGGGAGTAGTCCAAATAAAGCATCGACGCGACTGCATCTACGCGAAGCCCGTCGATGTGATATTCGTCCAACCAGAACAAGGCGTTGCCGATTAGAAAGTTTCGGACCTCATTCCGGCCGTAATTGAAGATCAACGTTCCCCAATCCTGATGTTCTCCCTGGCGTGGATCGGCGTGCTCGTAGAGATGGGTCCCATCAAACTGAGCAAGTCCGTAGGCATCCTTGGGGAAATGGCCTGGTACCCAGTCAAGGATGACTCCGATACCGGCTTGATGGCACAGATCAACGAATTGACGAAATTCGTCCGGGTTTCCGTAGCGACTAGTCGGAGAATAGTACCCGGTAATCTGGTATCCCCAGGACCCATCGAATGGGTGTTCGGCGACCGGCATCAACTCGATATGAGTGAAGCCCATCTCTTTCACGTACTTGATCAGCCGATCCGAGAATTCGCGGTAACTCAGGTAACGGTCGTTCTCTTCCGGAACTCGGGCCCAAGAACCAAGGTGCACCTCATAGACACTCACCGCTTCTTTATGCCATTGCCGGGTCCGGCGGGCCTCCATCCACTCGCGGTCCGACCAGGTGAACCGGTCGAGGTTAAAGACCAAAGAAGCGGTCTGCAGGCCATGCTGGCTGTAGAAAGCGTAGGGATCACCTTTGAGGACGATCTGACCGAAACAATTTCGGAGCTCGAACTTGTAATGAGCTTGCTCACCGACGCCGGGTATGAAGATCTCCCAAATTCCCGACTCGACCCGTTTGCGCATAGGATGGAGCCGCCCATCCCAGTCATTAAAGTCGCCGACGACCGACACGCGTTGTGCGTTCGGAGCCCAGACTGAGAAAAGCACGCCAGCATGACCGTTTACTTCCATGAGGTGGGCGCCAAGTTTTCGGTATATCTCGTAGTGGGTGCCCTCGCAATAGAGGTGCATGTCGAGCTCGCCCAGGAGCGGTCCGAAGGAGTAGGGGTCAGCGAGCTGAGTTGTCTCCCCAGCCCAGTTCGTTACCTCGAGCAGATAATCAAAACGATCGGTTCGACCGTCGGCCGTCGCTTCGAAGATACCCTCGTCGGCGATCTTCTGAGCAACATACCTGCTCTTCGGATTGCCCCGGTCTATCACCGTCAGCGTTTTTGCGTCCGGTCGGAAAGCTCGGACCACCTGGTTGCCATTGATCGAGTGGAGACCAAGGACACCAAATGGGTCGGCGTGATCGGCTCGAAGTAGTAAGTCTAAGTCGTGGGGAGAGAGCGTAGCGTTCATGATAAGCTGCGGAGCAAAGGCTCAATTTTTTCGCGGTAAAGGGTCTGCGCCGAATGGTTCATAAGCAGCCGTTTCCTACTGGAAAAAGCCAGATCCGTTTTTAAGGCCAGGGAAATTGTTTCCCCAATATTTCTAGGGGATGCCCTCAGGTCAAACTTTACAACGTTGTCAGCTAAGTTCGAGCGTAACGGTTCAATATCCGAACAAAATATGGGTAAACGAAAGGCGGCTGCCTCTAAGAGGGGCAAACCGAACCCTTCTTGCCGGGTAGAGAACAAAAGGGCGTCAGCTGCCAGGTACAGGCTTCGAAGCTGTTGTTCATCCACCTGGAATCGCTCATTTACCCAGATAACGCGATCCGTCATGGCCAGATCGGTGGCTTGCTGCTTCAAACCGGACAAATGGGCCTGTGCTCCCGCATTGTATTGGTTGGCAGCCCCCGTGATCAGGAGGTAGGCAGCGTGTCCTAGCTCGTTTAGTGCTTTGAGAATCTGCATCGAAAAGCCCAGGTTTTTACGGGGCAAAATTCGCGTTGGATAAAGGAAAATGGTTGCCTGACTATCGAGTTGGTTGACCAAGCCTTCGACCTCCGGGGTCAATCCCAGGACGGTGACCTGATCCATCCCGTTGGGAATGATCGCGTCCACCCTGTGACCGGATAATTCCTCAAATTCGTTAGCACGGGTTTGGGAAACCGCAATATAGCGGATGCTCGAGTGTTTTTCGCGGATCATGTCCACGGTACTGTTTCGTGGCAGCGAATAATCTTGGTTGCTTGCGGCTAGGTCATGGGTCCAGGCAAGCATTTTTGTTCCGGACTCGGCCAGCTCGATTAAAACCTGAGTCGCCGCCAGATGAAACGGCATGGTCATCAGATTATGCACGATGATGCAATCCATCCTTTTCAAGAGGCGGGTGAGTTGCTTTCGAAGTTTCTCTACCAGGGCGAAATACCCTGCCGCCGGATAGCCGTTCCAGATTTCGGCTTGGGCGGCCGTGACCGATGGACTGGCAATGTTTAGGTCCTCGAGAACGACCGTCTTGATGTTTGGGCTAAATTGGCGGCCGCTCCCGCAGATAACGGATACCTCGTGTCCCGCCTTCGCCATTAACCCTGCTTGTTGGCGAAGAATGACCTCAACCCCACCGACCGTTGGCCACGACGTATAGTGGATTAGCCCGATTTGCATGCAACCCTTTCTAGCCTGCCTGGCTCAAAAATGCGCAGGCATTTTTGAGCTAGGCAGGTTGTGGCGGCGCCAACGAAGCTGTGGCGGCGCCAACGAAACTTGGCAGCAGAAAATGTTCGGCTACGCCGAGACATTCTGCGGCTGGGACAACTTGGCTAGAGCCGTAACAAAGAGACTTGAATCCGGGGCTAACTGTTTTAATTTTCGCCTCCTCCGCAATCGCGGCGTTTGCCAGGGTAGCTCAGTGGTAGAGCAGGGGACTCATAAGCCCTTGGTCGGGAGTTCAACTCTCCCCCCTGGCACATATCCCACGACGCTCCTTTCCTTCAGGACGTAGAGCTACCCGGATTGTCTCCACGAGCTGCGTTATCGTCCTCGAAGAGCGCGGCGGGTTCATGTAATGAGCGATCGCCGAACGCCTTGGAGGCGAGCCGCTTTGGCGTGCGCCTGAAGATCTCGCGATATTCTTTTCGGTGCGAGGTAGGCCGAAGTACCTTGTTAAACGAGCGGCTCCCGGGAACGTTTCGACGGGTGTTAGGTCTATCGGAGCGCTGATCGGTTTAAGAATCCCGAGCGCTGAGATGGGACAAAACACCGCGTGCGGTGGTTCGTGGAGCCGCTTGTTTTTTGGCATTTGGGCGGGTTCGCTTTGAGACGAAATTTTCTAGGGTAGCGGGATACGATCCAAAGCGGCTCCCCTCCAAGCGGTGAGAACAAACACGCGCTGGCAACGTGCCACCTTTTCGAGGACGAGTACGATTAGAGAAGCCTTATCAGTGGGGCGCCGGGAGACTTAGCGCCCTAAGGGCCCGGACACGATCGGGAACAGGAGGATGGGTGAAACGTAGGCCAACCAGCAGCGGGTGA
Source organism: Verrucomicrobiota bacterium (assembly GCA_019239825.1). Lineage (GTDB taxonomy): Bacteria > Verrucomicrobiota > Verrucomicrobiia > Chthoniobacterales > JAFAMB01 > JAFAVN01. Next base: position 38,342 of record JAFAZK010000221.1, on the reverse strand, counting down.
GGAGTGAGATTATGCAGGGTGTCCTTGCTGAGCCGGATCAGGGCCTCCTCTAGCGGTGAAGAATCGCCGGTCGTTTCCGCTGCGAAACGGTCGGCTTCATATTCGTGGTGACGGCTCCACGCGTAGGTAGCGATTCCGAACAAGATCCCCAGTGGCTGAATCAAAAGGGAAAAAAGGACTAACCCGGCGTAATAAGAAATATGGGTTACGCCGAACGCCGCAAATAGAGCGGGCCAAGTTATACAAAAGGACGCCAGCAAAAACGCTAGAAACAAACTCACTTGGGCGAGGATAAACTGCTGGAGAACGTGCTGTTTTTTGTAATGGCCGACCTCGTGCGCCAACACAGCGACCAGTTCCGGGACGGGATGATGGTTGATGAGCGTGTCGTATAAGGCCACCCGCTTGTTTTTACCGAAACCGGTGAAAAAGGCGTTTGCTTTGCTGCTGCGCCGCGAGCCATCAATGACCAACAGGTCCCGGAGCGGAAAATTCAGCCGCTGACAATAGCCAGTTACCGCATCCCTGAGTTCACCGGGTGGCAAGGGTTGGAATTTGAAGAAAAGCGGTAAAATGACAGTGGGCGCGAGATAGGTTAACAAAATTGAAATCGCCGCGGTGACCAGCCAGGCGACGGGCCAAATCTGTATGCCGAAGGTTTGCAACAGACCGAGCACGAGTGCTAAAAATCCGAAAAGGATTACGCCCGCGATCGCCCAATTCTTGAGGTGATCCAGAAGGAATGTCTGCCAACTGGTGCGGTTGAATCCGAAGCGGGTTTCAACCACAAATGTCCGATACAATTCGATAGGTAGTTCAAGCAGTTCGCGGGCAGCGGCCAAAACGGCCACGTAAAGGATTCCGGTCCAAAAAGGATGCCAGCCCAGTCCGCGAAGCCAGACATCCAGCCGCTCAAATCCGTTGAGTCCCCAAAACAGGAGGAGAGCGGCTAACATCACGGTCGAGCTGATCATCTCCAGATGGGCCTTGGCGCGGCTATACTGCTGTGAACGCCGGTACTCCGACTTGTCGTAGATTCCCGCGAATTCGGCCGGCACTTCCTCCTTTAGTGAGCGGAGATTCAGGAGGAGGGCGATTGTATCGAGCAGTTGGTACCCGACGAGAACACAGATAATAAAGCCGGCGATCATGACTGACTGATCTATCCTCTATAGTTTACGAAGTAGCGAGAATCCACGTAAAACGAGCGGAGCGCCGAGAACGGGCGGGCATGCCGGGAATGGAGGGGAGCCGCTTTGGAGCGTGCCTCAACAACCCTGCAATGTTCCTCTCGGGTCGTTGCATGGCCGCGAACCTTCGCAGCAGGCGGCTCCCGGGAACGTTTCTACGCGTGATACGTTTGTCGGCGTTGAGCGGACCAAGAATCCCTGAGCAGCACGATCCGACAAAACATCGCGTGCAGTAATTCCCGGGAGCTGCCTGTTTAGCACGCAATTTGGCCTTCGTCGCGCCCGAAAGAAATATGCGAGATTCTGGGCACGGTCAAAAGCAGCTCCGCTCCATGTCGTTGCGTCGTTTGCGTCCTCTGCGCGAGGCTTATTTGTCTTCTCACAAAGCGCTTGATCTTGACTGATCGGTTAAGTACCTTGTTCAATTCATGAGGCAGTGCGAATCCAAGCTAAAGCTCTTGCGGACCGCTCACGAATTAATCTCTCAGCAAAGCTATGGTTCGGTGGGAGTTGATCAAATTTGCGAGCAGTCTGGCGTAAAGAAGGGGAGTTTTTACCATTTTTTCCGTTCTAAATCGGAGCTGACAGTTGCTGCCTATGAATATCATTGGGCAAGTCTGCGGGAGACATTGGAGCGAATTTTCTCTGCGGAGAAGCCGCCGCTCGATCGGTTGGATGACTATTTCAACCACGTGCGTCAGACCCAAACTGATCGACTTCAGAGATATGGCCGCTTGTTGGGCTGCCCTTTCGTATCGCTGGGTTGCGAGCTGAGCACCCAAGACGAGAGCATTCGCTTGATGGCACAAAAGATCAGCGAAGGGAAACGCGTCTACTTAGAAAATACGGTCCGCGAAGCCATCGAGCGCGGAGATGTTTCCGCCGCTGATCCCAGAGCTTTGGCTGACGAATTGCACACCTATATCGTCGGCTTGGTTCAAGAGGCTAAGATCGCCAACGATATTCGGGTCTTGGATCGTCTGAAGTCTGGCGCCTATCGTTTGCTCGGCCTACATATCGCTCCGGCGGCAGTTTAGGGGTTGTTCCCCACCACAAGTGCGCTAGCCTGATTCTTGTCGGGAATCTCTTTCCCAACCAGACCGTAGCAAATAACTACCAACAGGAATCAGCTATCATGTCATTCCAACCATTATATACCGCAGTGGCAACCGTCGTTTCAGGTCGTGAAGGATTTGGAGAAACGTCGGACGGGAACGTACAGGTAAATTTCGCTCTGCCGAAAGAAATGGGAGGGCCGGGTAAACCGGGCACCACGAATCCGGAACAATTATTTGCCTTGGGCTACGCGTCTTGTTTCGGTCAAGCACTCCGAGTGATCACGGCGAAGGAGCAAGTAAAGGTGGGCGAAGTAAAAGTAACTTCCCATGTTACGATTGGGAAAACCGACGCCGGCGGGTTTGCTTTAAACGCCGAGCTGCATTGCCATTTGCCGGGCGTTGATCCGGCGGCCGCCGAAAAACTGATAGAAGCAGCGCATCAGATTTGTCCTTACTCGAACGCGACGCGTGGTAACATCGAAGTAAAACTGGTGGTCGAATAAGAGAGTCATAGGAACCACCACTATGGATCTCCACCTTGCCGGGAAATCGGCTCTGGTTACGGGCTCTACAGCGGGCATAGGTTTCGCTATTGCCCAAGGACTTGCGCGTGAAGGCGCGCAAGTCCTACTCAACGGGCGAACCCAAGAACGCGTCGACATCGCCGTCAATACAATCAAAAAGAAGTTTCCGGATGCCCAAGTAGAAGGCTTCGCCGGCGATCTGGGACAAGCGTCGGTGGCCGATGAACTGCTGAAGCTTTATCCGGAAATTCAGATCTTAGTTAATAACCTCTCGATCTTCGAACCTAAAGAGTTCACTGCAATTACGGATGATGATTGGAGACGCTTCTTTGAAGTGAATATCCTGAGCGGGGTTCGTTTATCTCGGGGTTACTTACCGAGGATGCTCAAGAGTGACTGGGGTCGCATAGTTTTTATCTCGAGCGAATCGGGTCTGCAGATTCCCGCGGAAATGATCCACTATGGCATGACCAAGACGGCCCAACTGGCGATTGCTCGCGGTTTGGCGGAATTGACCGTGGGTACCGGTGTGACCGTTAATAGCGTTCTTCCCGGACCGACCGCGTCTGAGGGAGTCACCGAATTTGTGACTAGCCTGGCTAAACAGCATAACCAATCCGTTGAGGAATTTGAACAGATGTTCTTCGAGAAGGTTCGGCCAACTAGCCTTTTAAAGCGGTTCGAGTCAACTGAGGAAATCGCCAATATGGTCCTCTACGTGTGTAGTCCCTTGGCCTCCGGCACGAATGGGTCAGCCTTGCGAGTGGATGGAGGAGTGGTGCGGGCCATTGTCTAGGCTCGAGCGCTTTGGTGTGTGGAAAGTCAGCGGGCTGCAAAGGTGAGTAATCAGTAAGCAGTATTCAGTAATCAGTAGCGATCTGCTGGCGACGAGCGAGTGCGGGTAAGCAGGACTCTGATTACTGACACACTGATTACTGATTACTTTTGAATATGACCCCCTCCATACCTCAAAAGCTTCTGGATGCTGGTATTTCCATTAGCCACGACTTTGAACCTGGTGATCTCGGCCGGTTGATCGAAATTCACGGGATCCAAAATTTCCATGATTATGGCTTCAGTCCGGTTCATGAGGCTTACTGCGCTCAGATCGCGGGCGACTTTATACTCAACCCGAACCCGGGGCGTTCAAAGGCTTGGCTCGCTAAAAAAGATGGAGTTGTCGTGGGATCGGTTTTTATCTGCGAGTTGCCGGATGATGTCGCTCAGCTCAGGCTTCTCTTCGCAGACAGATCGGTCCGAGGATCCGGTCTTGGCCGGTGGCTGACAGAGGATTCAGTCCGATACTGCCGCGAAGCCGGCTTCAAGAAAATATTCCTTTGGACGGTGGATGGGCTCGAGCGTGCCATCGCGATTTATCGGTCGCTAGGATTCGAACAGACGGGCGAGAAGACGCAGCTCGTTTGGGGTCGCGAAAGCAGAGAGCTCAAGTTCGATCTGATTTTCAACCAATGAAATCATTTGAAATCAAAACATACGGCGATCCCAATGGACTGAGTCTGGTGGACCGATCGAGTCCGAATCCTGGAGCTGGACAGGTCCTAGTGCGGATTCGGGCTGTCTCTCTCAACTATCGTGATTTGGTTGTGGTGAGAGGACAGTACGACCGAAAACCGCAGGTAGGCCGAATCCCATGTTCCGACGGAGCGGGTGAAGTTCTGGCGGTTGGCGCCGGAGTTTCTCGATTCAAGCCAGGTGATCGTGTCGTCGGCTGTTTTTTCCAAGGCTGGCTGGGCGGACGGTTTAAAGCGGAATACCATCGCAGCGCGCTGGGAGGCGCCATTGACGGTGTGTTGGCGGAGGAGGTTTTGTTCGATCAAGAGGGCCTGCTGCCTTTGCCGGAGCTCTATTCTTTCGAAGAAGGGGCAACTTTACCTTGTGCCGCTCTCACTGCCTGGCAGTCGCTCGTTGTACGTGGCCGATTGACCGCAGGCGAAAGCGTTTTGCTTCTCGGGACCGGCGGCGTCTCCATCTTCGGTCTGCAACTCGCCAAAGCAGCTGGCGCCAAAGCGATCGTGACTTCCAGTAGTGACGAAAAACTGAAACGGGCTCGCCAGCTCGGAGCCGATGAGGTGATCAATTATCGTTCGACACCGGAGTGGGGTAAGGAAGCCGTACGCTTATCTGGTGTTGATGGAGTTGATCACGTGATCGAGGTGGGTGGAGCCGGAACATTCCAGCAATCCGTGCGCGCCTGCCGTTTCGGTGGGAACATCGGACTAATCGGCATCTTATCCGGCAGAGATGCCACGACGGAGATCTTTTCCATCGTGCCGAAGATTTTGAACGTGTTTGGGGTATACGTAGGCAGCCGCGAGATGTTCGAAGAGATGAATCGCGCGCTGTTGCAGAACCAGGTCAAGCCGGTGATCGATTGCGTGTTCCCGTTTGCCGAGTCACCGGATGCCTTCCGGCATCTGGAAAGCGGCGCGCACTTCGGGAAAGTCGTGATCAGCATCTAGGGGTGCGGCGAGCCTTTCTGAGAGGGTACCTTTCCAGGGTCAGGGAAATGGGACTCATCGCACTTATGAGCACGCCGTACCACCATGTCGACGGTTCCCATCCCATTAGTCCCATTGGTCGCATAAGTCCATAGCTACCCATGCGACGCTTTTTCATCGTGCATTTGACAACTCGATACAGCGCGCTATATATCGTACGATATACAGCAAGCTATATCACAAGTATGAGAAATTTACGCGACTTCTTAATGTACGGGCCTTTCAGGGCTGCTTTTGCCGGTGATCCATCACGTCACCACTACTACGAACGGCGCCATTGCCGGCCGTCTCGAGAAGATGACCCTCGGGACCACAATCGAGGCCATTGGAAACATTGGCACGGCTGGCGGGGCTGGGAAGATCATCCGTGGTCCGGAATGCCCGGTGGTCCACGTGCTCGTTTCTTTGAATCCGGTGAAGTGCGGCTAGCGATCCTTTCGTTGCTCAAGGATGCTCCCAAACATGGCTATCAGCTCATCAAAGAACTGACCGAACGTTCCGGAGGTTTGTACAAGGCCAGCGCTGGTACCGTTTACCCAACCCTTCAGCAATTGGAAGATGAGGGGATGGTCGTCTCCGAGGCCCAAGAGGGTCGGAAAGTCTATCGGTTGACTCCTCAAGGCGCGGAGGAGCTTGAACGTGAGAAAGAAACGGTGGATCGGATTTGGACGCGTGCTGATAGCTGGGGAGATTGGGGTCAATGGATGGGGCCCGAAGCTTTCGCGTTTTTCCGACCTCTGGGGTCGCTGATCAAAGCAACTTTCCGAGCGGCCCGGTGGGCCGATGGCGACCATGAACGCGAAGGAAAGGTTGCGGCTATCCTGGAACGCACCAAGGAAGAATTGAAAGCGCTCTACAAATCCCCGTCGGACTAAAGGGTTATAGGTTAAATGTTTTGAGTTTTAGGTTTTAAGTTGGGAAACCGAGCTGATAGATCGGAAACGCGTGTAGGCCGTTCGAGCAACGGCCTACAACCCGGAATGTAAAGCCTATAAACCTAGAACTTGTAACGTGACTCACTACTCGCCTGTTGGGTTCCTTTACATCCTGCTGATAGCAGTATTGATCGTTGTGCGGAATCTTCGGCCGCGCCGGATCAAGGTTAGTTCGCTTTGGATTTCACCGACTGTGATCTCTCTGCTCAGTATCTACATATTGGCAGTTGTGCCGGATCCGACGCCGATTTGGTTGCGAACGTTTGCCGCGCTGATCGGGGTGGTTCTGGGTGGTATGTTCGGCTTTTTTCGCGGAAAAGTAACACCGATTCGGACCGGCGAACTGCCCGACACGATCTACGTTGGGCCATCATTGGCCGCATCTCTGCTGTGGGTGGTTGCGTTTGCCCTGCGTTATTGGGTGCGAATGAGCGCGCACCAATTACCAATCCTGATGGCACTGACGGACGGGCTGATTCTTTTTCCACCGGCATCTTACGTCGTGATGTATTGGATGATTCACCGCAAGTACCAACGGTTGAAGGGTGCGCTGGCGACGAATGAGGGCACGGCTCCCGAGATTGGGGATCGGTAACTAAGGGAGCTATTACTTCAGTTTTTTCTTCCGGCTGATTGAATAATAAATGACCTGTCCCTAAGAGATCCCTTTCTCAGCTACCGACTCGTTTCACGCTCTCGAAAATCTTTTCTATTGCCGGGAAATGCTTTTCCGCATCCTTCTTGGTGATCCAATAGGTCACGGTGAGCAGTTTGCCGTTCCCGACGTCGGCGAAGACAAAACCGACTGTGGCCGGTCCCCATTCTTTGCTCGTCGCGTCCCAGGAAACGCGCTTCCATTGCATGCCAGTCGTTTCGAAGTCCTTTTTTTGCTCCGAGGATTTATCAATCTCGACTCCTTGATCTTTGGTCAACCAATCGACGTTCTCGTCTATAAGGGCGTCTACTCCTTCAGATGAGGTAACTTCAAGAAAGATTGTTGCTACTTTGTCGGGCGATTCACATGCAATGCCTTTATCCGTGTCCTCCGGTTTCCAGGAATCCGGAACTTCCAGCGACACGGCTGGTTTGTCGGCGGGGATACTCAACGTCAACGCACCTGCCGAGGCGAAGGCGGTGAACAGCAGGGACAGGGTGAACGCGGCGGGAACGACTTGCTTTGTTGCGTAAAGCAGACGGATTGGTCTCATTGTATTTTCAGGGCGGATGCGGAACTAACGATTCGTAACAGGTGGTTGTTTTCGGCCCGACATCGGAGGAAGCATCACAGACTAGGATGCGCCGACCGCCATCGAGTGAAGTCGGACGTCGTTAATAGTGGCGAGGTGTTGTTGTGACAAGCATAATTTCTATTAACTAACATAATTGTTGTTATTTTGAGAGGCGCTGAACGGGCGCAAGGCAACTGTTTCAGCCGTTTGAAAAAGGCAGAGGAACTTAGGCACTGGCGGACGGGCTGATCCTTCTTTCCGCCGGTGTCTATGTCGTGAACGATTTCGCTCCTAGGGAGCTGTCTACTCCGTCTTTTGTTCCGGTTGGTTATCGGTCCAACCAAATGACTTAAGGATGGGTACCCAGTGGGGATTGTCGACGGCGAGCGGCGGAAGCCAGTCTTCTTGAAAGTCCCTTGTCCACCATGCGCCGTCGGCGTTCCCGGGTGGCGCAAACGAGTATTTGTAAAGAACGGCTCGGATGTAGCGGGGTGGATGATCCGGGAACGGGTTTTTCCGGAAGAACGAAAGAGCGACGGGATCGTTGTGGAGAAGCTTCCAGACCAAGTGCAAGGTCCATGGATATTGCTGGTATGTTCCCATCGCCGCGAACCACATCTGCCAATCAAGATGCGGTTGATAAGGAGCAACCTGGATCGGCATTTCGTGAACATCGACCGGTAGCGCCTGATAGTTGTAATCCTTCCAATCCACTGCACCGACCGCGGTATCGGAGTCGGTACCTTGAAACACCACGTTCAATCGCTCTCGACCGATCGTCCCAAACGCTCCGTAAGTGTTGACCAAATCAAAGGGATCGAACGACGTGTTCATCATCTGGTGAGGATTGAACAGGTTCATCACGGGCTGGATACTGAGAACGGCAACGAGGCAAGTGATACCGATCGCGGCAACTTGAACGGCGATACTCTTTCGCTTATTCGCTTCCGCTTTCATTGGCGTTTCCCTGGCTTTCAAAAACTTTGGGCAGAGGCGCCACCAGAAGGAATCGTCGAAACAGGCAAGCGCCGGGATGATCGTTAACCAGTTAAGAAAAGATAGGTTTCCACTGACGGCAATGCTCAGCAGGAAGAGAATGATAATCGAACCGGCGATGTGACGGGCGATTCGCGGCCAAAACACAAACCAGGGTGCGATTAATTCGGCCAGAAAATTCCACAACACACCGCCTTGGAGGACCTCGTGCGGCAAGAAGTGGAACCAGCGACTCAACGGGTTGGGGATAGGCTGGGTTTCGAAATAATAGAAAAGAGCGGTCAGATCTTTCCAACAGGGATCGCCGCGCAGCTTGATCAGTGCGGACCCGATCATGATCCTGAAAATCAGCCACCGAAACAGCCAGATGACGAGGACGGGTGGGGGAACCTTTGGGAATGGCCGCGGATCAAGCAACGGTACGAGAAAGATGGCCAAGAACCCGGTCTCGAGCATTTGGGTTTCCCACCCGAATCCGTACCAATCCTGGCCCACATGGACGATCGACATGTAGAGTGCCCACAGCACGATCATCATGATCGAATTGGCGAAGCCGGCTATGACCACGCAGGACAAGCCAAACCCGATCCATGGCAAGACAACCAGCATCGTGTCCGAATCGTTGAGCCAGAACAGTGAGGGCAGCTTGAGAAAACCTGCCCAGGATGAACCATAGTAGGTTTGGACGCGTGGCAGAAAATTTTCTAAAGGCAACAAGCCGTGGGATCCGATCAATGGCAGCAACTGCTGTGCTGCTACCAGGAAGGCGACGGCGTAAACGATTCCGAGAAGCCGCAATAAAACGAAGCGAGTCAGCCAGTAGGTTGGCTTAGGACGTGCGAGTTTTTCTCGGCCGGGTTCCGCCTCCACGAAAGAAAGAGTGTGGGCAAACCGGGCTCAGTTGCAATGCTACGACGCGATTGAGCGAAAGAATAAAATCTCGCGCAAAGACGCAAATATTCAGCCAAAGAAGACGAATCTTTTCGCAGCAGGCAACCAAAGTAACGAGGTCTGCTAAAGTCCTCGCTTGCGACGAATCAGGTAGTTTTGCGGGAGCCGCTTACATCTGGTCACTAGCGCCCCCGCCGCCGGAATCTCCGCCTCCGCCGGAAAAACCGTCGTCGCCGCCACCATCGCCACCGCCTCCACCGCCGCGGTCACCTCCTCCGCCGCCCATGAAGAAGCCGCCGCCAGGACCTCCTCCAAAGAACACACCGCGGCGTCGCATCGAAATAAACATGAAGAAGAGGAAGATAAGAATGAAGACCACGATGGGGAGCCAACCCTCATCGTCGGAATGCTTTTTAGAATTCTGTTCAGCGACGGTTTTCCCGTTGCCTTTATATTCCCCCTTGGCAGCCGCTATGATGGCGGCCAAGCCCTGCTTCAAGCTCTCGTCGTAGTTTCCCGCGCGGAACTGCGGTGCGAAATCATCCCTGATGATGCGGATACAGAGAGCATCCGGGAGGGCACCTTCCAAGCCGCGTCCGGTGTGAATCCGAATTTTACCGCCTTTAGTCAAAAGTAAGAGAACACCGTTGTCTTTGCCTGCTTGTCCGATCTTGGCAGCGCGGTAGAGACTTTGAGCATAATCATCAAAAACCAGGTCGTCTGGCCAAGTGGGGAAGATGACGACCAAAATTTGGTTCGAGGTCTCACGCTCGAAGTTTTCCAGTTCGGATTCCAGGAAAGCGGCGGTCGCCGGTGTCACCATTTGCGCGTAGTCATTGAAGTAACGCTTAGGTGGGTTGGTCAGCAACTCCTGGGGAGTGACCGCTAAGGCAGATGCGATCGGCAATAGGACCAGGGCCAGGAACGCTAACGTGAGACGTGATATCTGCGAGGTGAGCAGTGAGAAATGCACGGTGCCCTGGCAAAATCCGTCGGGTATTTTAGAGGTCAGGCCAGAGGTCCTTATCCAAAGACTCGACATCTCGCAAGGTGTTGACCGGTGATGCATGAGAGTCCTTCGCAGGTTCCACCGTCGTGGCTACACTACCCCCAACCATACCCCTTCCCAAGGCTTTTTCCCCGTCGAACTAAAATTGGGTGAATTGGTCACTTGGTCGGGGAAGGGCTGAAGGATGGGAACGACACACTCGGTGCCGCCTCCGCCCCGGCTGCGGCCTGGAAGAAGGGTTTTTCTTTGAAGCCGAAAATGCCCGCATACAAGGCAGTGGGTAAGCTTTTAACCTGAACGTTGTACGTTTGCGCCGCTTTATTGAAATCCTGGCGAGCTACTGCAATCCGGTTCTCTGTCCCTTCGATCTGTACCTGGAGGTCTCGGAAATTGTTGTTGGCCTTCAATTCAGGGTAACGCTCGCTCACCGCGAGCAGCCGGCTGAGGCTGCTGGATAGACTATCCTGAAGTTTCTGGAATTGCGCCAGCTGTTGAGGATCGCTCGGCGCTTTGGACGGGTCGATGGTGATTTTGGTGGCGTTTGCCCGAGCATTGACCACGTCGGTAAGAGTGGATTTTTCAAAGTTCGCCGCGCCTTCCACGGTATGCACAAGGTTCGGGATTAAATCGGCCCGACGCTGATATTGCGTCTGAACCTGCGCCCAGGCGGTGTCGACCCCTGCCGACCCACGCACTAGTGAGTTATAGCCACTGCCTAGAAACAACGCGATGACGCCACCGACCACCGCAAGCGCGGCCAAACAGCCGCATCCTATCGCTACAGTTCTGTTCATAGATTCAATCAGGAACGGACTTTCATAGTACCACTATTACCCGAAACCACGCGGCCAAGTTTCGTATCCGCGCAAATTGGTACAAAAAATTCGGGGGCGACACTAGAGGAAGAAGCGTATGGGCGTGCCGGGCATCGGCGTATCGGCGTTCGGGTACCCCCTGGGGTACGATGACAAATCTGGCCTGTGCGTACCATTGCTTATTAAGTCCCATGCGTCCCAAAAAGACAGTCGCTCCGCAGTCCCGCGGCTGCGGGGAAGGCGGATCCCATCCGCAGGTAAATTAACAGCGAAATAAGATGACGTGTAATCAACAAGTGTCGTCCTATCATGCTCGTCTTGAGGCGTTCACTCGACCGCGTTCTGCCAGATCAGGAGCCTCCCCAGGGGGCATGCCGATTTTACGGAATCGGCTAAGATTTTATTCCTTTGATCAATTGACGGTGCCATTAACAGCGGGTAGTATCACGGCCTCACAAACTACCCGCGAAAGAGATTTTTATGCCTGAAGTTATAGTCCGCAAGGGAGAGCCCATTGATCGCGCTCTCAAGCGTTTGAAGAACAAGCTTGATGCCGAAGGAATCATGGAAGAGGTGCGTCGCCTTCGGGCATTCGAAACACCGTCTCAAAAATTGCGTCGTAAGGCAAAATTAGCCGCCAAACGCGGCAAGTTGAAGTTTCGTTTCAATCCTTAATAGAACACTCCAGCTTCTTGGTCCGAAACTCCGCCCTTGAGCGGAGTTTTTTGTTTTTAGGGGGTCTTTGGTGGGGCGAGGCTCCCGAACGACATCGGGCTTTACCAAGGCGACAGATCTTTCCCTCTCCTAAAAGCGTGTTGGTCCTAAGCGCGCGCCGAGCCGTGACCCAGCGCTAGATCACGGCTCGGCGCGTCTAACGGTGTAACAACGTTGTTTGAGCGACTAAATACCGGCGGGCTTCGCTGCTTGCCGTCAGTTTTTCGGGAGCCTCGCTCTACCAGGCGTTCTATCGCCCCAGCAGCCCTAAGATGGCGTCCACCAGACCGTCGATGTCGTGCTGGGTTGCTTCCACGTCTATGTTCAGACCAGCTTGCTTCATGGTGGCCGACGTAACCGGGCCGATACTGGCCGTTTTGATTCCTTGTGGCCACGGAAGTTTCATTGCCACGAAGTTTTCTACCGTGGATGAGCTGGTAAACGTAATGAGGTCCGCTCCTTCGTCGATGAAACGCTTCTTTGCCCCGGTAATGTCATCGGTTTCCGGGACGGTTCGATAGGCGATCGCTTCGTCGACGATAGCGCCCATTTGGGTGAGACGTTTTGGCAGTACATCCCGTGCGTTCGCTGCTCTAACCAGGAGAAACTTCAGGTTCTCGACGCTCTCATGCTGTTGGAATGCTTCAACCAGGCGTTCCGCCACTGCCTCCTCTGGCTGCAAATCGACTGCCAAATGAAAGTCTTTCACTCGCTTGGCAGTACCTGGTCCGATTGCCGCGATTCGGGCGTTCCCCAATGCCCGGGCGTCATCATAAAGCTTGAAAAAGAGATCGAAAAACGCCGTCACGCCATTTGGGCTAGTGAAGACCACCCAATCGTACTGGAACGAGTCGCGGACCAATTCCCCGAACTCCATCAAGTTTTCGGGTGGAGCGATTTTGATGGTCGGCAGTTCGGTCACATCAGCTCCGAGCGAACGTAGTCGAGCGCTCAAAGCGCCGGCTTGCTGCCTGGTTCGGGTCACAACAATCCGGCGCCCAAACAAAGGCCGGTCTTCGAACCATTTGAGGCGCTGGCGATATGTGACGACATCGCCGAATACGGCGACTACGGGTGGCTCAATATCCAGCGTAAGCTCCTCAATGTTTTGCAGTTGCCCAACAAGTGTCTCCTGGCGTCCTGTGGTTCCCCAACGCACAAGTGCGACCGGCATGCTGGGACTTGCCCCGTTCGAACGGAGCTCTCCCACCACCTTAGAGAGCCGCCCAGCGCCCATCAGCATCACCAGGGTACCGCGGCTTTGGACCAAAGCGGTATAGTCGATCGCCGGCTGTTCTTTGCTCGGATCTTCGTGGCCGGTGAACACTGTAAACGATGAAGTAACTCCACGTTGGGTGACCGGAATCCCGGCGTAGGCTGGCACTGCGATGGCAGAAGTAATTCCGGGAACGACCTCGAACGGAATCCCGGCTTGGGCGAGGATTTCAGCTTCTTCAGCACCGCGTCCAAATACAAACGGATCTCCCCCTTTTAGACGGACCACCAGTTTGCCCTCTTTGGCTCTCTGCAGAATCAGGTCATTGATTTCGGTCTGAGAAAGGGTATGGGCACCGGCCTTTTTGCCTGCGTAAATAATCTCCGCATCCGGACGCGACCAGCTCAAGATTTCCGGGTTGGAGAGGTAGTCGTAAACGATGACGTCGGCCTGTTCGACGGTTTCTTTGGTTTTGAGCGTGACCAACCCGATATCTCCGGGTCCAGCGCCCGCTAAAATGCATTTACCTATCTTCGCCATAAATCTCCCGATACAAAGCTTCAGCGGCATCCAAGGGCGCCTTAGCAGGCCTGGTAACTGAGCCCTGGCGCAATTTCCCCGCATCTTCGAAAACGATGGCAGCCAATGTCATCGTATCGGCCTCTACTGTAGCATAGACGCCGATCGGCACACTGCAGCCGCCGCCGACCAAACGAAGAAATTCTCGTTCAGCGGTGACGCAATCCCAGGAAACGGGATCATTAATCCGGCTCAAAACGGAGCGAATCGCCGAATCGTCTGCCCGGCATTGGAGGGCGATAGCGCCCTGACCGGCGGCAGGCAGTAACCCGGTAAGGTTGGTGACAAACAAGCTGGTGTCGAGGAAGCTCAAATGTTCCTGTTCCGGCGCCAACTGCAGCCGTCGCAGTCCGGCCCGCGCAAGAATCAGCCCAGACCATTCCTGGTTGCGAACGAGCTTCTCCAGCCGGGTCGGAACATTTCCGCGCAGCTCACAAACCCGGATATCAGGCCGGCGATGCCGGATTTGTTGGGCTCGGCGCGGGCTACCGGTTGCGACCAACGCTCCGTTCGGTAAAGCGTTCAATCCGCCGGGTATCTTTGAAACGAGGACGTCCACCGGGTCTTCTCGCGGCAACACTGCGTCGATGATGAGGTGCTTCACGGGCTCAGTGGGTAGATCTTTGAGAGAATGAACTGCTAGATCGATCTCCCTGCTGAGAAGTGCCTGTTCCAATTCCTTTGTAAACAAGCCCTTGTCGAAGCTTTTGCCGGAATCTTTTAGAGCCAGGTCCAGGCGTTGATCACCGATAGTTTTAATGACGCGGATGTCGACTACTTCCGTGGCGCCCGATCTTAGTAGGGCATCCTTAGCGATCTCGGCTTGAGCCAGCGCCAGCCGGCTCCCTCTGGTTCCAACGACGATCTTCACCGAATCAAGAAGGGGGGAGCTCGAGCGCTACCTGGCCGATCATCGGTTTGGCCGACTTCTCTAACCAGCTTTGGAATTCAATTACGTGCTTTGCAATCAAGCGATCGCCACCGGCGACCTCTTGCTTTCGTGCTTCCATCGAGCGTTCCGCCATAGATTGCAAAGCGTCTAGATCATACACGTACACGCCTTCTAACCGGTGCACATCGGGGTCGATATCGCGAGGGACAGCGACGTCAATCATGAACAGTGGGCGATCGCCGCGGTGCCTCAAGACCGGAGCAATTTTTTCCACGGTGACAATTGCGTGGGGCGCCGAGGTCGACGTCACCAGAATGTCCAGATCAGCAAATTCTTTTTCCCAATCCTCAAAACGGATCGCCCGGCCACCAGTTTCCTGCGCCAGCACTTGAGCTCGGTCAAATGACCGGTTCGAAACGAAGATCTGACGAGCGCCTCGGGCCTTGAAGCTGCGGGCCATCTTCTCGCTGGTATCACCGGCGCCCAACACCATGATCTTACATCCTTCCAGCTTACCGAAGATTTGTTCGGCAAGATCGACAGCAACCGATCCCACGGAAATGCTGCCCTTGCCGACCGCCGTAGACGATCGAACCTGTTTACCGACGTGAAAAGATTTCTGGAAAAGCTTGTTCAACCGGCGGCCGGTTGCCTTTTCGCGGACCGCCACTTCGTAAGCGCGCTTTACCTGGCCAAAAATTTCGGTCTCACCCACCACCATGGACTCCATTCCTGAGACTACCCGAAAAAGGTGATGCACACAGCCTTCAGCCCAGAGTCCGAAAAAGTAGGGTTCATCATCTGATCGCAGCCCCTTATAGAACTCCTGAAAGAAGCGGGCAGGAGGCAGCTGAGCAACTCCGCCAGCCACATAAAACTCGGTTCGGTTGCAGGTCGATACGATCAGCCCTTCTTCGACGCCCTCGATCGCCGTGAGGCGTCGCAGGGCCTCCGGGAGAGCGGAATCCGCCACCGCGAACCGTTCTCGAATTTCGACGCTCGCGGTTTGATGGCTTAACCCGAAGCAGGAGATGTTCATCTTACCGGAGACACTTCTGAGATAAAGCGGATACCCCAGAACATACTTAACAAGAGGCCAAAAACGATGATGGAGAGAGTAGCCACCCATCTGGTTGCCATTGATCGACGAATCCGGGCCAGCAAGATGCCGCCGTAAAGCGCCCAGACCACCAACGACCAGGCGACTTTCCGCCAATCGACATCTTGGCCGATCATGAACCCGGTAGCTAAGCCAATGGTGAAAAGGCCAAAACCGAGCCAAAGCAGGCGGGAATTAGCCACAACCAAAGTTCGGATGGGGGGCAAACGGAAGAACACCGATGATGGTCGCCGGGTCTTCAGCTGGCGTTCCTGGATGAGATACATCAGGCCGGCCAGACCCGCGAGAGCGAATGCGCCGCAAGCAACGATCGAAAACGACGTGTGAGCTTCTAGCCAGGGATTGACCGGATGCTTAACGGGAGCAGCCTCCGATTCGGGCTGGAGTAACGCCCAAACGCTCAGTACAGCGGCGAAAGGCGTGGTGAACACACCAAGCAGCGACAGCCGGTAGGAAGAACCGATTACGAGGTAGATCAGGATCATCGACCAGCTCAGAAACGTCAGCAGCTCGAAAAAATTGGTGATAGGGCAGCGGCCAACCTCGTGACCGCGAACGCCCAAGAAAATCGTCTGGCAAACGAAGCCTGCCGCCACCAACCCAAAGGTTAGGCGCGGCGCCATGAACTTTCCGGCAAACAAAGTGTAACCCGAATAGGCTGATGCAAGCACGAAGCAATAGGCTGCCAGCCAGATCCAACTCCGGTCCGCAACGAAAATGAACGAGGCAGTAAAATCCAGATGCATCGATAAAACCGACCTGCTACGCTCGATCATTCATGAATGGAGTCAATCTCGAACAAATTCAGTCGGCGATTCGTACGATTCCTGACTTCCCTCAGCCAGGGATCCTGTTCAGAGATATTACTCCGGTCTTGGCTGACGCGGATTTGTTTCGGCAGGTAATTGACCTTTTGGCGGAGAAAACCATCAATTTTGGGGCCGAGAAAGTGGTGGGCATCGACGCGCGCGGTTTTCTTTTTGGGGCAGCGGTGGCTTACAAACTCGGTCTCGGATTTGTTCCGATTCGAAAAAGAGGAAAGCTGCCATTCCAGACGATTCGCTATTCCTACGCCTTGGAGTACGGCAAGGCCGACATGGAGATTCATGTCGACGCTGTACGCCCGGGGGAGAAGATTGTTCTGGTAGACGATTTGTTAGCAACCGGCGGCACCGCAGCAGCCGCGGCTCATTTAGTCCAGGAGTTAGGGGCGAAAGTCGAGGCGGCCCTCTTTTTTATTGAGCTAGCCGATCTCGATGGACGAAAGCATTTAGGCGATGTGCGGGTCGAGACGCTGGTGTCATTCTGAGGGAAAAGGGCCTGATTTTCGAAGGAGCTAGGAGCTTGGGGCTAGGAGTTTTTGGTGGCGCGAGGCTCCCGAACGACAAGCAGACTCTATCGGAGCAACTGGTGACTAGGTTTTGTAAAGCTGCTGTTAGGACAATGTGTGCGCCGAGCCGTAACCCAGCGCTGCATCACGGCTCGGCAGGTGTTCAGGCCTATTGGCGCTGCCCGGTGAAACAGCCTTGATTTTTCCTGTTCATACCCTCAGCCGTTCGGGAGCCTCGCCCTACCAAGAACTCCTAGCTCCTTTATGCGAGCAGGCGCTCGCCTAAATCCCATGCTCTCCAACTCTCTACTCCCTCTCATTGAGGACCTGAAGACGGTGCCGGGCGTTCGGGCGATCGTGTTGGGCGGTTCTCGGGCTCGCGGCAGCGGGGATGCGTCATCGGATACCGATCTTGGGATCTATTACGATCCGGAGAGTCCGCTGGATACGACCGCACTGAATCTGGTTGCCTCTAGGCGCGACGATAGGAAGGAACCCGGGCTGGTGACTTCGATTGGAGGGTGGGGACCATGGATCAATGGGGGAGGTTGGCTTCGAGTCGACGGATCTGCGGTCGATCTTTTGTATCGAGACATGTCGCGGGTGGGATCAGTGATTGACAATTGTATCGGTGGAAATATCGAGGTGGCTTATCAACCCGGTCATCCGCTTGGATTTTTCTCGTCGATTTACACTGCGGAGGTTGCGGTCTGCCAGGCTCTTTGGGACCCCACAGGATGGGTGGCGAGCAGTAAGAAATATTTGATCGATTACCCAGAGGCACTTCGGCGAGAGCTTGTGAGAAGATTCGGGTTCGAGGCAGGGTTCTGCCTATTAATCGCCGAGAAGCCGGTTCGGCGCGCGGATGTCAATTACGTAGCGGGCTGCGTTTTCCGGGCAGTGTCTTGTGTTTTGGTTGTGCTCTTCGCTCTCAACCGGGAGCATTGGCTGAACGAGAAAGGGGCGCTACGCCTGGCTGCCCGATTCCCAATCGTGCCGCCGGGGTTTTCTGAGCGAGTTGAGACGATTTGGCGGTCTGTGGTCAACGATTCGGACTCTTTAACTTCCGCGTTGACGATGATTCGCGGGCTCAATGACGAAGTGAAAGCTCTGGTTGAGAAAGAAGGGTTGCGGTTTGGAACGTAAGTGTCTGGTAGGGCGAAAATTTCGGCGCGCCCATGACGAACCAACTACAAAACGTGTCCGCGCCGGATTTGAGCCGGACCTTGCGTTTACCCTTCTGTCCAGATTGTCTCAAACCTACGCTTGGGTGTCGCAACACCACGAATGAACCCATAGCCTTAGTGTGCGGCTCAAACCCGGCGCGATCAACCGCCATGGCGTGACGGGATTCCATGCGCGCCGAGGTTTTTGTCCTACTGGAGGCCGGAATGTTCACGGCGTGCCAGGGCTTTGACGACAGCACGATCCTCCTTAGCTTACGACCTAGAAGCCGGAAATTGGGGACTCCGGGCAATTTGGAGACTGTGCAAACAGAACAGAAAACTCAACCTCGGTCTCGGTCCAAGTTTGCGGTGCCCCTGATCGTGATTGCTCTGCTTATCTTGTGCGGCCTGGCGGGCGCAGGATTTTGGGCACTTCACCGGCAATATGTGCCTCCAGAAGCTATCGCTTCGGCCGAACGTTTTCTCTCTCTCATCAAAGCCGGGAATTTCGAGGAAGCGTATTCCCTTACGACTCAGGACGCATTACCGGGGCGTACGCTGGAGCAATTCGAGTCGAATGTGCACCGCCGGCTTGCCGTTGATGCGTTGACCTCAAAAGTGGAGTGGCGAGGGGTAAAAGGCGGATTCCAGACTTATGGGAACCGCCTTCGACGTTGGCTGGGCGGCAGGAAGGTTGATCCCGATAGCATGGGCCTGGAGTTTGAAGCCGGCTCACCGGTAGAGGTCCGGGTGGTTTCCTCACCCGACGGGAAGTGGCGGGTTACCTACTTTCAAACCCACGCGGGATAGCTCTCAAGGATAGGCATGAAGGCTGTGGATTCTCGTTTCTAAGCCTGTAACGTTATAGTCTTATGGAATATCGTCAGCTCGGACAGTCGGGCCTCCGCGTCTCAGTGCTTAGTCTAGGCACGATGACCTTTGGAGGCGAAAGCGTCTTTAGCAAGGTCGGCGCCACAGATGTGAAGGGAGCCCGCCGTCAGGTAGACCTTTGCATTGAAGCGGGGGTTAATCTTTTCGACACCGCAAATATCTATTCCCACGGCTTATCGGAAGAGATTCTCGGCCAAGTCCTGGAAGGCCGGCGCGATCAAGTGTTGGTTGCAACGAAATTCAGGATGGTGATGCGAGATGGTCCCAACGAAGGAGGCGCTTCCCGGTTTCACATCATTCGAGAGTGCGAGGACAGCCTGCGGCGGTTGCGCACGGATTATATCGACCTTTATCAGATCCATGAATGGGATGGAGAAACCCCATTGGACGAGACTCTAGAGGCATTCGATACCTTGGTTCGTTCGGGCAAGGTCCGTTACATTGGCTGTTCGAATTACTCTGGCTGGCACCTGATGAAAGCGCTGGCGATTTCTGACCGGCGCAATTACGTGCGGTATGTCAGTCAGCAGATCTATTATTCGTTGCAAGCTCGAGACGCGGAATACGAGCTCGTGCCGATCAGCTTAGATCAAGGGCTTGGCATTCTGGTCTGGAGCCCGTTAGCGGGTGGGTTGCTTTCCGGCAAATACCGTCGCGGGCAATCAGGTCCAGAAGGATCGCGCCATCTCAATGATTGGGGTGAACCGCCGATTCATGACGAGGATCAGCTCTATAATATCATCGATGTGCTGGTTGAGACCGCGGCTAACCATAAGGTTTCAGCAGCACAAATTGCGTTGGCCTATATGCTCGGCCGCCCCGGAGTCACGTCGCTGATCATCGGAGCCCGAAGTGAGGAACAGCTCAAAGACAACTTAGGCGCTGCCGACGTCAAGCTGACCGCTGAGGAACGCGCGCGTTTAGATAAAGCCAGCCAGCCGAGATTGCTATACCCATACTGGCATCAGGCAAAGACCGCTAAAGAGCGGCTAAGCGCAGCTGATCTGGCGTTGTTGAAGCCGTATTTGCAGTGAGCCTTTAGCGAACGGTAGGCGAGGCTCCCGAACGATCGGATGGTTTGACCGAAGGGGCGTGCTCTCCCGATGTCGCTAGGTTTGTGAGTACTACAGAGCTGCCGAGCGTGCACCACGGCTCGGCAGCTTGTAGTCGTTGCACACGTTGGGTTTAGCAGCACCCTGTCCGCTGCTAAACTTCGAAGGCCGTTCTAGGAGCCTCTCCCTACCAAGTCTGGCTCTTTTGACAGAACGCGCCGTTTCATCGACAATCATGATCTTGATTAAGGCTCCAGAACTTCGATCGCAGGAGGATGTCCTGCGCAGGCCGCTCTCAGAATGGTTCCTGCTACTGATGCTAGCGGCGCTCCAATTCACGGTTGCGGTCGATTTTGTCATCATGATGCCGCTCGGTCCGCAGCTGATGCGGATCTTCGACATCAATACTCCGGCATTTAATCTAGCGGTTGCGGCTTATGCCGGCGCCGCGGGAGTGGCAGGGATCTGCGCTGCGCTTTTCCTGGACCGATTCGATCGGAAAATGGCTCTTTTGACGATCTACGGCGGGTTCACAATCGGCACATTGTTTTGTGGGCTAGCACCCACTTACGGAACTTTAGTCTTTGCGCGGGCATTGGCTGGATGTTTTGGAGGGATTGTTGGGGGAATCAGCCTGGCGATAGTCGGAGACCTGGTTCCAGAAGCCCGCCGAGCTTCAGCCATGGGGACCGTTATGTCGGCCTTCTCTGTTGCTCAAGTGGCCGGTATCCCTTTGGGGCTTTATCTCGCGGATACGCTGAGTTGGCATGTTCCATTTGTCGCCTTGGCTGTGCTGAGCGCAGTGGTTTGGGTTTGCGCGTTCATCCAGTTGCCAAAAGTTCGCGCACATCTGGCGCTAAGCCGCTCCGAAACAGCCGTTCACCGGTTTGCCGCTATTTTGTTTAACGGTGATCATCTACGGGCTCTGGCTTTGATGGCAGTCATCACCATCGGTGGTTTCATGATCATTCCCGATCTTGCAAATTACCTGGTGAACAACGTAGGGCTTAGCGCCGCGGAACTCCGATGGGTTTATCTTGTTGGTGGTTTTGCCACTCTGTTCACTATGAACGGGGTCGGCAGGTTAGCCGATCGTTTTGGCCGGATGAGATTGTTTGGCATCATGATGGTGTGTTCAATGGTAGCGGCACTTCTCATCACCCATTTGCCGGTGGTCCCGGCAGCCGTTGCGGTTGCGGTTTCAACGCTCTTCATGGTTTGTATGACGGGCCGGTTTGTGCCGGCGATCACGATGATCACCAGCAGTGTCACCCCGGCGCATCGCGGCGGGTTTATGAGCATCAACTCGTCTGTGGCTCAGTTCAGCAGTGCAGTTGCCGCGGCGGGGGCCGGGTTGATCATCCGTGATGGCTCTAACCATCAGTTAGTGGGATTCGGTCTGGTCGGCTGGATTTACCTCGGCTGGGCTGTCATTGGGCTGTGGTTTGGCGCCCGAGTGCGGACGGCGCTAGGAGGCGGACAACAGGAAGTGGTGGTAGGCGAAGCGGCTTGAGACGAGCGCCTGCGAAACTTGGTAGGGCGAGGCTCCCGAACGGCCTGGCGGTTTAGCAGCGGAAAATCGGGCTGTAAAACTCAACGTTTGACAGAACACTGCGTCGCCGAGCCGTTGGACCCAGCGTTATGCCTCGCTCATCACGGCTATCTTGGGTGATTCGTGATTGCGTTTTGGAATCCTGACACGTGGTGGAACCAACGGCTCGGCACGGGTATTGGCGCAGCTCACGGTGGGCGGCAAAAGTTTTATGCCCCTGAGGACAGCCTTGGGTTATACGGGAGCCTCGTCCTACCAAGTTTGGCAGGCGCTCGTCTTCAAAGATCCAACAACACTTCAATCGTCGGGGATCCTTCCCTTAACGATTGGACTTCTTCGCCGAATCGACTGAAATGACTGCTTTCAAAATGCGATGCTAGGGCCCCAAAGTCTTGCCAAGCCTCAAGTAAAACGTATTGCAAAGGGTCCTGCGCATCCCAGAAGAATCGATAGAAAATATTGCCAGGTTCTTTCTGCGTCGCTTCTTGAGCCACTCGCGCGGCGTCGATAAACGCCACTCTTTTGCCTTCGATAATCTTGGCTCGAAACAACAATCCAAATGGAACGGTCTCATTTGGTAGTTGTCCACGAATCTGTGACAACAGAGGATTCATGTCTTCTCCTCCGCCATAGCGGACAGAATAGCAATCGCAGATTGAGGAGTTCGAGGAGTTCGAGGGTGGCGCGCCCGGCGGAATAGGAAGAATAAACAAGCTTATTGATGGCCGCACGTAAGAGTTGCCCAGCGCTTTCGATAATGATCTCCTGAACTCCTGTAACTCCTTGAACTCCATTGAACTTACCGAAGCTTCTATTTGGCGTGGCGACGGCAGATCATCAGGCCGAGGCCTTTGATTCGACCCTCCCGGATTTCCGAGACGAATGGGAACGGCTAGCGGGCCAAACTTTACGGGGAAAAGCGACCGATTTTTGGAATCGCTACCCTGAGGATATCGGTCTTGCGCGCGACCTCGGATGCAAAATTTTCCGATTTTCGATTGCCTGGTCGCGGGTGGAACCCGCGCCGAGTCGATACGATACTTCTGCGCTGGAGCACTACCGGCAGATTGCTTCCGCGATCTGCGATGCCGGGATGTTGCCGCTGGTGACGCTCCATCATTTTACCTGGCCGGTACATGTGCAAGAGCGAGGGGGAATGATTTCAAAGAACTTTCCTATCTGGTACCAGGCTTATGTCGCTCAGGTGGTAGAGGCGATCGGCGATTTGGTTCCTTATTGGATCAGTTTTAATGAGCCGAATCTATTGGTTTACGGTTATGTAAAGCCGTGGTGGCAGGAGACGTATCTGGTTCCGCCGGGTGGCGGACCTGAGCTCACGCTTTCGATGCAGTTGGACCGAGCGGCGCAGTTAGTTCGTAACATCTTTGTGGGGCACCGATTGGCCAGGGAAACCATTCACCGGAAAAATCCAGCGGCTAAAGTCGGGGCAAATCCCTTCGTGCTCGGGCTGCCGACAGCGTTGCAATGGTGTATTGATTTTGTAGCGACACGTACTCGTTCCAAGAAACAATTCGAACGACGA
Source organism: Verrucomicrobiota bacterium (assembly GCA_019239825.1). Classification (GTDB taxonomy): domain Bacteria; phylum Verrucomicrobiota; class Verrucomicrobiia; order Chthoniobacterales; family JAFAMB01; genus JAFAVN01. Next base: position 15,121 of record JAFAZK010000221.1, on the reverse strand, counting down.
TCAAAGATCGTGGCTGAACCACCGGTACCGCCGCCAACCTCGGTCGATCTGGTGATTGCCCAATTCGCACCGACTCGGGAACGAGCAGCGAAGGTGGCATTTTCGAAGTCATACGATGAGAGCATCGAGCGTTTGGTGGTAAGAAAGCGAAGCGGCGTCACGAAGTTGGCTGATCTGAACGGTCACCGAGTTGGTTACGTACGCGGTTCCGTTGCCAATCGTACGCTGGCCCGGCTAGCGCCTGGCTGCTTGCCCCGACCGTTTGAGACTCATCATAACGGTTTGGAGGCTTTGGAGGCGGGGTGGATTGATGGCTTCCTTGCTGACGAGGTAAGGATTACGCACGTCGGACTTTCTGATTCCCTCGAGATGTTGGATGATCCTTTGGATCAAAGAGACTGCGCCGTTGCTGTCGCCCGGGGTAACCCGGATCTGTTGAACCTGGTCAACGCGGTGGTGGCTGGGAACTTACCGGCAGGAACGCCTGTTCATGGCCGATCGATTGACGCCATTCGGAGTCGGGGCCATCTCCGAGTAGGTGTCACTTTCGATCCAAATGCGGATTCGTTGCCGGAACGATTGAAGAAAGAACTCGAGCTGGCCGAACAGGTAGGAGAACGAATCTTTGGCCGGGCCGGCTGCGTAGAATTCGAACTTCTACGGATGGACGAACGGGTGAACTCGCTTCGCTCGTGGCTTCATTTTTTTGAACCGGTACTTAAGGTCTGCAGCGTGTTAGGCACCATTTTGAATAGTAACTGGTGGCATTTGGGGATGGCCGGAAGATTGCCGGAATTGTTCTGTCCCAAGGAATGCGCCGGTCAGCAGGATTTTGTTGGGCTCGATTACTATTGGGGAATCGACAGCTTCGAATTACATCGTGTCCACCAGTTAATCGATGCGTCCATGAGCCGGTTCGATGACGCGCCGGTAGATTCTCCTGGGTTGTTAAGAGCATTATCGCGTTTACATCGCTGGTTTCCCGACAAAGAAATCTTAATTATTGAGAACGGATGTATCGAAGAGGCCGACAATCACACCCGTGAGCAATACTTGCGGTCTCACATCCGAGAAGTGACCCGCGCTCGAGCAATCGGCATCCCGGTGGCTGGCTACATTTGTTGGAGTATCACTTCAAATCGGGAATGGGGCCTACAGTTTGGGCCGGCTAGCGATTTTGGGCTATATCACATCGATTTGGACAATGATCCTGCGCTCAAGCGGGTGCCGACCGCCAGTTCGGAAATGTATAAACAGGTGATTCGGGAGGAGTCTGCCGACGAGGCGCCAGCACCAAGTCAGCCTTAGTTCCAAGAAGCGCACCGAATTGCAATAGTAAGCAGTGAGCGGTAAGCAGGAATTCGGTGACCACTGATCAATTACGATCGTCCACGTTTCTCCTCTGCTCACTGCTTACTGCTTACTTGCTTAAGTGGCCGGCGTGCGTCTTGACTTTACCACGACCAGCGCGGATTGAATGTCCATTCACGGAGGTCATTCATGAAATCTCTCTTCATTACGTCTCTGTTGTCGGCGGGTTTGGGATTCGGCGCCCTGGGAGCGTCCGACGAGCAAAGCAATGGCAAACTGAAATTAGGGGATCCGATCCCTGCGGTTGCCGCCAAAGATCAGAATGGGCAGGATGTGAATCTCGGCGAAAACAAGACCGGGTACACCTTGGTTTATTTCTATCCAAAAGCGATGACTGAGGGTTGTACCGCCCAAGCCTGCAGTCTGCGCGATTCCTACACCGAGCTGCAGCAGAAAGGTGTTAAGATTTTTGGCGTTAGCGTCGATACCGTCGATGCCCAAAAAGAGTTTGCGGAGAAGGACCATCTGCCTTTCGAGCTGTTGTCTGATACAGATAAGAAAGTGATAGGCGCCTTTGGCGTGCCACTTTTCAAGAACGCGTATGCTACCCGGCAAGCCTATCTATTTAAAGATGGGAAATTGATCTGGTTCGATACGAAGGCGAGCACGGATGCACAGGCAGCAGATGTGCTGAAGGTTCTCTCGAAGCCATCGTAAGCCGTGAAGCGGGAAATCCTGGAGGGGAGCCTGCCATGGGCGGACAAACCGATAGGACCTATATGACCTATGGGACGTATACGAGCACGACCTATATGTCATATAGGTCGTATAAGTCCTATGCTGACGCAGAGTCCACGGACGGGCCCCCTGCTAAAACGCCCATACACCGGCACGCCCCGTCCCGCCCGCCCTCATTTTCCAAGGCGCTCAATCATCTGTTTTGCCAGCTTCGGTCCGATGCCGCTTTCTTCGTGCTTGAAGTAAATAAATGTTTCCTTCCATTGACCCTGTTGTGCTTGGGCGAATTTTGCCCAGCGGTCGATATCGGCCGATTGGTAATCTTCGCGTCTTAGCCTGAGGTAACCGAAATTAGCGGTGGCAATCTGAGGCGCGGCAAAGTCGCTGCTTTCCGCGATGCAGAGGGCGGCGTTGTGTTTTCGCAGAAGAGCGAAAATTGAGTCATCAAACCAGCTCTCATGGCGAAACTCGAAGGCGGCTTGAATGCTCTCGGGGAACGGCCCCAAGAAGTCAGTAAAAAGCGCGAGGTCCATCTTGAAGGTCGGAGGCAGTTGAAACAGAATCGGGCCAAGCTTGCTGCTTAGATCTCCTATGACCCCAAAGAAGTAATTCAGGGTGTCCGCGCAATCTTTGAGTTTTGACCAATGCGTGATTTTCTGCGGAGCCTTTAAGCCAAACTTAAAACCGTCGGTGGTTGCCTGATACCAGCCCTCAATCGTCTTCGGACTCGGGATCCGATGGAAAGAATAGTTAACCTCGGTGGTCCGGAATTGCTCCGCATAAAAGCTTAGCATTTTCGCGGTCGCCAATTTCTCGGGATAAAAGGTACCTCGCCAGGCGGGGTATTGATAACCGGACGTGCCGACGAATGGGTCCATGTGGGGATAATCGGGAAGGAGTGAGGGGAGTTCAAGTTTTGGTAGGGCGAGGCTGCGGAAAGAGCGCTAGCTTTAACGAAGCTTGTGATATTCGACCCGAGAATAAGCGTCGCTAGGACGTTAAGCGCGCGGAGCCGTGGTCTAGCGCTGGGCACGGCTCGGCGCACCAATGGGCCAAGCGAACGGTTTGACGGCGAAACTCCGGTAACTCCGTTAAAAAGGGGCAACATTTTTCGGGAGCCTCGCCCTACCAATTTAGCCTTCGGCTATCTTGGCAGCGGTCCGGCGGATTGCCGAATACATCGCAACGATCACGATCACGAAGGCAAGGCCGCCTAGGATCACGGACGCGAACGAGAAATCATCGCCGACTACGGCAAGTGGGGTCTCGCGGCTAGTGCCGACAATTAGGGCCGCCAGAAGAACTCCGAACAAGCTTTCTCCTACGATCAATCCGGATGCCAGCAACACACCGAGGCGTTTGGCGATGGGTTCGTAAGGCTTGCCGGAGACCCCACGCTCGTAAATCCAGCCGATGATCGCTCCGAGAATAATCGGCGTCGTGGTCGTGAGTGGTAGATAAATGCCGATCCCGATAGAAAGAGGAGGTAGACGCAACTTGCCGGCTAGGCCTAACATTTCGTCGACAACGACCAAGACTACACCAACCGCCGCGCCGATTCCGATGAGCCCCCATTCTAATCGCCCATCCAAAACTCCTTTTGCCAGGGTCGAGATTAGCGTGGCTTGAGGGGCGGGCAACGGTTGTGAGCTTACGGCGGCTACGTGTGGCGCCCCGGCGAATCCATAGGCTCGGTTAAGTAGATCGAGGATCGGGGGAATCACGCCTGCGCCTGCTAAAACGCCGACAACTAAGGAAGCTTGTTGCCGCCAGGGTGTGGCATTCACGAGTTGGCCTGTTTTCAGGTCTTGCAGGTTGTCGTTTGATATGGTGGCGACAGAGAAAACGATAGCCGTCACGAACAAAGAAAAAGCGACCAGAGCCGACGAACCTTCGGATCCCCGCCCAATCTGAGCGACCAACATCATCAGGAAAGAGGCGCCAATGACCGCCAAGATACCTACTCCGGAGAGCGGACTGTTCGAGGAACCGATAAGGCCCGCCATGTAACCACAGATGGCTGCCACCAGGAATCCAGCAATCACGACGTAAATCACGCCGGTAACCGTAAGCGGGATCAATTTATCCTGGAGCGGGGTTCCTGAGAGAAAGGAGATGAGTAGGAAAGCGATCGGCACTACCGCAATGAGACAAATCGCCGCGACGATCGTAATCGGGATGTCTTGATCAGTTCGCGAAAGTGGGCCGGTAGCGGCGCGGGAATGTAACGCTTGTTTAAAGGCTGATAACAAACCGAGCCAGATCGGTTCTACCATTTTTGCTAACGTCCAGATAGCGGCGACTCCGATTGTGCCGGCGCCAATTAAGCGGACCTGACTCTTCCAGACGGCGAGACCAACTTGTGCAGCCGAGCCGTCCGCTGGATGGAGGGCGGTGAGAATCGGAGTAGCAATTCCCCAGGCAATTACTAAACCCACGAGAATGGCGAGTCCGACAGAGAGACCCACTAAATGCCCTACGCCGAATAAAGCCAGGGATAGAGAGCTCCCGCAGCCGGTCACCGCAGCTCCCATCCGAAAAAACGCGACCAATTGGTCCGCAAAGAGCCGCATTGCGACGACCAGTGAGAAACCAAAAGAAAGCAGCGAACCACTGATAACGGAAATCAGTCCGGCTTGGGTTTCTTTTCTGGTTCCGCTACTGCCTCCGGCGCCCACTTTAAGTACTTCGGCAGCGGCGACCCCTTCGGGATAGGGCAGCGGAGAGTCGACAACCATCGCCCGGCGGAGCGGCACGGTATACATCACGCCGAGAATCCCGCCGACTGCGCAGATGCCGAAGGAAGTCCAGAACGGGAAACCGGTCCACCAACCAACCATGACGAGACCGGGCAGCACGAAGATGATGGACGAAAGCGTGCCCGCCGCGGATGCAACGGTCTGGACGATGTTGTTTTCTTCGATGGTAGAGTTCTTGAAGAACCGCAGTACTGCCATCGAGATCACTGCTGCAGGGATGGAAGAGGCAAAGGTAAGCCCTACTTTAAGGCCCAGGTAAACATTCGCCGCCGTGAACACCAGCGTGATCGCAGCCCCTAAAATTAGTCCGCGGATTGTGAGCTCGACCGGCCGGCCGTTCTGAGCGGGTATTTGGCCCATCTGGCACAACTGCCGAAAAGGTAATGGGGAAGTAAAGGAAAAAAGGAGTTCAAGGGCCGCCTGGAGGGGAACCGCTTCACAATTTGGCAGCTCTACGCATCAGCAGGAGGGGGCTCCCCGGAACGTCTCGACGTATAGCAGTTCTATCGCTTGCATCCTGCTTGATGCCAAAAAAAAGAACATGTTAGGCAGAAACGCACGCTGGGTAATTCGCGGGAGCCGCCTGCTTTCACATTTCCCGGACGAACCCGCGATAGTGCAGAATGCCGTTAGCGGTTGAGCATGTTTTAAAGCGGCTCCCCTCCAGAACCCTTTCTTGAACTCCTCGAACTCCTTTGCGTATTGCGCTATCAATACGCCATGCTGAATGGCTTCGAATCCCATCTGAATGAGCAAATCAGCTCAATTCGCTCCCAAGGGCTTTATAAGAGAGAACGGTTTCTGAGTACTCCGCAACGCGCTCATATCGCGACGAGCGATGGACGAGAGGTTCTGAATCTTTGTGCGAACAATTATCTTGGGTTGGCGGATCATCCAGAAGTGATTCAGGCCGCCAAAGAGGCGTTGGACCGTTGGGGATTCGGTCTGGCTTCTGTTCGGTTTATTTGTGGAACGCAGGAGATCCATAAGGAACTCGAGGCGGCGCTCACTCGATTTCACGGTACGGATGATACGATCCTGTACGGGAGCTGCTTTGACGCCAACGGAGGTCTGTTTGAGACGCTGCTTGGGGCTGAGGACGCGGTAATCAGCGACGCCTTAAATCATGCTTCAATTATCGACGGCGTCCGATTGTGCAAAGCACAGCGGTTCCGTTATCAGCACAATGACATGGCCGATCTTGAAGCCAAGCTGGTTGAGGCCAAGACGGCCCGTTTTCGGTTGATCGCGACAGACGGCGTTTTTTCAATGGATGGCACGATCGCGAATCTCGCCGGCATTTGCGATCTAGCGGAGAAATACCAGGCGCTAGTGATGGTCGATGAATGTCATGCCGCCGGCTTTCTCGGTAAAACCGGCAGAGGAACGCCCGAACACTGCGGAGTAGAGGGCCGAATTGATGTCATTACGGGAACTTTGGGAAAAGCTTTGGGTGGTGGTAGCGGTGGTTATACGACCGGGCGTAAAGCCATCGTCGAATTGTTGCGCCAGCGTTCGAGGCCGTACCTGTTTTCCAACAGTATAACGCCCAGCATCGTCGCGGCCTCGGTGAAAGCGATCGAGATCGTTACGCGCTCAACCGAGCTGCGTGATCGTTTGGAGAGTAGCACCCAGTTTTTCCGGAAAGCATTGACCGAGCGCGGGCTAACAATTCGCCCGGGTCAACATCCGATTGTACCTGTCATGATCGGCGATGCGGCGCTCGCTCAGAAGGTTGCGGATCGATTGCTCGAGCTTGGTCTTTATGTGATCGGATTCTTTTATCCGGTCGTACCGCAAGGTACGGCTCGAATTCGGACTCAGGTCTCGGCTGCTCACACGATGGATGATCTCCATTTCGCGGTCGATTGTTTCGCCAAAGCGAAACAGGAATTCGGACTGTAGGAGGCGGTTGGTATGAGCTCCTGGGCATCTGGGCGCTGGGATAAAATCCCGAAGGGATTAAAGGACTGAGCCGCGAAGCGGCGCCTCAGAATAGCCTAGGACGGTTGAAAAGCGGCTCCGTAGGAGTCACATCTTTATAGCTCGAACCGAAAGAAACGAGACCAGCTCCGTAGGAGCGGCATCTGATCGGGAACCACAATGCTATGCCGCTCCTAGCGGAGCTGTTCGCCTTTTTATGTTACGGTTGCTATAAAGATTTCGCTCCTACGGAGCTAACCGTCACTCCGTATCTGTCGCGATCCGCACCAGCGTTTGGTTCTCGCCTTGGGACGCGATCTCGATGTCCGCATTTTTGCCGGAGCCGGTGACCAAAAGAGTCTGTGCGTCACCACTGGTTGCCGTGACGACATGAAACCCTTGTTCTTTCAGGTGTTGCTGATAGAAGTCGGCGACATCACCAACCGGCTGATCAACGGTAAGGATTAATTGTTTTCGAGTGCCCACGGTGGCAGTGCTGAGTTCTTTTGCTCCGTCCGGAATTGGCAACCAATCAGCCGCTTTCACTGACTTCTTTTTGGTCTCGGGGGTCGCCTGTGAAGTGGCCTCAGATTTCGATTTCGAGTCTTGGCCAAACGATACGTCGTTGCCGTTCACGGTTATCTGTTTGCCATTGCTGTGGATTGAAATCCCATTTGGCCCAAAGATCGCGCCCAGACCTCCTTGAACAGAATTTTGCGACTGTTTCTTTTCCGGAGAGTTCTGCGGAGCCGGCGTCTCCTCGGCTACTTCTTTGTTCGACGGCGCTTGATAGGATTTCGCGCTCATCGAGTCCTGGTATCGTACCTGGACTTCGCGAGTGGTGCCGTCTGCAGGAAGGTTGGAGGTATAAGAAATCAGGTATTGACCGGCGAGTTGGAGTCCGATCTGGTCGTAAAGATTCTTTAACTCGGACGGGTTTGGGGTTAGGAAATAGCGTCCTCCGGTTGATTGGGCGAAGCCGGACAGCAAGGCTTCATCAATCTCGGTGCCGATCCCGATGGCATAGATCGGCACATTCACATGCTTTGCAAACTGTAAGACGTCTTGTAGTGAGTGTTTGCTCAACTGCTTGCCAACACCGTTATCATCAACGCCGTCGCTTAAAAGCACGACGGCTTTGCGTCCGGGCCGATCTTTCAACAGGTCGACCGAAGTAAATAGCGCGTCATAGAGCGCAGTGTTCCCACGTGCGGTGGTAAGTTCAATCGCTTTGCCGGCAGCACTCCGATTGGAAGACATCGGGCCGAGCACTTTGACTTGTTGTGCGAAACCGACGACCTGGACGCTGTCAGCCGGCGCTAGCAATTCCAGGAAGCTTTTCGCGGCTTGCCGAGTCTCGGTCAATCTCGGCCGCATCGATCCGCTGTTATCAATCGCGATTACGACGGAGAGCGGTGGCAACTGAGATTCCACAGTCAAAGGTTGCTGGTCCACCTCATCTTCACGGACTCGAAAATCAGCCGCGGTTAATCCGGATTGCGGTTTACCGTCCTTTAAGACGGTTACAAAGACCTGAACCGATGGGAACTGGTCCATGGCGACCTGATTCAGCACGATCTCGGTTCCGGCAGCGTTCCCTTGGCCTTTAATTTGTACCGAGGAGACTGGCTTTTGCTCTTCGGAATGCGCAAGAGCGGCTGCGAAGACGAGCGAACAATAGAGCAGTCGAATTTTCATGTGAAAGATTGGGGGACTTCGGTGCCGCTCAAACTGCCCTGGCCAACCGGCGCTTTCAAGGAGCTAGGGAACTGTGAAAGGTGAAAGCAAAACGTGAAAGATAAAAAGGCCTCCCTCAGCACCATCGAAAGGACCTTCGATTTAGTGTGCGCTAAGAGGCGCTCGCCATTTGGTCTTTCTCTCCAGGTTGGCCAGTAGGCGGAGCATCCGCTTCGCTATGCGCGACTTACGCAGCATCGCACTTCACCTATCACCTATCACTTATCACCTTTAACCTTTCCCTCCGGCTTCTCCGCAGCCTTCGGTCGTTCCCAGGCGGAGTCGGGTCCGGGCGAAACCGCTCGTTCGGATTCGAACAGTTCGTCGAGGGTTTGTACTCTCTTTCGTATCTGACCGAGAAAATCTTTTTCGTCGGTACCATAATACTCGGCCAGTACTCGGACCGTCTCTTCATCGTACTCTTTGAAAGTGTGGGCGGCACGATAGGCCCGGTAGGCGCCAAAGCCGAGGAGGCGAAGCGCTTCCACACTCATCTCAAGTGAGGATTCCAGGGTCTCTCGAAAGATATTCCTCACACCCATCTTGATTAACCGGTAGGCATGTTCACGGTCCCTTGCCCGCACGAACAAGTTCAGATTTGGAAAATGTTTTTGAGCCAGTTGCACCAAACGGAGTGAAGCCTCTACGTCATTAATCGCGATCAACAATAGCTTGGCTTGAGCTGCCCCGGCGGCAGCCAGCATTTCATGTCTGGTCGCGTCGCCGTAGAATACTTTGAAGCCTATCTTTCGAATCAGATCAACTTGTTCGGGGTCAAAATCTAACACCGTTGTTTTGATGTTCTGAGAGTTCAGTAATCGAGCAACGACCGCGCCGTACCGGCCAACTCCAGCCACAATCACCGGATTGACTTCGTCGATCTCGTCTGCTTGACGCTGACGTAACCGGCTAGAGAACCGAGGTTGAATCCAGACTTCGTTAATGGTGAAAAGAAATGGGGCGGCCACCATTGACAAAGCAACTAGGGCGATCAACCGATCACCGAGGTCTTGATCGAACACTTGGTTGTGGACGGCGAACGCAACTAAAACGAAAGCGAATTCGCCACCTTGGGCTAAGGCTAATGAGAAGGTGAAGTTTTGGCTATTCTCCAAACGTGAGATTTTGCCGATGCCGTACAACACGGCGGCCTTGATCAACAAAAGCCCGATAACCAGGCTAAACATCAAAATCGGCTGGGATTGGATCAATGAGAGATCGATGCTGGCGCCAACCGATACGAAAAACAGTCCGAGTAGTAACCCTTTAAACGGCTCAATATCGGCTTCGAGCTCATGACGGTACTCGCTCTCAGCCAACACCACGCCTGCGAGAAAGGTGCCGAGCGCGGGCGAGAGTCCTATCTGTTGCATGGCCAGAGCGATACCAACCACTAACAACAGAGCGGCTGCCGTGATGATCTCGTGGAGCCGGGTGAGTGCTAACAAATGAAATATCGGGCTGACCAAGAAACGGCCCCCGATAATGATAGCGCTGACTGTACCCAGAACCAACAAAGCTTGCAACCAAGTGGCCGTGTGGGACGCCGAGGTGGTTGCAGGATGGGCGGTGCCCAGCAATGGTAGTACCGCTAAAATAGGTATCACCGCGAGGTCTTGGAACAGCAGAACCGCAACCGAGGTCTGCCCGCCTTTGGTGATCAGCCAGCCCTTCTCGGTAAGCGATTGCACAGCAATCGCGGTTGACGAACCGGAAAGAATTAGCCCGACGGCAATGGCCGGGCCGATGGCAAGGTGAAAACAGAGCGCGACGACGGCACAGACCAGGGCGGTCAGAGCAACTTGCAACGTTCCCGACCCGAAAATCGGTCCGCGGAGGCGCCACAAAACATTAGGTCGTAGTTCCAATCCGACCAGGAACAGCATCATTACGACCCCGAATTGGGCCACGTTCATGACGTCGCCGCGCGCTGCTCCGATAAAGCCAAAAACGTGGGGTCCAATGATGACGCCAGCCAGGAGATATCCCAGCACCGACCCCAGGCCTAGCCTTTTAGCAATCGGAACGGAGACAACCGCGGCTGCTAAGTAAATGAACGTTTGGAAAAGATAATCTGAAGACTCCATTAATCAGGATGCCGGTAAAAGAGCCATGGCTTGGTTCAGCGTATCTAATTTCATAATCTCAGATACGTTTAATGTGTTGTCGCGCAGAGCCTCTAGCGCTCGACGGTAGGTTGAGGCGTAGCTGGCAAGTTCTTGCTCGTCGTCCATCCAAAGAACACCGGGAACAATAAAGGGTGGAAGGTAGGTCATCCCGCAGAGCCGAGCAGTTTGTTCGAATGGCGCTAGTAGTTCGCGTATCGTGAAATAGTTGGAACCACTACGCTGATAGGCCGAACTCGGACCGCCGGTTGAAATTGCGGTGAGGAATAGCTTCCCATGAAGTCGGGTGCCGTCTTTCCCATAAGCGAATCCAAATTCGAGTACCAAGTCCTGCCACTGCTTTAGAATTGCCGGCGAACTATACCAATAAAACGGGTGCTGAAAGATAATGACGTCGTGCTCAAGGAGCAGCGCTTGTTCACGCGCGACATTGATAAGAAATCTTGGGTACGCCTCATAAAGGTCGTTGACGGTTACTCCTGGGAGAGATTGAACGTGGGACAATAAGAGGTGGTTCACGCGCGACTTATGAAGAGCGGGATGAGCGAAGAGAAGCAGGAGACGGCGTGCTGTCTTAGACATGGGAACCGGGGATATACGGACTATATTTTCTGGAATAATTTATACTTGTCATAATCGAAAAGCTGGATCAGTTAGCCGTTGGAAATTCGGTCAAACCGAATTAAATTTGCTCATCCTCAGGGAGGTTATGAAAACTAAAACGTTATCGGATTATCCGCTCTTAATCGGCGAACTTCTGCGACGATCAGAAGTACGTCGCCGAAAAAGAGAACGCCGCAGGCACTTTTGGTCTTCGGTTAGGCTGACTAAGTAAAGAGTTTCTTACTTTCAAGGTGTTTGCTTTCGTGGTGTTTAGCGGAAGCAATACACCGGGTCACCTCAGTCGGTAGTGTCCAAGATCGCAAGCCGGGACCAGCGAGTGTGTGTCCACTTAAGCTGTTTCTCTCGGAACTGTTGATGCGTGTCCAGCTCATACGCGTGGCTGGGGTCAGATGTGTTTCTTTTTTTTGCTCGGGCGGTTGGCGCCTTTTTCATCAGCGGAAATCGGGCCACAGCCTACCCAGCGTGCAACGTGTTGATTGCTTCTCGGAGGTTGACGACGTCTTGGAGTTGATGAGCCGCTGACAGCGTCACACGAAGTCGGGCGGAACCGCGGGGCACAGTCGGAAACCGTACGGCTGGAACCAGAAAGCCGTGTTCTACCAACTCTTCTGAAAGAGAAAGCGCCTCCTCTTCCGAGCCGACAATGACCGGAACAATTGCGGATCGTACTTCTTCTCGTTTGGGGCTCTTCGATGTTACCGTTAACACTTCATGATTGCGCCAGAGGGCGTCGCGTAACTGATCACCTGCCGCTGAAGCAATGACACCTAAGCCCTCAATGGCGGCCGCAATCGCGGCTGGCGGAGGCGCGGTCGAATATATAAAAGTGCGGGCGCGGTTGATAAGGAGATCGATTAGGGAGGAGGGACCGGCGATGAATCCTCCGCTGGATCCGATCGCTTTACTGAGCGTGCCCAGATGAATTTCAACTCGATCGATCAAGCCGCACTCGGCGGCTAAGCCGGCCCCGTTCGGACCCAGAACTCCGATCGCGTGTGCCTCATCGAGAAGGAGTGCCGCTCCGAATTTATCCTTCAGTTCGACAATCTCAGCCAGAGGGCAAGAATCGCCATCCATGCTAAATACGGACTCTGTGATGATGAGAATTTTCGCGCCTCTTCTTTTCTCACGAACCCAGTCCAATAATTCCGCTAAGCGTTCCAAGCGGTTGTGTGGATAGACCCGAATTTCTGCGCCACTGAGCCTGGCGCCGTCGATCAAAGAGGCATGTGCGAGCTTGTCTAAAATGATCACGTCCCCTTGACCAAAAAGAGCGGGGATGGTGCCGAGGGCGGCTGCATAGCCGCTTTCAAAGGTAAGGGCGGCCGGAGTCTGTTTGAAAGCGGCTAACCTTGCTTCTAGTTCCGAATGGATTGCCAGGGTACCGGTAATCAAACGCGAGGCGCCGGAGCCGGCACCGAACCTTTGGGCAGCGTCTGCCGCCGCTATCTTTAGTTTCGGATGTTGAGTAAGGCCGAGATAATCGTTAGAGGCGAAGTTGACCAGCGGCTTGCCTGTGCGACTAACGCTCGTTCCATTCACCGCCTCGATCGTCCGCAACTGCCGATACAGTGACCGTTGCTTCAGCTCGGTGATGAGTTCTTCGGGAAAAGAGGAGGAGTTCAAGGAGTTCGAGAAATTGCAGGAGTTCAGGATAGGAGCCGGAATTCAGGAGTTAGGAGGTGGTAGATTAGTCGCGTCATCATGAGCCAGTTTTAAGACTGCCTACGAAAACATCGATCGGTGGTTACTGGCAACTGATACACGCTCGAAGTGTCTGCGCGCCAGCGCCTCCCGGTTCCTATCCTGAACTCCTGAATCCTTTTTCTTACGGTGTCACCGGAGCTTGCTTCAAGATGCGTTCCATATCCGGGTCGGCGGCTGCGCCGAGTGCTCGGGCTCGATAGTAATGTCGGCGAGCCAATTCAATAGCAGGAGGTTGGCGCTCGGTGTAAACCATCGCCAGATTGAAGTGAGCTTCGGCATAACTCTCGTCCAGTTCAACGGCCTTGCGAAGCTCCTCCTCAGCTGCATCTAACCAACCGCGCTTTCGCGCTAACACCCCGAGATACATGTGAGCATGCGCGTTATCCGGTTCGAGATAGACAGCTTGGCTGAGCGCCGCCAGGCTAGCTTCCAATTCGTCTTTTCGGAAAGCGATGATCCCGAGGGTAAGCCATGCCTGGGTAACGTCCGGATCCAGATGGACGGCTTTGCGCAAATGTTTTTCTGCGTCGTCGAGCTTGTCGAGACGATACTCCGCAGAGCCGAGGTTAAGCCAGCCTAACGAATAGTTAGGCAGAAGCTGGGTCACTCGGGCAAACGCCTCTTTAGCGTCCTCAAATTCCCCGTCCTGAAATTTAGCTAACCCCTTTTCAAAAGCCTGGCGCGCTTCGGGCTCCATTACCGGAGCATTGGGCTGCTCGCATCGGACGCTCACCGGCCAGAGAATAATGAACGCGATGACAGCTGAGATCGGTGAGAACAGGAAACTGGAGCGCTTTTTTGTAGGGGAGCCAGGCTCTTCTTTCTTCATTAAGGGGAGGGATAGCAGTTAGCGCCTAGTTTGACAGCCGCCTCGCAAAGTCGTTCATCCAGGTGGCGGGCCTGGATGGGAGGCGGTTTGACGCTTGGTACAAGCACCCTGCAATTTTTCTCACAGTGCGATTGCCGCCACAACAAATGTTAAACAGGCGGCTCCCGCGACTGACCACGGCGTATGTTTCCGCCCGGCGTCTCTGTGGTTAGCGGTCATCGCTTGCCGTTACGCTATAGACCTGCCACGCGCTGGGTCGTTGTGGAGGGGAGCCGCTTTGGCGCGTGGTATAAGGAGCTCGCGATTTTTCTCACAGTGCGATTGCCGCTCCCACACCCTGTTAAACGGGCGGCTCCCGCGACTGACCACGGCGTATGTTTCCGCCCGGCGTCTCTGTGGTTAGCAGTCATCGCTTGCCGTTACGCGATAGACCTGCCACGCGCTGGGCCGTTGTGGGGAGCCGCTTTGGCGCGTGGTATAAGGAGCTCGCGATTTTTCTCACAATGCGATTGCCGTCACAACAAATGTTAAACAGGCGGCTCCCGCGACTGACCACGGCGTATGTTTCCGCCCGGCGTCTCTGTGGTTAGCGGTCATCGCTTGCCGTTACGCGATAGACCTGCCAGGCGCTGAGCCGTTCGCGGGAGCCGCTTGTTTAACACGTTGTGCGGACGGCATACGCTCTGGGACGAATTCCGCGGGCCCTTGGGTCACGTGCCAAAGCGGCTCCCCTCCAGGGGGCGCGCGGCGTTGCGACGCGTAAATTCCGTTCCCGGCGTTGACGGCGTTCTAATCCCGTCCCAGCTCCCGGGCGCGTTCGGACGCTGCGCGGACCGCAGACATAATCGTGTGGCGGAGACCCCGGGCCTCTAAGACCTCGATCGCTGCCATGGTTGTTCCGCCTGGGCTCGCCACCATCTCCCGGAGTTCGGCTGGGTGCTTACCCGTTTCTCGGATCATCAGAGCGGATCCAAACACGGTTTGCACCGCCAGCTCCAGGGCGACCTCGCGAGGTAGCCCCATCATTACGCCGCCATCGGCCAAAGCCTCCACGAAAGTGAACACATAAGCTGGTCCGCTGCCGCTCAGGCCGGTCACAGCGTCCAGGGCGGATTCGCGAACGCGATAGGCGATCCCAACCGCGGAAAATATTTTTTCGGCAATTTCGGCGTCTGCCATGGTGGCGTGATCGCCTAAGGCGTAGGCAGTTGCACCCTTGCCGATCAGCGAAGGCGTATTCGGCATCGCTCTGATCACCCGGGTCCGATGACCGGCGGCTTCCTGTAATTTGTCGTTGTTGACCCCGGCAGCCACCGAGATCAGCAATTTCCCGTCCAGATATTGTCTTACGTCTTTAAGGAGCTGGA
>JAFAZK010000178.1 GCA_019239825.1 Verrucomicrobiota bacterium | reverse complement strand
TTTCGATAGGCAGCCGCATGGGACATCGTTTCCGGAAACTCGATTTGGCGCAAGACAGCGCTTACGGCATAATATGACTCTAATGCGACAGCTGCTCATTAGAGAGAACGACCCGACTCTGGGCGTATCTGTCGCGACTCACTCGCGAGAATACCCTCGCAGTTCTCGGATTCCCATGCACGCGCACGGCTCGCATCAACTAGTTTATGCTAGCCGCGGAGTCATGGAAGTATCTTCAGATCACAATTTATGGAAGATTCCGCCGCATTTTGGTCTTTGGATTCCGGCGCGCACTCCGCATCAGATCCGAATGCAGGAAGCGGTCTCGATGCGCACGTTGTACCTTCGTTCTGCGCGGACAAAGTTGCCTGCTTCATGCACGGTGCTTCACGTCGGAAGCTTTTTTCGCGAGCTTATTATCGAGATCGTGCGACTGGGCCGACTCCGGACGCGCAACCGGTTGGAGTGCGCGCTGCGTGATCTCCTAATCG
This sequence comes from Verrucomicrobiota bacterium, assembly GCA_019239825.1. Lineage (GTDB taxonomy): Bacteria > Verrucomicrobiota > Verrucomicrobiia > Chthoniobacterales > JAFAMB01 > JAFAVN01. The sequence goes on along the minus strand of JAFAZK010000178.1, from coordinate 6,742 downwards.
CGGAATTGGAGCGGGCATCGCCTGTACCTGTCGGCATCAAGTTCCCAACAGATCCTCGCGGGTATCGCGTTGCCCAAATGGTAATGGAAGATCCAGGCTGCCCGATCTCGTTGAAATCGATGTGTGTTTCCGCCGGGGTCAGTGTCCGCACGCTTGAGAGAACCTTTCGCCGCGAGATCGGTACCGATTTCGAATGTTGGCGAAGACAAGTGCGTTTGATGAATGCCATCGAAATGCTGGTAGCAGGGCATAGGGTGAAAGAGGTCGCTTTTGCCGTCGGTTATCAGCACCCCGGCGCTTTTGTGACGCTTTTCCGACAGACTTTCGGGAGCACGCCTAAGGCATGGATGTCGGCGTTGGAACAGCTGAGTTAGCGAACAGCTAACATCGACGCTGCAAAGCATCACGCTTGTCGCAGGCCGACTTCGCTGCGGAACGATCTTCTTCATTTCCCAAACAAACCCCTCTCACGTCCGTTTCTCGGGGAAGTACAGATAGTGAAAAAAAACAGAAATCTAATTGTCGAGACGTAACAAAGGAATTATACGCCCCTCCATGAAAGGGGCACCGAAATAGAGGTTATGGGTACTGTCGCTCAAATCGCAAGTGCGGTCATCCAAATTGCTGCCAATTACGGCGGGACACTCACTCAGCCGACCAATTCCTTCAACAATCCCGTCGCTACTGGCGACGCCATTGTGGTTTTTGTTAGCTGGCTTGGTACTGACGGCTACGTCGTTAGCGTCACAGATAGTCAAAGCAACCTGTACTTGGCGGTCGATCCAATCCGAGTAGGGGTGACATCCACTCAAACTTGGGTATGCTATGGAGCCAGGGGTGGCCCTTGCAGCGTCACGGCGACCTTGAGTTCTTTTCGGAATGCTTCTGCTATCAAACTGGCCGAAATCAGCGGACTCTCCGGCGAGCTCGACGCAACTTTGACATCGAACGGTACAACCGCGAATCCAGTCATAGGTCCGATCACTACGGCAAACGCCAACGATATGCTCATTGGCCTTGAGCGTGGCGCTAGTCCGAGCGCAGTTGGGGCGGGTTGGACCGAGACCGACACCCAGGCCAACAACATCCAATACAGAGTGACCAGCGCGGTTGGTTCCTATACGGCTCGCTGGACTGCGCCGGCTACTAACTGGAACGGAGCGATTCTAGCATTTGAAATAGGCGATCCAATTAGCGCCTGGGTTACTACTGATGGATACGGTGGGAACGGCTGTTTCGATGCGACCGATCCACCAAGTGGATTCGTGTGCGGGAACGTCCTTCCATACGAACGGACCCAACCGTGGACCGTGATGGCTGCAATTAAGATGCTTTCTAAGCCGCCTTCAGGTAAGGCGAACATCATTTTCACTAATGTGTTGGCTGGCGAACCTTATTCCGGATACGAGTTCTGGGTTGATTCGAACGGCTTTTTACACGTTCGCATCATAAGCGACATCGCAAATAACTACATTGGAAAAGTCGGAACAACCAATGTTTGTGACAGCAGATGGCACTTTGTTGCCGAAACCTATGATGGCTCAAGCTCGGCCGCCGGAGTGAACATTTACCTCGATGGGGTTTTGCAGGCAATGACGACCGAGAGTGATACCCTTACAGGATCCATTGTTGCTGCTGGCCAGCAAATGCTCATTGGGAACCAAAATGGTCGATCCTCTACCTATTTTGCTCGGGGCTATATCGATGAATTCTCTATTCATAATGTTGTCCGATCGGCGGGCTATATTGCGGCCATTTCACCCACTAATTTGCCCCAGGTCGATGCTAACGTGCAACTGATGTATCACTTTGATGAAGGCAACGGTACCATCGCCTACGACGCTAGCGGCAATCATTTGAACGCTACCTTTTCTATACCTCAATAATACACGGTAGGGCGAAAACTCGGGGCGTCCCGCGTTTGGCTATTTCCATTGCTCGTCCGCGCCGGTTTTGAGTCGCGGCTCGACGAGGGCAAAATAGGCGATGCGGGTCCGGTAATGTAAAGTTACCCTACCGAGGTTTGGCGCGCTAGAATTGTTCCCCGACCAGTTTCCCAATTGCACCGAACGCTGCGTTGATCTTGTCGTCCGGAGCGGGAGATTCGATGCTATAAACGACGATGAGAATTGGCGCCCGATTCGGGGGCCGGGCAATTGCTAGATCACCTCGGGCTGCGTTTTCACCGGTGCCGGTTTTGTCCCCGATTCGCCAGGTCGATGGTAGTCCGGCACGTAGCCGTTTGTCGCCGGTGGTATTCTTTACCAGCCACCCTTCTAGTCTTTGTCTTCCCGCAACGGATAACTTCTCGTCCAGTAGCAGCGATTTCAGATCGTCTAACATAGCGGCAGGAGTAGTGGTATCGCTTTCATCTCCTTTAATTGCCGTATTCAAGTTCGGTTCATTGCGATCAAGTCGGGTGACCGAATCACCCAGAGAACGAAAAAACTTAGTCAAACCTTGCGGACCGCCGACCGCCTGTAGAAGAAGGTTTGCCGCCGTGTTGTCACTGTACTCGATCGCCGCGGCGCAAAGCGCATCTACTGTCATGCTCCCCTCCTGAACATGTTGCTTGGTCACTGGCGCCCATTCTAACAGATCGGCCGGACCGTAAGCGATTTTGCGATCCAGCTGCTCTTTCCCTTGGTCGACTCTTTCCAGAATGTCCGCGGCCAGCAACCACTTGAATGTGCTGCACATTGGAAACCGGTCGGTTGCGTGATACTCGATGCTTTTATTGTTCGCCGTATCCAGAATTGCTACGCCGAGATGGCCTTGGAGATCTCGTTCGATCTCAGCAATTCCTGCGGCTGCGGGTTGTGCCGCCTTTTGTTCATCCGCAGCCGGAGCAGCGAGGCCTAACAACAGTTCAACTCCGCCAATAAGTGACAACAAACCCTTCATTGATCTCGCGAGATGCCGGTAAGCTTTTGGGAAACCAAAAGTGTTAGTTAATGTAGGGCGATCTGGGACAGGCTGAATAGCATGCTGATTACGCTGCTGGTCGCAAACACTGCCCACACGGCTGATTCTGCAAAACCAGTATTTCGAACCGCTCTCTGGGATTCCTGTTGAAACTGCAAGGTCGTAGAAAAAGGCACGATTTTCATAACGAGTGACCTATATGCACGCGCTATGCCACATCTTTTTATCCCGTTAAGTCCCTTGCAATTAGGTACTTACAATATATATAAAAATCGATACCCCAGCGAAACCATCTCAATTTAGGATTCGAATTCTCAATTTGAGAAGGGGTTGTTTGGGAGATGAGAGCCTGGAGGGGAGCCGCTTTAAAGCATGTCTCAACACCTGATGTCATCCTGCTCTATCGCGTGTTGTGACCGGAAAATGTGAAAGCAGGCGGCTCCCGCGAGTTACCCAGGACGATGCTTTCACTCAACGCCTCTGTTCGAGCACTTCTCGGGAGCCGCCCGCTTTGCGACCGGGCTCCGGCAAAATGCGTTTTAGATCAAATGTCGTTTGGTGAACGGGTATGCGTCAAAGCGGCTCCCCTCCAGGCGCTGTGTAGCTTGCCTTACTCCGCAGCAGTCGTCGGAGCTGAAACCTGCTTCAAACCGTCGGGACTGAAATCAGAATCGCTGAAGGTGACATTGTGTTTAATGCGGGAGCCATCGAGCTCGGTTACTGAGCCTTTTTGGGGATTCTGGACTGTCAGATTCGCAGGAATAGGCCGGCCTTTGTCGTCGTTTGCGACGCGACTAGTCTCGATCCGTACTTTGACTTCACCTGAAGGCGAGTATTTCTCGATTCGCATTTGAACCAATCGATTCGGATCGATCCATGAGCGGACTTTGGCGTATTCGGATTCTCCCTTGTTTGGCTTCGACTCCAAAACCGTGCAGTTCACTCCGTTAACGGCTTCCGTGCCCGTGATAGTCTGGTTCTCCCACGACAGTGGGTCTTCAATTACATCCAGATAAGAGAGGTCAGTGCCGAAAAACGGTTGGCGTAATTGAGAGGCAGTCAATGTCTGCACCTTATCTGGAGGCGTGAAAAGCGATCCACTCGCCGAATGGCCGGCCTCCTGATGCAGGAGCACAGATTCGCCCTTTCGCGGTTGCGGCCAGAGCACTTGATACACCAAGTCGGTTGCCGTCTTAGTTCTTCTTTCTTTGATCTGAAGCTGAAGCGTCTCGTCGGCAGCGTTTCCGGACGGCTTTACTTGCAACCGGAGACGAATGTAAGCGTCGCCTTCCTGTTTAGCGGCCACCGCCGAAGCCAATTCCTTCGGCGACATGTCGGCAGCCGAGCTGATAAGAACGAGTGAGCACAACGGCGAGAGCACAAAGACAGATCTCTTTACAGCAAGGCCGCAAAGGCCACAAAGGTACGAGGAAATGAGCTGCACGAAACGCGTAGGATAATTCATCTTTGTGGCCTTTCTGGTCTCGTTTTGAACGATTCTCGCGGTTGCATCTTATCCGTGCAGCGCTTGGCTGGGCGTGACTCTTGAACTGCGCCAGGCCGGATAAAGGCCGCTCACGACACCGACCAAAATAGCAATCGCGACTGATACCGCGAGCAGTCGTATCCCAATGTCAGGTTCCAGGAGCCCGCGGATACTTGGAGTGGCTCCAAGGAGTCGCACGCCGGCGACGCCGATAATGACGCCGAGTATCCCGCCGAGTAGACCCAAGATAGCAGATTCCCAGAGAACCAGCTCGACGATACGGCGTCGTTTCCAGCCTAAGGCGAGCAACACACAGATTTCCGGTGTCCGTTCGAAGACGTTCATCAACATCGTGTTCATCACACCAAGAACGCCTACCAGCACCGCTAGTAATGAGGTGCTCCAACTCATTGCCCCAACAATCCGCGAGACCTCGCTTTGGTTCAGGTTCTCGCTGGCTACGATCGCGCGAGCTTCCGGCACCAATTGGTTAATCTGTTCGCAAAGCGCTTGAATGTCGGCCCGGTTGGTTCCCGGTTTAACCCGGACGTCGATCACGTTGATCCTATCTTGGTCGCCGGTGATCTCCTGCAGCAAAGGCATAGAAAGAATGATTGAGCCGTTCTCGACCCAAGCGTTCCCGTCGACAATCCCAACAACTTTGAGTTCTGCAGTCTCGATCTGGACCGAATCGCCAACCTTCTTTTTAAGAACGTCGGCAGCGGTACGCCCAAGCACGACCGCTTTTTCTTGCGCGTCGTTCGGCATTCTGCCGGACATCAGCTTTAGATTCCCCCAGGCGAACCCGCCCCATTCTCGGCCCGAGACCATGATCATCTCGGTGTTTTCAACGCTCATGAGGTCAACCAACAGTGTACAGGTGGCGGCGATATGCGGAAGGTGATCGATCCGATCCCGCACGTTAGCATTGAACGGTTTTGGCACGAGTGAACTGGTCATGTTGCTGACCACGACGTCGGTCCCGCGCGCTCTCATTCCTGCGGCCCAACTCTTGTTAAGTCCCCGCGAAAGCCCAACTAGCGCCACCACCGCCGCAATTCCGATCGAAATACCTAGCAGCGTGAGAGTGGTTCGGGTGCGACGACGGATCAAACCCCGGATAACGACCGTAACAAAAGTCACTGGTAGACTCCGTTACCCGTTTGCCGATCTGATACCGCGTGTCCGTCGATCATATGAATAATTCGTGCTGCTCGGTGAGCGACTCGGTCGTCGTGGGTCACCAGCACGAGCGTCATTCGTTTTTCCTGCTGAATCTTAACGAGCAATTCGAGGATCATGGCGGCGTTGTCGCTGTCCAAGTTGCCTGTCGGTTCATCGGCGAGTAGCACGGAAGGGTCGTTAGCCAGGCTACGGGCTATCGCCACTCGCTGTCTTTCTCCGCCGGACAATTTGCTGGGGAAATGATTCAGCCGGCGTTCCAGGCCTACGGACTTTAGAAGCTCACGTGCCCGATCCCGGCGTTTTGCACTCGGCATCCGGGTTTCGAGCATGGGGATTTGCACGTTCTCTAACGCGGTAAAGGTCGGCAAAAGATGGAACGACTGAAACACAAATCCGATTTCCCGAGATCGATAGGCCGAGGGATCGGGTAGGTCGGGAATGGAAACTCCCCTGAACAGTAAAGTACCACCGGTAGGCCGATCCAGCGCACCCAATAACTGAAGCAGCGTGGTCTTACCACAGCCGCTTGGGCCGGTGATGGCGATAAACTCGCCCTCGGGGATTTGGAGATCTAAACTCCGCAGAGCTTGGACTGCTCCGTCATCAAAGTCTTTTTTTAGGCCCACCGCCTCAAAAGCGTTTGAAACCGGGCTTTCTAACCCCGGGTCAGTAGTCGCGGATTGATTGGACCGAAGCGATGGCTGCATAAGTAGATGGTTGGCATTATGGTTTTGCCGGGCCCCCTTGTTTCCTCAATTTGTCGAGGGCCGCTCTGGTTCTATTCAATCCAAAAACCCCAATCCAAGTTCGTCTCGGACGGCAGAGCTGGCTGCAAACTCCGTGCAGCCTGGTCAGGTTGGGCGACGATGATAGCACTAGTTCCGGCAAGCGGAAAAATCTTTTTTTTACGTGAGTGTCAACTCTCAGTCACGGAATCTGGCATCAGGGGTTATCTTTCTCGGCGTCTGTCGGTCCCCAGACGCGGGGTCCTTCCCGCTCGTTGATGCTCATCACGAAGTGGTGGTAAGCCACTGAGAACCGACTCGGGGATTCGCTAAATTACGGAACAGATGCTTGAACGCATGCCAATAGCTGGGAAATGGGGCCATCTCCTCCGGATTCTTCGGTTCAAGTGCCGAAGCGAAC
>JAFAZK010000042.1 GCA_019239825.1 Verrucomicrobiota bacterium | reverse complement strand
TCTTCAGCAAGCCCTGATCTCCTGGTTCGCCTTCGCGGGAGTCGAATTTTCCGCGATCGATTGTGATAGCGAACACAAGACGCTTTCGAGCTGGTACCCGGACATTGCGACGTTTTTTCCGTACCGGCGAGACGACGATCTGTTACCGATCCTCAACCTGGCGGGAAGTGGTCCCGTTGAGCTGATTGATTTCCCTGCCCAGGCAACGCAATCGGTCTTAAATGCTTGTCACCATTTTTCGGCACTCAAGATCTTTGAGGACAAAGGCATCCGGCTGACGGTCTGCATCTTTGCGAGTGATGAGCGGGCGGCCTTGGCTTCCGGAGCGCAGATCGTTTCCACGCTGGGGGAAGGCGCCGACTATCTGGTGATTTCAAATCCGGCGCGCTTCGCGAGCCAGGTATTCTTTGCCAGCAAGCTGGCCGAACGGCTCCAAGATTCGCCCCACATTCAGATCCCGCGGATCACGGGCGGCACCATTGAGGCGCTCGACCGGGCGAGTAAACAAAAGCGGAAATCCCTCACTTTCCGGGAAGCCGAGCCCTTGTTAGAAATCGGTTCAAGATACGAGCTCGAACATTGGCGCAACCGTCTCTTCGCTCAGTTTGAAGATAATGCTGCGGCCCTTTTGCCGGATCCCGCCTCGGTAAAGAACAAGGTAAGCCGGACGGAGGAAGCCCCTGCCCAAGCGATCAATCCTTTCGACTTATAATTTCGGGAGGCACGATGAGCCAGGACGCGCTCGAATTGCTACTAACCGGGGTAAAGGATCAAGCTCAGCGGAAACAGATCACAACCGCCTACTACACTTTTGCCAACGGGGACCCGGAGACTTTTGCGGTCCAGTTCGCCGTGCTTCTCCGAGCGCATTCGATGAGTCTTAAACTCCTGCCGGCGCGGTTAGAAAAAGCGCTCGCGGCGGAAACCCGCAGAATGAGCGACCTGGTGATCGCACACCAGAATGCGATCGGAAGAATGGCTTCTTTGATCGATCAGGCAGCCGAAAAGCATGGGGTGGGGGAGGGGACGGAGGTTTGCGTGAAGGCCCAACAGGCGATCGAACACCAGCTTTCTGCCCATGCGGAAATTCTCGCAAAGGAAACAGAAAAGATTACCTCTGCCGTCACTGCGAACGGCCGGCTCACTCAACGATTGGCAGCTCACCGGATCCTCCTCACTGTGATCTTGAGTTATATCGGCGGGGTGCTTACCACCCTGCTTTTCCAAGAGCTGCTTTCGTTCGTCGAGCCGATGCTTCACTAAATAGGGTACTGACGTCACGATGGAAAGGCGGACGTCGGCACGACCGTAAAAATCGGTTCATTGGATGCAATCACATCGAGGCAATAAAAGCCGGTGATGAAGCGGTAATGTTTGGCTTTCTGATAGACTACCTTGAATGCCTCCGATTGCTGATTCCAAAAAGACGCTCCCTGCACCTCGTAGGCAAAATGCTCTGCGATTAGTCCATCGTTAGGCGTCTCTTCGGATTCCGTCGAAATCGGCATTTCTTCGATGATGCGAATCATTTCGGTTCGAAGGAATTGCACTCGCAACGCGTCTTGATTGTTCTCTGGAATGATAAAGTCTGCGACGACTCCCTGCTTAGCCCAGCGAAGCTGCAGGAGATTGCTGTGGCTTGCTCGAATAATAGGAGTCACTTCGATCGGTAGATACGTTGGCATAAAATGCGCTGTTTTAATCGAGCCGATTCAACCTTATCGATCGAGCACAAATTCCCGATAGATAAACCAGTTGGCGCCATCCTGTTCTTGAACCAAGATAGTCTCGCAAATATCCGGTTCCCCGGCTGAGAGGATTGATGCAGCCGACCAAGAGAGCGTGCAGCATTGCAAGTGATTGGTTCGGGTCGTAGCGAAGCACGATAGGGTGAGCTCCAGCACTTCCCCAAATCGCTACGGGTTCTTTGTTACGGCGGCTTAACTTAAATTCCGTTTCGCGACTGAAACAACGCAGCAGTTCCGAAAGACGAGTTTCAACGACGGGAATAGTGCTCAAATCGCAATCAAGTGCATCACAAATAGTAAGATGGAATCCGTAGGGCCGAGCGCCCCGGACCCAGGCACTGTCAATCGGGCCAAGCTCCTGTCTGAGACCAGGTGACATCTCGACGGAACGGCGTTTACGCAGATCATAACCCAAAATTTGGGAGCCAAACTCAAAGAAGGACGAATCTGATTTTGGGGCGAAATAGATTGCGAATTTCGGCATAGGAATCGGGGCTGGTCGTTGGTTGTGTTAGGTTCTTGCCGGTCACTCTCTGTCCCTTGTTAGTGAATGCATACCTGCATCCCGCATTCACCGCTATTGACATTTTTCAAACTGCGTGCGTTCGTGGATGCAGGCTGCCATTCGCCTCCCGGTTCCGCCGCTTCGCGGCATGGCAAAGAACGGTGACAGGTCTTCTGACGTTAACCTAACAAACGGGTTCGCGCTCGGGACGAAAGGAACCACGCCCCGTTTCAGTCGCGGACCGTAGAGAGGTTATATGTCGCAGATCGAAAAACTGAAAGCAGAGGCTGAAGAACTGAAGTCACGCCAGCAGACGCTTGGCAATCCGGTCAAGCATTGCGAGGCGCTGGAGCAAGTGGCGAAGAAGTATGGCTATTCAAGCTGGCGGGCTTGTCGCGCCATGCTCGGCGATGAGTCCAACCAGCCCGAGGGTGCTACGGAGCCGCCGATGAAGGAGTACCGGAGTACCGAGTGGAACTTTGCCATGGATTACCCGGCGCACTGGAACATCTTTCCGCCGGTACATAGCAACAGTCCGTATGAGGTGATCCGATTCGCTTCGAGGGAAGAGGGGGACTTTCACCTAGTTATCGTCTTCCGGGCGCCCAGAGATCCAAAGCAGACGGCGGCTGAAGTAATGGGGGAGATTCAGCGGCGCCTCGAAGAACAGGGTTACGCAAATTTCGAGAGTGGCGAAGCGTCACCAGGAGGCAAGAATCTAACGACGCTCGATTTTGATAAGCCGCACGACGGCCGTATGTGGAGCTGCCGTTATTACTTGGTGGAGGCCGGGACCCTCGGATACAGACTCGGTTTCGGTTCGAGCTCGCCCGAGAAGATCGTGAGCGTACGAGATCGGATGGTGCAAAGCTTTGAGATTCTTTCGGCGCAATCATAATCCCCGCCCGACCGCCGCGCTCGGGTTTGGTCCGGGCGCGGCAACCGTTGTGGATTTGTTAGCTGGCTAAAGTTTATAGTGAGCTAATTCGATTAAAAGCTTGTCTGCAGGCTGCTGATTGAGGACAACTAACACGCTGTAACGCGATCGATGCTTCAGTTCTTATGGTGGAAAGGATTCTACCGTTTTTTCAGCTTGGACAGAAAGCGCACGGCCGCCTGAACATCCCAAGATCTTGGCCCGACAATCTGCCTCTCTGTAGACTCTCTTCTTCCGCGAAGGACACGCTGACTCTAGCAGACGCGAAAACCGGAGTCCTCATCACGGGTCAAACCGGCCGGGGCAAAACGTCCGGTCCCGGCCGTTTGTTAGCAAAAGCTTACTTACGTGCCGGCTTTGGCGGCTTGGTTCTTTGCGCCAAAATCGATGAGGCGGATCTCTGGCGAAAGTATTTGCACGAAACCGGCCGCGAAGCCGACGGGATCTTCTTCGGCGAAGATTCTAGCCACTCGTTCAACTTCCTCTCCTATGAGTCGGTGGCTTCGGGCGCTGACCTCGAAGAGAACATCGTCAACCTCATGATCGAGGTTGCCCGGATCACCAATCCGCAGGGGAAGGGGGGAGAGAACGAGGAATTCTGGCAATCCCAGCGGAAGAAGCTTTTGCGTAACATTGTCGGCCTGCTGTTACCGGTCGACGGCAACGTCGATCTCTTGCGAATGAATGCGATCCTGAACTCGGCGCCGCAGGATTCAACCCAGACGCGCGCGGCCGATTGGCGCAATTCGTCCGCGCTCTTCAAAACGCTCGCCAGAGCCGAGCAGCTGGTGGGCACGAGGATCCGCGAGCACGAGTACCGATTGATCGCCGATTACTGGCTGCACGAGCATCCCTCAACCGATACGCGGACTAGGTCCAATGTGATCGCCGACTATACCGGACTGCTCGACGCGTTTTTGCGCGGGAAGATTTACGACATCTTCTGCCGAAATACGACGATCAGTCCGGATGATATCCTGGCCGGGAAGATCGTGGTGGTCGCACTTCCTGTGGCCGCGTACCACGAGGTCGGCCGTTATGCCGCCGCCATCTGGAAGTATCTTCTGCAACGGGCGAGCCAGCGACGCAAACTCGATCAGCCGGAAACCATCCGTCCTTCCTTTATCTGGGCCGACGAAGCCCAATATTTTTCGAGCTCCACCGATCAGATCTTTCAAACGGTCGCGCGCTCCTACCGGATCGCCACGGTTTTCCTCACCCAGAACCTCCCGAACTACTATGTCGAGTTCGGCGGGACCGAGGCCGGCGTCCACCGCGTCCATTCCCTGTTGGGAAATCTCGCGATCAAACTCTTTTGCGGTAACGACGACACCGTCACCAACGAATGGGCTTCGAAGACGATCGATAAGACGGTCCAGTACCGCGTCTCGCTCAACGGTGCTCAAGCAGGGGAGGGGCATGCAATCGGCTTAGCCCAAAGCGAAGAATTCGATTGCCCCAGCCGCAATTTCATCGGGCTCAAGAATGGTACTGCCGTTAATCGTTACTTAGTAGAAGCGATCGCTTTTCAGAGCGGCCGGCGATGGTCGAACGGCCGGAGCTGGATGAAATGCTCTTTTAAACAGAACGCCTGAAAATTCCGATGCCAGACCAACTGCCAAAAAAATCCAAGACGCCGGCTCAGGAAGCTTTTGAGACGCTGGCGTTTTTGTGGGGCGGTCTCGCGATCGCTGCGTTCTTCGGCTGGCAGTACAACCTACCGGTCGTTCATCCGCTCGTTCAGCAGGTTAACCGCGCGCTGAGTCCCTACACGCTGCCGTTGCTACAAAGAACCTTCGGGCACGTTAATCCGGTGGTAGGCCTTTTGTTTAATCTTGGAGCACTCGCCAGCATCCTTTTTGTTCTCTCAATGACGCTGATTCCAATCCTCGAGCGCCTTTTCATTCGCGATCTGATTCGCCGCGGAGAACGGGAGGGAAGGAAGATTGAGGCGGTCCGGGAAGGGGAGCAGGTCAGGCTGGAGAAGAAGAACCACGCTCGCTAGCCAAGCAAAGCTTGGCTGTGAGAGGTGAGACGTGATTAGTGAGAAGTGAGAAGTCTGCCGGAGCATCTCGACGAGCTCAATACAGGCAAGCGTTAGCGCGTGGAAGGGAAGGGAAGCGATCTTTTCGAGATACCTGCTGATTCGAGATTCAATTCGCTCGCCGTTCGCATCTGGCAGAACCAGCTATTCACAATTTCCCGTTAATCGCCAACTGCCCCGGCCACCGTCGAAGCTTGCTCAGAGCGCGCCTTTCGGCTGTCATCTGTTTGAGCTAGTCCGAAGATTTCTCGCCGGGAAGTCCCGATTGTTCCTTCAATCCAGCACCGCCCATCTCTCGCCCGTCTTCGGCTTCCTTGGCAGCTCTAACCCGCGGTTTCGATTTCCGTTTTGCTCGGGGGCCAGCCAGATTCGCCCGGAACGGACAACTAAAATCTACGTGCCAAACTGGGGTGGCTTGATATCCGTGAGCACGGCAAGCCGATCGTTTCTGAAGGACCGTGTTTTTCTAAGGACCGATTATCCATCGGAATACGATTATCTTCTGAAGGACCCCCTGACATGAATCCACTTGGACACCGGATCTTAGAGATCCTGC
>JAFAZK010000238.1 GCA_019239825.1 Verrucomicrobiota bacterium | reverse complement strand
GATTAACGACGACGATGTCCTCTGGGCGACAGCAGCCGGCTTTCAGCATGCCCTGGATCAGGGCTAAAGCCATCTTACCAAATCCTAGGAATCCGAAGGTCATGAATGAAATGGAAGTAATCAGTCTGCAGACGGGATGCAAGGGGGCGTATCGGCGTGTCGGGCGTGTCGCTGTGTCGTGCTCGTGCTCGTGACACTCGGAGGGAACAGAAGTGGAGTCGAAAATGTGGAGAGGTGTCCAGGCTTTTGTCCCGAAGGGACTTAAGGACTGAGCCTGGGGTTTTAACCCCAGGTGCGATTAAGAAAGAACCGCCGCCCTGAAGGGGCGGCAGAACCGAAGCTCAGGTAAAAAGAGGCTCGCCAAACCAAAATCGGTCACACATATCTATCGCCCCTTCAGGGCGGGGCGTTTGTTGGACGTGTTCCCGGGGTTAAAACCCCGGGCTGAGTCCTGTAGTCCCTTCAGGACAAAACCTTCGTCAGACTCGTCCACGAAATCGACTCCACACAACCAAGCCGCCAATGCTCCAGTTCTTCAGTACTGCGATCCTCGGTTTCTCCTGGGGACCGATGACGATTAAACACTTTACCCTTTAGCCTACTTTTTTGAAACCTTGAAGGTCCTAAGTCTGTCTATTTTGAGAGAGCAGGGAGGGGTATCGCCGTACCGTTTGGGTTCGACTAAGCGTGCTAGTGTGGGTACCCTGTTGATTGTTAGGTGCTGCCGAACAGGTCGATTTTATGCATAAGCAGATCGCGGCGCCGCCCTTAGCGGCAATCAAGCGAAAGCGTCCGAAATGGCGGCGACGGCTGGTTATAGCCGCGTTTCTTTTGGCGGCGGTGGCCGTTGGGTTTTTATTACTTAACCAAGAGAAGCGAATTACGATCCGGGTACAGCCGGTGGCGATTCGTGATATTATTCAGACGGTTTCAGCAACGGGAAAAATCAGGCCGGATGTAGAGGTAAAAATCTCACCGGAAGTTGCCGGTGAAATCATTGAGTTGCCGGTAATCGACGGCCAAGAGGTCAAGAAAGGCGATCTGCTGGTAAAGATTCGGCCGGACAATTATATCGCCCAGGTCCGGCAAGCCGAAGCCGGACTTAGCTCTGCTCAAGCCGACTCTCTTGAGCGTAAGTCACAAATGCTAAATGATCAGCTCGATTATCGCCGTTCGCAGGAGCTGTTCCAAAAGCGGTTAATATCGGAGACGGATTTTAAGGCTGCTCAAACGAAGAGCCTCATGTCGGACGCAGCTTATGAGTCGTCTTTGCATCGCATTGCAGCTCAACAAAGCTCGCTTGAGCAATCCAAGGTCCTACTGGACAAGACCGTGATCTACTCTCCAATCGACGGAACCATCAGCGCGCTAAATAGCGAGCTTGGAGAACGAGTGGTGGCCACGGGAGATTTTGCCGGGACTGAGGTTATGCGCGTCGCCAACTTGGATTCTCTAGAGGCTCGGGTCGACGTTAACGAGAACGATGTTGTGAATGTGAAGATGGGGGATCCCGTGCGAGTGCGCGTTGATGCCTACCCAGGCCATATTTTCCACGGAACGGTTAAACGAATCGCCAGTACCGCAACGATCCAGAATCAAGGGACGCAACAAGAGGTTACCAATTTTGAAGTCCGGATCCAGGTAACTCATCCAGACTTGAGGGTTCGTCCGGGGATGAGCACGACGGTTGAAATCGAAACGCAGACCGCCCCTCAAGTGACCTCCGCGCCGATTCAATCGGTCACGGTGCGCGACAAAGAAACTGGCAAGACAGCGGATCAGATGAAAGATGAACAGCTGGCCGATCAGGGTGGCGTGGCTACCACCGACTTCGAACGGAAGGAACGCAGGAAGCTGGAACGCGTGGTATTTGTCAAGGTGGGAGCCACCGTGAAAATGGTTCGAGTCGAGACTGGCATTGCCGATGACAACTATCTTCAGATTATCTCGGGCTTAAAAGCAGGAGATCTCGTAGTTAGCGGCCCCTATACCGCCATTAGCAAAGATTTAAAGGACGGCTCAAAGGTCGAGCTCGAGAAACCGCAAGATGCAAAGTAGTCCCCTGATCGGTAGCTCGGTTCCTGTGGTTCGACCAAGCGGGGATGTTGTGATTCGGATCGAAGGGATCACAAAAGAATACGTCATGGGCCAGACCACTATCCAGGCGTTACGGGGGGTCGACCTATTTATTGGTCGAAACGAATATCTGGCGGTGATGGGGCCATCCGGCAGTGGAAAATCGACTCTGATGAATATGCTGGGTTGTCTCGATACCCCAAGTTCTGGCCGATATGAGTTTAACGGCAAAGACGTGGCCAGCATGGAAGACGACGAATTAGCCGAGATCCGGAACCGGGAGATTGGTTTTGTTTTCCAGACGTTCAATCTCCTACCTAGATCGACCAGCCTACAGAACGTCGAACTACCGTTAATTTATGCGGGAGTTAGTCCCGACGAACGGCAGCGAAGAGCCGCGGAAGCTTTGATGGCGGTAGGTCTGGCGGATCGGATGTACCACAAGCCGAATGAGCTGTCAGGCGGCCAGCGCCAGCGGGTGGCAATCGCTCGAGCAGTGGTTAATCAGCCATCGATTATTCTCGCCGACGAGCCTACCGGCAATCTCGATTCCCGGACCGGAGAAGAGATCATGGGCCTTTTTGGCAGGCTATACGAAAACGGTAACACCATCGTGATTGTGACCCACGAGGAAGAGATCGCTGAACATGCTCGCCGAGTCGTTCGGTTACGGGATGGCATCATCGAGAGTGATGAGCAGCGTTGCTGACAAATCGCGAACGATTTGTCAGCAACGCTGCTATGGCTGCAGAATGCCGGCTACGCCAGCCCTCCGCAATAACCCGCATAGCTCAAAAATGGAGGACCATTTTTAAGCTATGCGGGCTTGGATGGAATTTGCAGAAAGTGCCCGGATCGCGGGGGAACAACTCCGCGCGAACCGTACCCGTTCGTTCTTGACCGGCCTGGGCGTGATCATCGGCATTATTGCCGTGACCCTTATGGGCATCGCCGTTAAAGGCATCGATACCGGTTTCGATCAGAGCATGAATATGCTGGGAGAGGATGTTCTCTACGTCGAGCAATATCCTTGGACAGCGATCGACGATTTTTGGAGCTACAAGAACCGGCCGGACATCAAGCCCGGAATGGCCGATAGCTTAAACACGATCATCGCGGATACCCCGGATTCACTGCTGCAAGTCGCCGTAGCCGCGCCCAGCGTTTTCGCAACTACGACCTATGGGAAACGCCAACTCACGAACGTTTACGTGATGGGAACCACCGACGCGTACGCTGAGATTATTCCGATTAATTGCCGCGATGGCCGATTTATCGATGAAGTTGAGAGCCGAGGTGGCCGGAATGTCTGCGTGATTGGAATCGATGTGGCTGAAGGCCTGTTTAGTGGAGAATATCCGGTCGGTAAGAGAATCCGGATAGGCGAGCAAGAATACGAAGTCGTCGGAGTATTCGAAAAACAGGGCTCTTTTCTCGGCCTGTTTAGCTTCGATTCACAGATCGTGATCCCACTGGCCGCTTATTCCAAATATTTCAAGACCGGCGCCGAGAACGCCTCTATCCGGGTAAAAGTCAAGGACAAGAAAAGGATACAGGAAGCCAGGGAAGAATTGCGTAGCGATGTTCGACGCATTCGAGGGATATTGCCGGAGCAGGAAGATAACTTCACGATCAACGAGCAACAAGCATTCCGCTCGACGCTGGGTCCGGTCAAAGCCGGCCTGGCAATTGCCGGTCTATTCATTACCGGACTCGCGTTATTCGTAGGCGCGATCGGAATCATGAATATCACTTTTGTCAGCGTGAAGGAACGGACCCGAGAGATCGGGACTCGCAAAGCCTTAGGAGCTCGGCGTCGCACCATTCTTCTTCAATTCCTGATCGAGGCAGTCTCCGTCTGCCTCTTAGCGGGTGTCATTGGCTTAGTCCTGTCATTCCTGCTATTCGCTCTAGTGACGATCGCTTTCCCTTCCTTCCCGATCTCATTCTCACCGGGACTAGTTATCGTAGCCCTCCTGATTTCTGTGATCACCGGAGTGATCTCCGGCTTCGCTCCTGCCTGGCAAGCCTCCCGGCTTAGCCCAGTCGAAGCGCTGCGATACGAGTGAGCCGTATGAGACCGCGCACTCACATAAGTCCTATGGGTCCCATAAGTCCTATCCGTGGCGCGACCCTACGCATTGTTTCCACTTACCCTGGCCCTACGATTGAAGACCGCCCGATCGAGGACGAGGACGACGACGAGTACCAGGACGATAATAGGAAACAGAGTGACCGCTAACCCTTAACCGCAAACTGTGCTAACGCTCGAAATTATCCAGATGGCGTGGAGTTCGCTGGGAGCTAACAAACTGCGATCCTCATTGACCATTTCCGGAATCACTGTCGGGATCTTCTCGGTCATTAGCGTAATGACTACCATTTCTGCGTTGCAGAGTTCCATTGAGACCGGCCTGAGCTTCCTTGGAGCCAATATCTTTCAGTTCGCTAAGTATCCGGGAACCATCCATGTGATGGGGGAAGAACGTTACAAGAACCGCCGGAACATCGATTACCAGACCTATCTCAAATTTGTCCGGTTGGTCGGCGATCGAGTTCAACTGGTCACCCCAAAGGTTTTCGATGAGAATGTGCAAGCGGTCTTCGAAAATCGGAAGACCAATCCCAATCTGGAAGTCTGTGGCACCAATCAAGGATTTATCGTTTCAAACAACTTCGCCATTGACAATGGCCGCAATCTCACCCCGAACGACGTGGAGCTCGCCCGCGACGTTTGTGTGGTTGGTAAAGCCGTGCTCGATCGCCTTTTTCCAGAAGGAGGCGCGGTCGGAAAAACGATTCGCTTGGATGGAAGAAGCTACGAAGTAGTGGGAACGTTTGCCCCGAAAGGAGAGGCTTTCGGCGCGAATGAAGATAATCAGGTCATCATTCCCATCACCAGATTCTTCGAGAACTATGGTTCTGCCAATCGGTCACTGAACATCGCCGTCCAAGCCCAGAACCAGCTCGTTTACGAAAAAACCATGGGTTACGCGATCGGCGCTTTTCGCAAGGCGCGCGAGCTGAAGCCGGAAGACTCGAACGACTTCGAGATCTATAGCAACGACTCGTTAGCGGCTGCGTTCCATGACATTGCCGGTATGGTACGGATTGGCGCCTTTGTTATCAGCACGATCGCTTTGATTGCTGCCGGTGTAGGGATCATGAACATCATGCTAGTCAGCGTAACGGAGCGAACAAAAGAGATCGGAATACGCAAATCGTTAGGAGCCAGACAGCGCGATATTCGACTCCAATTTCTCCTAGAAGCTTTATTTCTATCGCTCATGGGCGCCTTCAGCGGAATCATTCTCGGGGTAGCAGCCGGCAACGGGTTCGCCGCATACGTCAAAGCCCAAGTGGTTTTTCCTTGGGGTTGGTCCATCGCGGGTGTCTTTGTCTGTTCGGCGATCGGCCTCATCTTCGGCATGTACCCGGCGCATAAGGCGGCCTCTTTAGATCCGATAGAAGCGCTACGGTATGAGTAGTGAGAGGCAAAAGGTGAGAGGTAAGAGGTGAGGGCGTGACGCGGAGGGCTGGATACGGGCGGGTATAAAGCGCGTCGAAGGGTGAAAGCTCGCCAGTGTGATTGGTGACTAGTGACTGCCGAAAGGGCTGATTGGTTGGTCGGTGAAACCGATTTTGCCGCGGAGCGGCTACAGAATATAGCCCAGGGCTTCTAGCCCTGGGTTGGCGCCGCTCCGGCGAGGTCCACCGTAGTTTCTGGGAAAGTGAGACGAAGGAGGAAAAGTGGCGGCCGAAGATGTTGTTGTGTCCTTCAGCGCCGGGGGGTCTCAAACGTCACAACGAATTCAACACCGGCCGCAGATCCACAATTGGCTGGTTCTTGCGAATTCGATTGCCGCGTTCTGCAAGCAATTTGGCTTGAATTGGAGTCAAATTGTTAGCGTCGAGCATCTTCTTCGCTACCGTGTAGATCAATACTTCGCGTAGCTGGAGA
Source organism: Verrucomicrobiota bacterium (assembly GCA_019239825.1). Classification (GTDB taxonomy): domain Bacteria; phylum Verrucomicrobiota; class Verrucomicrobiia; order Chthoniobacterales; family JAFAMB01; genus JAFAVN01. The sequence continues at coordinate 1,092 of JAFAZK010000238.1, read as the reverse complement.
AAGAGTGGCAATGCCTCTATTTCGGTGCGTGAGAGCGCATGTTCTTCCCGGTAGCCCAGCATTAAGGCGCGCAAGAACCTTTCCGAAAATTGGGCCGGGTTGAGTTGATCGAGATCTCGCCATAACGCTGCATAAAGTGCGATCGCTATATCAGAGATATAGTGGCCGTACTCACAATTGTCGAAGTCGAACAGCAGGAGATCACCCTTCGCCCAAAACAAATTCTCTTGATAGACATCGGCATGAATCAACCCGTATTGAAAATCGGACAAAGGCAGGTCTTTTACACATCGGATTACGCGTTCTGCCCTATTCCGGATCTCTCGATCGGTGGTTGGGATATAGGTCTCCAGATTCAGGAAATCCGATTGATACCAGGTGTAGCGCCGCTTCTTGGGAACATACTTCCGGGATAAACGATGCAGTTTCCCCATCAATGCGCCCCAGCGGCGGAAAAGCGTCTCGTTCCAAAGACTGTCTCCGATTGGCTCACCGATCAGTTTCTCATAACTAACAACGCAAAAATAGCTGTCGCCGACGGGAACACGCTCTACCCACAATGAGTTGAGGGAGGCGTTAATGCGGGGCACACCTACGCTGTTACTGACCAGGAAGAACACCCAATCAGTTTCCGCTTCCAGCTGATCGTCGGTGCGATGAGACGAGTGAGTGATTTTCAGGATGCAAGGACCCGCCGGCGTCTCGGCTTCGAAGGTAAAAGAGTGCCAATTAGAAATCAGCCGGGCAGCCGTAACTCTGAACCTCAAGAAACATTGGTCGCGGATCTCCGGGGAAAAGAGTTTCTGAACCTCCGGTGACATGGCAGCAGAATGAAGTTTCGCATGGGGACGGCAAGGCAAATCATTGAGCCCCCGAGGATAGAATTACAAAATTGCAATCTAGGTAACAAAAAGTTCACGCTCTCCGGCTTAGACTTGGCTGCCTTTTACACGGATTAATCCTGCGCGAGTCGCAGTCATTCGCCTGTTAGGACGTGGGTGGTTTTGAGTGGTGGGCTTCTATTGGAACTCGTCTGCGTTTCTCAGGAGGACGTCAGCGGCGAAAACGCATCATTATGAAAAAATACTCACT
>JAFAZK010000184.1 GCA_019239825.1 Verrucomicrobiota bacterium | reverse complement strand
CTGCTGTTGATACAGAAAATGGGCATGCTGTGCGCCGCGATCGATATCCCCGAATAAACGCAAGCAAACAATCTCCAAAAGAGTATTCCCAAGCTCGGCTCGCATAGACTTAAACGCCGTCCAATCGGCATTGCCTGAAATCATCAGCACGGGGAATAAGACATTGGCTACGATGTCTTTGATTCGGGAGGTGCCAATGAGACTGATTCGCCGGGATGAGGATGCTGATCGCAGGGTGTAATGAAAGTCCCAGAACGGATGCGACAGTTGTTGGAACCAGTTAGCGGCTGCGTCCAGATCCGTAGTCAGTTTTCGAAAATCAGACCAACCAGATGCGATTTGCGCCAGTGCGCCGAGCCGTCGGTGTGGGTGATTGTTCGGCCTGCTGCCGCCTAGTCGCCAGAGGTCCGCTCGCAATACCAGGTCGTGTAACTCGCTTCTCAACTTCCACCAGTGCGTCCACAAAGCGCTTAGGTAGTGGTCTTCCTCTTGATCTGCGGAAAGCGATTGCTCCAAGAAACCGGATAAACCAAAAAGGATGGCTTCTGCCACTGCGCGATCGGATCGCAGTCGGGCGAGCGTTGTCCTCTGGGCGATAATGAGAAAAGGGATCTTGTTCCATTTGTAACCTAGCGCAATCGCGAGAGCCTGGAAAAGCGCCTCATCAATTCCATGGATTCGGATGCTGCGTCTCAACGCCAGTGCCTTCCTTTCCAAACGAATTCTGGCTGCAGTCTCAATGACCTGGTCCAGTTGAGCCTTCGGCAAGTTAGACAGCGGACCGCAACAAGCACCAGGCTTTGCTAAGGTGGATTCGGTATCTGTTACCGCCAGTCCCGTGGTCTTGAGTTGAACTTGCACCACTTCTCGGTGGTCGAGGGTCCGGGTAAAAAAATCAGAACCTGAGTTCTGTAAGAAAAGATGCAAAACGACATTTCGAAAAGCGGGGTTGCTGCCATGCCCGTGCCTTTCCCAGTCCGCCACGTTAATATCCAGCTCGATATCACCTTTAAACTCTTGGGCGCCATCTGTTCGGATAACCGCATTCACGAAGTCAGGTCCCGGTTCCCGGTTCCAAAATCCGAACTGGATAACCTCGACTAGGGAACCGTTGGTCGCGCGAAAGTTTGAGCCGAATGCTCCCGCATACCAAAGCGCCTGATATTCAAGCTCGGACCAGCGCCGGCTGATCGCCGGTTGTTCCTCAACCGCAGAGATCTCTAAAGCCCGAAGATAAAGCGACTGGAACGAATCCACAGAAAATAACAATAATGTGGGAAGTTATGTGATCAAGCAAATTAAACAACATTTTATAGAATTGTTATCGTATTGGCTCAGGAAGCAAGAAATGATACGTCGGATCTTAGCGCTGTACCGGAGCCCCGACGGAGGGGCGTTGCATTGCGTGTGTCGTGTCGTGGTGAGCGCCTGACCAAAGAGTGCGAGCAACGGGATTGATTGTGCCACTGCTGCGACGCCCCGAAAACCGTGAACGCGCAACGTGAGATCGCACGTCTATGGAGCTGCCGAACGCTCAAGGGAGCCGCAGCTAACAACGCGGTTTCGGACCAAAGACGCGATGCCCGCTGCACCTCATTCCGGGGTGAGGGCGAGCGGAATGCGGCTCCCGGCTTGGGTAGTGGACAATTGCCGTTCTCTTACCTCTGCGTCCGCCGCGACCTCTGCGCGAGGTTTTGTCTTATTGCTGCGCGGATCACAGTTCCAATCGCAACCCATCGTATGCCAAAGAGACCGGTTCTGGGAGCGTCTTGCTAGTCTCGACGTGACCAACATCGTGGCTAAGGTGCGTGAGAAACGCGCGTTTTGGCTTTAGCAACGAAATCAGCCCTAGTCCCTCGGAAATACTAAGGTGCGAGAAGCGTGACATCTTCAGCGGAGTCCCTAGTACCAATACTTCGACTCCGGCTAAGTCGTGTAATCCTTGGTCGGAAATGATCTTACAATCGCTGACGTATCCAAAGATTGGGCGCCCTTGCTGTCGAATCAAAAATCCCAATGTATGAATCTTGCCATGTTCGACCTGGATTGGGATCACCTCATTGTCACCCAACCTGAAAGGTCCTTCGATAGTGTACGGCACGGGTTGAACGTATCCAGGGAACCTGGCTTCTCCGCTAAAGGCATACTCGAACGTGCGAGACAGATGTTCGAGTGTCTCCCGGGATGCATAGATCGGCATCTCGTCACCGTTCGCGCTGCTGAACCGTCTAAGATCGTCGAACCCTAGAATATGATCCGCGTGGGCGTGAGTATAGATGACAGCATCCAGCCGTGTGATGTTTGCCCGCAAGGCCTGTAGCCGGAATTCGGTTGCGGTATCGATTACCCAACTCGCGCTAGGGGTCTCAATATACACGGAGGACCGCCAGCGCTGGTCCCGACTATCCGAGGACCGGCAGACCGAACAGTCACATAGTGGAACCGGTATACCTACGGAGGTTCCTGTGCCCAAAAAGGTGGCCGTCAGCATCTATTGAAAAAAGGTCGCCGGACCCTTACATAACCTGCCAGTGCCCGCAACGCTCCGATCACTGCGAATCCGTAACCTGGCTTTGGTTGAACAGCTCGATTGGGAGCTGGCAGCCGGGTTTAATGCCGTCACCGGTGAGACCGGTGCGGGTAAGTCGATTATCATCGGAGCGTTGAAGATGATACTTGGTGAACGGGCTGACAAATCCGTTATCCGGACGGGGGAAGAGCAATGTTCCGTAGAAGCATTGTTCCATCTGGAGGACATCGACCGTATTAATGCACTCTTGGCTGAAGAAGGGATTGATCCGTGCGAGGACGGCGAACTCCTCATTCGGCGAGTGTTATCTGTAAGCGGCACCAATCGCCAGTTCATCAACGGATGTCAGGCCACCTTAGGATTCCTGAAAGACGTCGGTGACGGTCTGGTCGATCTGCACGGACCGCACGACCATCAATCTTTGCTCTCCAAGGAATATCAGCTCCGTTTGGTGGATGCGTTCGCGGGAAACGAGAATCTCTTTCGTTCTTATCCGGAGGTATTCGGGCGCTGGCAACAAACCCAAAAAGAACTGCACGAATTCGAGGCCGAGTCGGGGGGTAGCAATCTGGATCTGTGGCGGCATCAGCTAACCGAAATTCGTGGCGCCGGAATTCGGGTTGGTGAGCGCGCCGAACTAGAGTCACAATACTCGGTTGCAGCAAATGGGCGCCGAATTTTGGAGCTGACTGGCGCCGGTATCGCCCTGCTGTCTGAATCGGAGAACGCTCTGTTGACCCAGCTGGGGGAATTGACCCGCCTGCTCCGTGAACTCGAAAAGATCGATGGGCAAACGCAGGAGTTTGTCCAAGGTCACGAACGTGCCACCGTCGAGTTGGAGGAGCTGGAACGGTCTTTGGTGTCTTATCAGCAACGGGTTGATCTGGATCCGGCAGCGCTTCAAATGATCGAAGAACGGCTGAACCTATTGGAAAGACTCAGTCGGAAACACGGACGAGACGAAGCAGGTTTACTGGAGCTCGCCGGCGAACTGGAGACCAAGCTTAGCCGAAGCGAACATCGGGAATCGATTCTGGAAAAATTGCGTCTCGACGCGGAAAGCCTTCGCCAGCAAGTAAGATCGATCGCTCACAAGTTGACCCGGATCCGGCATGCCGGCGCGGTGGAACTTGCCGAAAGCATTCGCAGACACTTGCAAGACTTAGGGTTTGCTCAGGCGAGCTTCGACATCGTTTGGGAAGCTCTGAACGAACCGAATAAGAGCGGGCTTGATCAAGTCGAATTTCTCTTTTCTCCCAATCCGGGCGAACCTTTGAAACCGCTCCGGGCAATCGCTTCCAGCGGAGAAATTTCTCGCGTGATGCTGGCGATCAAAACGGCTTTAGCCCAGCAGGATTTGATCGGTTTATTGGTGTTCGACGAGATCGACGCCAATGTCGGAGGTGAGATTGCCTCTGCGGTTGGAAAGAAGATGCAGACGTTGGGCGAAAACCGGCAAGTGGTTGCGATTACCCATATGCCCCAGGTAGCAGCCGGCGCCCGTACCCATTTCTTTGTGAGCAAGGAAGTCGTCGACGGACGAACCCGTACTTCCCTTCAAGAAGTGCAGGGCAACGAACGGCTCCACGAGTTAGCCAGGATGTTAGGGGGCAGAACATCGTCGGCGTTGGAACACGCCCGCACGCTGCTCCGCAGCGGCGGTGGGAAGTGAGAGGTGGGGGATCACTGGTCATTTGGTGGGGCGAGGCTCCCGAAGGATACCGCGATTGAGCGAAGCCCCCGATATTGCCCGGCTACTAGCACAGTTAGGCCGTTTAGCGGGCCGAGCCGTGGTCTATCGCTCGGCCACACATCGGCGCTTGTCCGAACCTATAAGTCCCATTGGTCCCATAGGTCCTATTCATTGCATGTTTGCGGTGCGCTCTTTCCGCCTCTATCGGGCAGCATCAACCGCAACACGAACCTTCGAGCACGAGCACGAGCCCGAGGACGATTATGTGGCTTACAGCCCCATAAGACGCTCGTACACCCCCACCAATTCCGGCCCGCAAAGCACCCAGAGCACAGCTCCGGCCGAAAGAAATGGACCGAATGGAACCCGGACTGACAAGCTCTTGTGCCGAAGCAGAATCGCGATGATGCCAAAAGCGCAACCTAGAAAGGCAGCAATCGGGATCGTAAAGAGAACTCCTTGCCAGCCCACAAACGTCCCAATGGCGGCAACCAGTTTCACATCGCCGAGGCCCATGGCTTCGCGTGGAAACTCCGCCCGATTGGTCCGCCCGAACAATTCTCGGATCTCTTCCAAAGGAAGATCATGTCGCGCGGTTTTGAGTCGATCGTGAAAAAAACGAAGATCCAAATTCTGGCATTTCTCCCCATTGATGGTTACCTCGGTGGCTCGAACCAGAATCTTATCTCGCGAACGGAAAAAATGGCTTGCCCAGTCGAACGGCTCGCCGTCCAACAGAATGCGCGGATTTTCTGTTGTGCTGTTTTCGAGTGAGAATCGCACCGGGGCGGGGGGCAATATTTTGTATCGTCCGAACAACAACTTTCCGCCCTCGCTCACCAGATAGAGAATGCTGCCGCCAACTAAACACCCGGCTAGACTCAGGCCAACGCTCGTCAGCCCCGAGGAGACGGCATGCAATGATGGCAGGCAAAAACTGAAGACCAGCCCCAGACCAATTCCGAAGAATGTGATCTCGTCCGGAATAATCAGGAATTCGAGGTCTACGAATGTTGCGATTACAAGAACTAAAGCCAAAGCCAGGTCTGCAATGACTACCGGCCAACTGACCCGAATCGAAAAAGCCACAAAGAGGGCCAGGGTAAGCAACTCGACGAACAAATACCGGGCCGAGATCGGCCTGCCACAATGAGCGCATCGACCCCGTAATAGCAACCAGCTGATAACGGGGATATTATCGATCGTTCTCAATTGTGTCTGGCATTGAGGGCAGAAAGAACGCGCCGGTTTCCAGAGCGAGATCTCGCGTGGCAGCCTGTAAATACAGCATCCTGCAAATGAACCCAGCACTAGGCCGGCCAGTCCAATGCCCATCAAGTAAGCCAGTGAACCCATTTGAGGTGATTGGTGATTAGTGACTAGTGATTGGTAGAGCTTGTCCGCATGCGGTCATCTGAGTGTGTATCGTAAATCGTGGAGCCGCCTAGCTTCCGGTCGACCTCAGCTCGTTGCTACGGTGGATAGGTCGCCATGTCCAACACGTCGACATCGAAAAGCCGCCAATCACCTCTCACTTCTCACGTCTCACTTCTTCTCGAGCGCCCCAGAGTTGCGCGCACGAGCGCCGATTTCAACTGGAAAACTCCGTCCTTAAGTCAATAATATCGCCCGATGCGGTATGTACTCCTTTTCTTGACGCTATTTTTCTTGGCAGGCTGCGAGACTGAGGCGCCTAAGACGGCTGCGGTGATCACTAAGGAGCGCGCGATTGCGATCGCGATCGAGGCAAGCAAGAACCCTGAATTCACTCAGGTAACCCGGTCAACCTGGCGCACCGATCCCACCGCTGCGGGAGGTGGCTATTGGGCCGTTGATCTCAAAGACGAGGACGACGAACTCGGCAAATTTTACCTCATCGACGGCCGCGGGAAAATAGTCGGCCAAGGCCATATCGAGGGGGATAGGTACTTTTAGATAGCATACTTGGTGGGGCGAGGCTCCCTAACGGTTGTGTGATTTTGGCGAAGGTATTGGCTCGCCCTGGCCCATCGCTCGGCTATACCAACACGCCCGCCGAGCCGCGATCTATCGTGTGGCCAACGTGAAACACCTCGTTTCGGCCGATGCATGCGACCATTTTCTCAAGCCCAACCACTATACTGACCACGCGAGAGGCCCACGCCTCGGCACGCCCATCCGTCTAGCCTCGCCCTGGCACTCACCCAGTCAGTACCTTCGTTAAAATCCTCAGGTGATTCGGGGGCCTCGCCCTACCAAGCAGGTCGCTCCACTCGCCATTACCCCCAGTCTGGTCTAACTTACTGGCCACGCCATGCAGTCATTCCAATTTCATCCGGCGGTTGCAACCTGGTTCGAACGAACCTTCGGCACACCGACCGAGCCGCAGCAACTCGGGTGGCCGGCGATTCACTCCGGAGCGCATACATTAGTGGCTGCGCCCACAGGTTCAGGTAAAACCCTGGCTGCCTTCTTGGCGTCCCTGGATCAGCTCTATCGGGAAGGGCTGGATGGAACTCTCACCGATGAGACCCGCGTTTTGTATGTGTCACCACTCAAGGCGCTTAGCAACGATATCCATAAGAATCTGGACCAACCGCTAACCGGTATTCGTGCTGCCTTGCGAGCGAGCTGTGACCGCGACATCGATATCCGGGCGGAAGTCAGAACCGGCGATACACCGGCAGCCAAGCGCCAGGCAATCGTTCGTAAACCGCCTCATATTCTCGTTACTACCCCGGAGTCGCTCTATTTGCTGTTGACCTCGCTGTCTGGCCGGAAGCTTTTACGAACCGTTGGAACCTTGATCCTGGACGAGATTCATGCCCTAGTCAGCAATCGTCGCGGATCGCATCTCGCCCTTAGTGTCGAGCGATTGGCGGCCCTGACCAACCATCCTCTGCAGCGGATCGGGTTGTCGGCCACCCAAAAGCCGATGGAAGAAGTGGCGCGTTTTCTGGTGGGCACAAAGAACCTGGACGAGGCCGGCAACGCTCGTTGCACAATAGTCGATTGCGGACACACCCGTAAGCTCGACCTCGCTATCGAATTGCCGGGCTCGCCCTTGGATGCGGTCATGTCGAACGAGGTCTGGGCCGAGGTCTACAACCGCTTGGCTGACTTGGTCGCGGAGCACAGGACAACGTTAGTGTTTGTTAACACTCGGCGCCTGGCCGAACGCGTGACCCACCATCTTTGCGAACGATTAGGCAAAGACAAAGTCACGTCTCATCATGGGAGCCTTTCCGCCAAACTACGCCTGGACGCAGAGAACCGCCTGAAACGCGGTGAACTGAAGGCCTTGGTTGCGACGGCTTCACTCGAGCTCGGTATCGATATAGGGTCAATCGACCTGGTCTGCCAATTAGGTCCGACCCGTTCCATAGCCACCTTTCTGCAACGGGTGGGACGAGCCGAACATCGGCGCGGCGGTTTGCCCAAAGGCAGGCTGTTTCCTCTGAGCCGAGATGAATTGGTGGAAGGTGTCGCTACCATTCGCAGCATCCGCAACGGCGAGCTCGATTTGTTGGAAATGCCGCAGAAGCCGCTCGATCTGTTGTCCCAGCAGATTGTTGCCTGCGCTGCCTGTGAAGATCTGGACGAGACCGCGTTGTTTGATCTGACGCGGTCAGCCTATCCCTATCGCAATCTCACCCGAAAAGAGTTTGATGACGTGCTTCGGATGTTGGCAGAGGGATTTAGTACGCGCCGCGGCCGTCGATCCGCATTGATTCATCATGACGGGATCAATCATCGCGTTCGGGCTCGCCGTGGCGCCCGGCTTTTGGCCCTGACGTCCGGCGGTGCGATCCCAGATAACGCCGATTATCGAGTGGTAGTTGAGCCGAGCGAGACCTTTGTCGGCACAGTGAACGAAGACTTCGCGGTGGAAAGTATGGCCGGCGATATTTTCCAACTCGGCAATGCTTCTTGGCGAATCCTCGGGATTAACTCTGGCACCGTGCGGGTAGAGGACGCGCACGGGCAACCGCCGGGCATTCCTTTCTGGTTAGGCGAAGCCCCGAGCCGCACCGCAGAGCTCTCCCAGTCCGTTTCTAGATTTCGCGGAGACGTCGAAAAACAGTTGAACGCCGAGATCGCCGGGAACGCCGAGAACGGTGACTCGCTGATCGGACCGTCGGGAGTTTCGATTAGCGTAACGGAATTGGAGAACGTTGGGCACGACGAGTCCAGGAACTCAGGTGCACCTTCTGACCCAGCGCCCTCGGACTCACTTCCCGGCGCTCCCAGTGTTCCTGGTGGTCAACTTACCGCTTGGATCCAGCGCGAAACCGGACTTAGCCAATCCGGGGCCATTCAGCTAGCTGACTATTTCGCTGCAGTGTTTCAAACCCTGGGTGCCATTCCGTCTCAGGACAAGCTGGTGCTCGAACGATTCTTTGACGAGTCCGGCGGCATGCAATTGGTGATCCACTCGCCGTTTGGCAACCGCTTGAATCGGGCTTGGGGTCTGGCGTTGCGTAAGCGGTTTTGCCGCTCGTTTAACTTCGAGTTGCAAGCTGCGGCCACAGATGACGCCATCGTGCTTTCGTTAGGTACGCAGCACTCATTTCCGCTGGACGACGTTTTTCATTATCTGAACAGCAAGACAGTTCGCGACATTTTGATCCAGGCGTTGCTCGATGCACCGATGTTCGGAATTCGATGGCGCTGGAATGCGGGGCGTTCGTTGGCCTTACCCCGGCAGCGTGCGGGTCGTCGGATCCCAGCGCCTTTGCAGCGCATGGAATCTGAGAACCTCCTGGCTGCAATCTTTCCGGACCAGCTTGCCTGCCTCGAAAACATCGCTGGCGACCGAGAGATCCCGGAGCACCCATTGGTCCAACAGACCATCGACGATTGTCTGATCGAAGCGATGGACATTGAAGGGTTGATCCATTTGCTCGAACGCATCGAGAAAGGGGAGATCGAATGTATCGCTCGGGATTTGCCGGAACCGTCGCCGCTGGCGCATGAGATTTTGAATGCCAAGCCGTACGCATTTCTGGACAATGCCCCGCTCGAAGAACGGCGTACCCAAGCGGTATACACCCGGCGAGTAGGCGAAGCTTCGGCCGATGGTGGTCTCGGCATTCTCGATGCGAACGCTATCGAGAAAGTCTGTGCTGAAGCCTGGCCACAAGCGACGAGCGCGGACGAGCTCCATGAAACCCTGCTTTTGGTGGGTACCTTGACTGACGACGAAGTCCGGAGCGTCGGTACCGATTCTTCTCAATGGCTGGCTCAATT
>JAFAZK010000176.1 GCA_019239825.1 Verrucomicrobiota bacterium | reverse complement strand
CGCCGATATTTCGAAGGTGGTCGGTATCCGAAAGGCGAGCATTCATCACCATTTCCCCACGAAAGCAAATTTGGTTCGCGAGCTAATATTGCAATATCGGCAGAACGTAAAGGCAGGACTCGCTGACCTCGGGCGTTTGGCAGATCCGCTCGAGCAGCTTCGGCGGTATGCGAGATATTGGGAGGCCTGCATCACCGACGGTTCCCTCCCAATGTGCGTCTGCGCGTTGCTGGCGATCGAAATGCCAGTGTTGCCGGAAGAGGTCGCAGTCGAAGTTCGAGGGCATTTTCAAGACTTAAGTACTTGGGTTAGCTCCATCCTGCAGCGCGGCGTCAAGAATAAGAGCATTCGGCTCGAAAAACCGGCTGCGGTGGAGGCGGAGATTTTTATCGCCTCCGTGCATGGCGCGCTGTTATCCGCACGTGCCCACGGCGACGCAAAAATGTTCGCGGAGATCATCCGCCCCGTTCTTGCCCTCCTAGTAAAAAAATAGCTTCACGATCTGCCAAATTGCTGAACTTCAGTCGGTCCCTACCAACTAGTCGGTGGGCGTGAGTTACAGAAAGCAGAGACGTTCGTGAAAACCGAAAAACCTATAACGAAAGTAAATTGATATGTTTGGAGTTTCACCGCTTGGCTGGGTGCACACGTTGGGAAGTCTGCCTGCTGTTCCCCTAGCTATCTATATGTTCGCACGCCACGGACGAATTGTGCCTAGGTCCAAGCCAGGCATCGCCTACTTCATCTCAATGGCTTTGGGCAGCATTACGATTTTTCCCATCGCGCACATGCCGGCTTCGGACATTATCGCGATAGTAACGATGGTGCTGCTGTTCATAGGATACGGCATCGGCAGGACAAGTTTCCTTGGACGGGCGACAAAATACGTTGAGGTGATTACCCTCAGTATGACGGCGTTTCTATTGATGCTTCCAACATTCACTGAGATCTTGCGGAGGGTTCCAGACGGACATCCTATTGTCACTGATTTGCATTCCCCGCTTTTGAAGGCGGTCCAGGGCGGACTCTTTGCTACGCTCCTAATTGGGGTGATTGCCCAGGTCATTTATATCCGACGGAGTCGAGGGTATGGCAGCTTCGCCTCCTAAAACGACATCCGCCGGCTGTGATACGCGGAGTCGGCCGAAGCTCGGTTCTTCGGCAACCGCTATAAAGTACCGGATGTGCCGCAGTTCCATGGTCCCTTTTGTCCTGATAGGTTTTTCTTATGGCCGCGAGAGGAACTAAGTACTTCTCGCACTAGCGTACAGTGTTTGCTTCTGCGGGACACGACCAAAGTCACCGATGGAACGAAAGAACTTGAGAAGTTGATCAAGTAAAAGGTTATGCACCCACATTCGACGTTTGGACGATACGCCAGGATTCCGTTTAAAGAGATGACCACCGAGCAGCGGGAAGGTTATGACTACGTGATGAGGGAACGGGGGATGTGCCCGGGTCCCTACCAGATTTGGCTCGAAAATCCGTGTTTGATGAAACTGATGGTGCCAGTTGGCACTTACTATCAGAAAAGATCTTCCATGAGCCCTGCCGAACGGGAAATTGCTACCACTTTAATCGTGGCCAAGTGGCGGGCCGCATTTCCGGTGGCTGAGCATGAGTGGATTTCCGAGAAGGCCGGTATTCCGTCAGAAAAGATCGAACGTATGATCATTGGGTTGCCTGTCGCCTTCGATGACGCTCGGGAGCAGACCATTTACGAAATCACTTGCGCTCTAATCGGAGAGCGAGTGGTCCCCAAGGGGCTGTATGAACGGGCGATCAAACTGCTCGGTAATGACGGCTTAACTGACCTCACCGTGCTCCTCGGCTACTACAGTATGGTCGCGTTCACGCTAATGGCATACGACGTGCCATCGGATGCGCCCGCCACCCGTGAACCGGAATAACCCGCTCGCCACCGCCACAAGGCCCATGATCGACAGCTCAAATGGCAAGGGCTGTGAGCAATCAAAACCTTTTGCATACGGAGAACATCCAACAATGACGACTCTACCAAAAGCAAAGCTAACGACGATTGCGGAGTTTCCGCCGACGTACTTCATCGAAAACATTGCCATTCGTCGGGACAACTCGATGTTGATCACGGTTGGGAATAAACAGGAACTCTGGTTTATTCCTTCACCCGACGAAAACCAACCTGTCGAACCAATGAAGTTGCATACGTTCGATGTCGCACCTAGCGGCATTGTCGAATGGGAACCTGACGTCTTTTACATCTCGACAGGAAGGTTCTATGACACCGACGAAGCGTTTCTGCAATGTCTGGATCTGCGCGGTTGGGCGCCAGCGGCACCGATTAGGCTCAAGCAAGTGTTTCAATTTCCGAAGAGAGTCCGGGCATTGAATGGCAGTTGCTTGATTGGGCCTAACACGATGCTTTTAGCTGATTCTTTCGCAGGCCTGATTTGGAGAGTGGATCTCCCGAGCGGCGGCGGCACACCGGTGGCAGAGGTATGGCTCGAACACGAGAGCATGGGATACTATCCGGGTCAGCTGAAACCCGAACAGCCGGGAATCAACGGAATCCGCTATGCAGCGAAGATCAACTACATTTACTATACGGCAACCGCTAAGAAACTTTTCATGCGGGTTAAGGTAGATTCCGAAAAATTGAATGCGGCCGGAGAGCCGGAACATGTTGCAGCCGGCCGAATGGCAGACGACTTTTGCATTGATGAAGATAACGGAGTGGCCTATCTGACTACGCATCGTGAAAATACTATCGAGGTAGTTTCACTTAACCCGGCTAAGAACAGTGAGCGTTTCATTGTGGCGGGAGAGCCTTTCACCGAGCAGCTGATTGGGCCATCCAGCGCCGTTTGGAGCCGTCGCTCCGGGGAGTATGGCAAGGTCGCGTATTTCACGACCGATGGAGGTACGGCATCGCCACCACCCGATGGTATTCGGCGAAGCGCCAAAATTCTTCGGGTGGAGATTGAGGCGATACCGGAAGCGCTTCGATCTTAGACGAGGTGAAGCACCTATGAAAAAGTTGCTAGTCGAGAATTGGTGACGCAGAAAAGACGCAGCGAGTTCGTGCCGGGAGTCGACCTGAAGCTCGAAGTGTATATCGATGGGACCGGCCCTGCCTTGATCATGCTACCTTCCTACGGTCGTGGCGGAGGAGAGGACTTCGATTATTTTGCAAGGAAATTGGCCGCAGCGGGTTTGATGATCTTGCGTCCTCAACCTCGAGGCATTGCCGGCTCTGAAGGAAAAATGCACGGCCTGACGCTGCATGATCTCGCGGCTGACATCGCGCTGGTAATCCGTAAACTTGCGGGTGGCAAGGCAATCGTGCTGGGTCATGCGTTCGGAAACGGGGTTGCCCGCATGATAGCGGTCGATCACCCCTCAATGGTGCACGGAATAATCTTGGCTGCCGCGCAGTGTAGTTCGGTGACCCCTGAGATTAGCAAAACACCGCACCAGGCATGCGATCTCCAGTCGCCGGTGGAGGAACGGTTAGCAGCATTACGCAAAGGATTTTTTGCGCCGAGTCATGACCCCAGAGTCTGGCTGGAGGGCTGGTATCCAGACACGATGCGGATGCAGGTTAGCAGTGCGACAACGGTTCCAGCGGGGAAATATTGGGCCGCTGGATCTGCTCCCATCCTGGAAATCATTCCAGAGGTCGACCCGTTCAAGCCCCCCCAGTATTGGGGAGAATTACGTAACGAATTGGGGGACAGGGTTACCACCGAAATAGTGAGTAATGCCAGCCATGCGCTCTTTCCAGAGCAGCCCGACGACGTTTGCAATGTCGTGATGAGATGGTGCCGCCATCTGCTTGATCACGAGCTCGCTGCTGAAAGTAGATAGCCGATGGGTGCTTTCAGCTAGCTGGCCTTCTACGATTGAGGCCCTCGCTGCTCTCGAGCTTGTGCATTTAAACTTAGGATATTATGAAATCTTGGAAACGAATAATTTTGCTTTTCGGCTGTCTTGTGACCACAACGGCGTCCGTATAAGTTGCCGGGTGGGATATCTTCCTCGCCCCGGAAAAGCGCCCTCTTTTCATCGCGCACTCGAGATCCGGGTTTAAACGAAACCTAGCCAAGAATTCCTCAGAAACGTTACGATTCCAGGCTAAAAATAAGTAAAGGGTCACGTCTTGGACAGGTAACAATCTCATCGAGGAAGAAGAGCGGAGTGTGGCTAAGGGGACGCCCACCGTTGACAGACTAACGTCTGCTCCGAAATCCACCGCTTTCCCTCCGAGATGTTGCTTGTTAAGACGTGACCCTGATTATATCGATGCCTTCGGTGGCCGGAAGACCACAAAATCGGAGTTAGATTAGGTGAAGAACGCTACATCTTTGACGACCGCCTACCGAATTTCTGGCAATGCTCAGGGAGAAGGACGCTAACCACAGAATTACGGACGACATCGAAGTTGAATTGGTCGATTTGCTGCCCTTTCTCCCCCGCTCCTACGACCGGGACGAGATTCACGATGCAATAGGCTATGATTCTTAGCCGCGAAGACGTGGCTAATTGCGGTCAGTGTTTAAGTTTCAAGGTATCTAGATTATATTTGGCGCTTCCGTCACTTCGTAAACGCTTCCGATTCCTTGAACGGCAGCGTAATGAGGTGGCAGAGCGGTCGATTGCGGCGCCTTGAAAAAGCGCTGTGCCGCGAGGCACCGGGGGTTCGAATCCCTCCCTCACCGTTTCCTGGACACCTCAACGGGTGTCCAGGAAGGTTTTAAATGAGAACCACGAGGTATCATGCTTCCTGGAACTGTTCGTATTCCTAGCTCGTTCTCTCGTGCACCTCGAGGCAATCCGGTAATCTCGCTAGCATCGGCTAGCGCACGCATGACCTTGATTTTCCGCGACGAATCGGCGCGGGTTCGGTCACTCGGCAGGTTCGGGCCTCTTAAGCTCTCGCTCGCCTTTGGTCGTGATTCTCCCCAAGCCTCTGACTATTCCGAAG
>JAFAZK010000217.1 GCA_019239825.1 Verrucomicrobiota bacterium | reverse complement strand
GATCTTAACTTGGGGCGCTGCCCCAAACCCCGGTTCGGGGGGAACAGGAACAAGCTGGCGCCTGCAAACAGGCCCCCGCCTTTAAAGGACAAACTAAGCTGGCACTAAACTAAAGGACTTAAAAATTTTGGACTTTGGAGCGGCGCGTGCCCGTGCTCGCCCCTGGGCTTTTAAAGCTCGTTGGTAGATTGGGCGCGCTCGTTCCTCTTGAGCGATGCGTATAGAGCATCTTGCGCTGTCACCCCTGACATGCCGGATAGGAGGCTGCCTTGTCCCACTCGAGCTTAGCGGACCTGAGCCACAAGAGGAAACGTCCCAACCGTCGTCAACTTCGCTCGATCGTTAACCAACAATTTTTTTGGCAACTTCGTTGCTCTACAAAACATGAAAATCCGCTAAAGCACTCTGGGTAGCTATTGACAACACCATAGGGGGGCGAGGCTCCCGAACGTCAAAGAAAGGTTCCCAGCGCGCTTGGCTTTCCCCAAAGACATGATGTGTTACCGCACTGCGCTTGCCGAGCCGTGCCCAGCGCGTGGCATATTTCCGACGGTCTAGCGATTGAGGAAAATGCGATGGCGGTTTGCGCTCTAGGAAGCTGTGCGGCGGGTCTCACGCTGGACCGCGGCTCGGCGGGCGTGCGGCATAGTGGCATCCGGTCTAAAAAGCAGATTGCATCCCCTGCGGACCGGTTTCAGACGTTCGGGAGCCTCGCCCCACCAAAAAAAGCCTCTCGTCATTTCTCGCTTTTTCCCCCTTGCCCCAAAAAAAAGATGCACCTGGCGCTACCTGAGGCACATAGTTTAGGGTTATGGAGCTTCGGAGCCACGGATACCCAGATTTGCTAGCGAGACAACTCTGGCCAACCTGGGTCGGCAAAGGTAACTATCGGTTCGGCATCGACTCCCGGGACGCTTTGGGTCGCGTCCTTAGTGTCGCTTATCAAGCCAGCTTGCTACACGAGGAAGGGCGGCAGGTAACCTGCCGAATTGCCCTTTGTGCGGAGACCGACCTCGATCCGGTGGTCCTCGCTCCTTATTCATTTCGAGTGTTGAACCTCAGTCGAGCCCGGCCTTTCGAGGAACAGGAGATTCGCCGGCTTAGCCCCGCGGTTACTTTCTATCGATCGGTCCTCGCTGTAACCTGGTCCGAGGGGCGCGGTTTCCAAATTTCTGCAGTGGTCAACACCGGCGAATGGTCGCGTGACCTGCACACCGATCTACCAGGGATGATCCATCCAATCCCGGAATGGCTGATCATCCATGTTCGGGCTCCCGGAAATCTGGTTGTTCACCTCGGGTCGGAACGGCTGGCCACACTAATGAACGGCCGAATCGAGGAACACGTTTTCAATGTTTTCTCGACCAATTGGATGCAGCGCCATTTGAAAACGCCGGCCAACGGGAAGAGTACCACTGCAGTTCAGCAAAACGAACGGGTTAAATTTCGGTCCGATTTACGAGAGATACTCGACGTCAGTTTCTTTAGACGGATTATTCGGATAATCCGGGATCGCCGCCTTGGCGGCACTTTGGTGATTGGACCTCGTCCCCTTTCAGAGCAGCTCCTGGAGCCGGGCGGCGCTCTGACGGCAAAGTATCGGGTAGAAGTCGACGAATCGTCGACCGGATATCTGAGCTTGGTGGATAACCTATTCTCCCGGCTTACCGCGATTGCGGAGAAAAAAGATGAAGAGACCATAGGCTGGCTGGAGTTTCTAAAATGGAATGACGAGATCCCCTATAGCTTCTCCTCAAGTTATCTGGATACCGCCGGCTGGTTAGCAGATATGGCCGCCGTTGACGGTTGCTTGTTGTTGGATCCACAATTCATGGTTCTCGCTTACGGAGTCGAAATCCGAGTTCCGGGCACTGAGAATGAAATTGTTTACCGGGCCATGGATCTTGAAGCTAGTGTCACCATTCCAGAGTCAGCCGAGCACGCTGGAACCCGGCACCGCACCGCTTACCGGCTCTGTCGCGATTATCCTGAATATCTTGCAGTGGTCGTCTCTCAGGACGGCGCAGTAAGATTCATTGCCAATCATCGCGATCAGGTGACTTATTGGAGTCAGTTGGCGCTGTGACACCGGTTGATCTCAACCGGTGTATGACCAAAATCGTTCATGGCGATGAGCCGTGGCTTACAAATAACGGATGACAGATTGGGCCGCCTTTAACAATCGGCCGGTCTTACGACGGGTCCACAGACCGCAATTTGTCATCTGCCATTTGTCATTTTCCGGATCGCCTATTCCGTTATAAAGTCGCTACTGCTGCATCCGTCCGCAGCTAGATCCACCCAACCGGAGTTCAACGTGGCACCTTCTCCTCTAAATATTCTCTTCCTCGGCTCGGGAAACAGCGCCCGCAGCATTTTCGCGGAGTATCTCATCCGCAAACAGGGTAAAGGAAAATTTACGGCTTTCAGTGCCGGCATAAATCCGGAGCAGGAGATAAACCCCTACGTGCTCCGGGTACTTAAGGAACTTTACAAGATTGACGCGTCCGATGCCCGGCCTAAGTCATGGGACGAATTTAAAGACGCCTCTCTCGATTTCATCATCACCAGCTCTGAGCATGCCAGGGGCCAGACGCCGTCATGGGCTTGGACCGGAAATCCCATCATGGCTCATTGGTCCACCCCAGATCCCGAACATTTTTCAGGGTCCGAAAAAGATACTTTCAACCATTTTTGGAAAGTCTCGCAACTTATCTACCGGCGGGTAGATCTTTTGTGCAATTTGTCCGTGGACAAGCTGGACCATCTGCGCTTGGAGCAAGAGACCCGCAACATTGCCACGCAAGAAGGCGCCGTCTAGGCGCCTTTCTCCTCCGTTCGGGGCTTGTGGACTTGCCCAACGCGAGCAACTATTTCGCTCTCGTAAGTAGTAAGCAGCAAACGTTGCTGCCTTACTCTATTACTGCTTACTCGCGAATGGCTCCCAGCGTTTTTGCCATAACGACCGCGCAAAACCCCGTGCCGCCTCCGCGGCCTAGAACTTCTTGTCGACGACATCCAGAAATAGCGCTGGATGTAATTCGCGTTGATGGGTCGTAGCTCTGACACCAGTCGGCAGAATAAGGGGGTCGCGTATCAAAGACGTTGTTGACGCCGAAGGTCAGTGTGGTGTTCGCAATCAGATCGCGAATGCCCCAATGCGATCCTTCGGGAGGCGGCGCAACCGCTTTCTCACCCACGACTTTTTTCCCTTCTTTATCGTATCCGGCCTTCGGAATCTCGGGCGTGATTCCGTAGGTTTTCTAAATTGGTACGAGATCTGCCAATCAAGCGTCGTCCAGCTGCCAATGAGATGTACATATCCAGGCGAGGTCAACGTCGCGGTCGGATCGGTACCATTGTAGCTATTATTGGAATCGAGTTCCGATCCAACATAGTGGAGGGTCAAACCGGTTTTGAAAGGTATCAATCGCAAACAAGGTTTTCGAATAGAACAGGCTCATCTGGAACTTGATGTCGGGGTAGCCGAAAACATCGGCCAGTCGAGCACGCGATAGAAGTATGTTCCGTTGGAGTTTAAGCCTCGGACTGTTTGATACTTGATATTGTAAAGATAATTTAGGCTAAAATCGTAATCCAACTTGCCCCAGCGATATTCTTTAGTGACGTAACTGACCCCAAATTCAATCCCCTGGTTCCGCGAATCGCCCAGGTTCAGGTAGTTCTCGTAAACGTTCGTAATCGCGCTGCTGGCATTTCGAACGAAGTAATTCCGGCAGGAGCGCTGCTCCCCAGGTCCACAACGTTCTGTGCGGTTAAGTAACCGATCACATTGTGCTGATCAGTCTGATACCAATTGACATAAGCTGAAAATCCATTAGCCCATCCCCACCAGCTACGTTCTGGGTCGCTCGATCCGGGGCTCGAAACCGCGCCCACATAGTAAGAGCACGTATCTTCTGGCTTGAGGTTGATTCCCTTCGGTCGCGTCGACAACCGTGTACGTATTCCCGGACGTCGGGTAAATAGGTTGATCGGGATATTTCCCTGGACTCCACACAACGCTGACTCGACATCCATGCTCACGTAGAGTGCGACTCTTCCTCAAGAGTTATGTCCTGAACTGTCTTTGAACCGGCCGTTAATGGCTCATTGGGATAGTTAATGCTAACCTTTCGATGAACGATTTAGACATGCTGATTAATGGTGGTAAGATTTCTATCACCCGTCTGAGTATTAGCGGCGCGCCAGACCATCTGCTCTCTGCCCCAAGGGGCAATAGGACTCAGCCCAGGGTTTCAACCTCGGCTATCGACAAAAGATTCCAGGAGCGAGTGTCACGAAGGTCGATGATCGGGCTGACGCACAGAACTCCAACCGCTCTGACCATTGGTGCCGCAGCGAGAGACCTCACATGGTTTCTCGTTGCGTGAATGTGAGTTTGTACAGCGGCCTCTCTTTTTGAGCCTGCGTAGTCAAACAATACTCAAGCCATTTCGTTTCTCCGGGCGAAAGGGGCCATCCGCTAGTCACAAAACCTGCCAAATCGAGGCAAATGAATCGTGGCGATTTCGGACAATAACTAGTAAATGCATTTTTAACTCGCTGCACAAATCGCGGCCTCGGCGATCTTTGGCAGCGCGTCGACGCTGCTCCCTCGGCGTCATGTAAATCGTCCCATTCAGCGATCAGAAGACCCTTGACGGATTTACGTCTTAAGGATGAGCCTCCGCTGGAGGTTCGTCCCGGTCCTCCAGTTTTTGCCTCACAAGAGAGGATCTAAGTACTTTCCCTGCGAGGTTTGAAGGCGGCCGCTGCTTCTTTGCGGCCACCCTCAATCTCTGTTCCTAGCGCAGGGGTTGTGTGGAGAGAAAAATCTTGATGCGAACCCTGATGAAGTTCAGAATTCTCGCGCAATATCTGATTAGATCGATTGCGGCAGCTTCCCCTAGAAATGGTTCAAAACGACGGAGAAAAAGACGCGAGCTCAGTCCGGATTTCACGACGTGAGCTATTGGAAAAAGGTGTAGCCGCCGGGCTTTCACTCGGTTTTGTTAGCACCTTCCCGCTTCAGGTTAGGAGAAGCGCCGCTGAAGAGAGCTCTGCACAGGTTTCAGGTGAGGACAAAACGCGGGTAGTGCGAGAGGGGCCGATTGCCGAGCTGATTCGGAAGCACATGGAAAATACGCAGACGCCTGGAATCGCGGTCGGCCTGTACGACGGAAATCATGAACCGTCTGGTCAGATTTTTCCGCAAGGATACGCTAACTTTGAGTCAAAAAGACCGGTTAGTCCGGAACTGGTTTTTGAAATTGGCTCTGTCACCAAAGTCTTTACCTCAACCTTACTCGGCTATCGACCAGAAATCTTAGATGAGCCTCTCGCGGAGCATCTGCCCATCAAGGGTCGAAATCCCGAGCTTCGCCGGGTCAGGGTCGTTAATCTAGCCACCCATACATCGGGTTTTCCTCCAAATGTCGAAGGACCTGGCCGAGATGGTGGTCCTTATCTGTTTCACGACCGGCTCCCGCCGGAGGATTCTGCTATCCTGAAACTCTGGCGTAATTGGGCGCCCACCCACCCTCTGAACGGTTACTGCCGAACCTGCGGCGTCGGTACCTGTTGGAACTATTCCAACGTGGGCTTTGTTACGTTAGGTTTCGTCGTTGCAGGCGACCATTATAATCAAGTTCTGAAAGAGAAAATAACTGGCCCTCTTTCCATGAAAGGCACTAGCGCCAATCCGCCAGAAGGTTCTCCTTTAGCAGATGGCTACGTTTTTAAAAACGGCGAACGCCATCCGGCAACGGGACGAGATGTCGACCTGAAGGCATCGGCCCTAGATATGATCAGCTGGATCAAGGCGCAGGTACAACCATACGAGGTCGAAGATCAAGCCTTGGGAGCCGCTATCGTTCAGACCCATCAAAAACGTTTCTTTGCTTCACAACAGTGTCCTCAAAGCCAACCAATCCATTTTGACATGGGACTTGGCTGGCAAATCCACCCATTCCTTGATACCGGCCTCACGATTGCGATCAAGGATGGCGGGACCTTTCTGGATGGGCAAAGTTGCTGGGTTGGATTTATAGAATCCAAAAAGCTCGGCGTTGCCGTGCTCACGAACATGATCGGCGGCAAATCTTCACCGGCAGAGCTAGGACTTCAGATTCTGCGCCAAAGGCTCGACAATGGCGAGTAGGCCACGTAAAATAAACGGGCTTAGTTCAGCCGTCCGATGAACTAAATGATGTTCACCAATTCGATCCCACATCGAAGGAACCTTTTACCAAAACAGGCCAACTCCGGTGAGCAGCCTATACGCTCAGTGGGACCTGCTCTTGGCCTCCCGAACCTCGTTTGCCCCACTTCAGCTAAGCAGTCCCCATGAACATTTTCCTTGGACTTGTGCCATTCATCGTTTTCTGGGTTCTAATGCGATTGGTTTCGCCAGTCGCGGGCTTATCGGGCGCAGCTCTGGCCTCATTGCTTCTTTGCTTCCGTGTTTGGAGGCTCGGCAAAGCCATCAAAATCCTCGAATTAGGGAGTCTGATTCTTTTTACTTTGCTTTCCGTTTACACAGTGGCTTTTCACCCGCCTTGGACCGTTCCGACCGTGCGTTTGGTCGTTGATGCCGGCCTGTTCGCAATCATCCTCTTCTCACTCCTTGTAGGAAAACCGTTCACTTTACAGTACGCGCGTGAGAGTGTCCCGCAGGAGCACTGGACTTCGCCGCAATTCTTCAGGACTAGCGCCATTATTAGTTCGGTGTGGGGGGCTGCTTTTGCTGTCTCTGCGATTGCTGATGCGTTCTTGGCATTCGTCCCGGCAGTGCCCGGTTGGATCGATGTCGCCTTGTCGATTGTTGCCTTGCTGGGGGCTGCTCAGTTTACTAAGTGGTATCGATCCTCAAGGAGCCGCGTGGGAGTGGCTCCGCCCTAAGTCCGGAGCCCATACCGACTTGGGTATGGCGGAATGCTGATGGGCAGCAGTGAACTGGCGTTCGCAATTCGAGCCTTTAATGGACTTCTAATCGGTTGAGTTTTCGGGTCCCTATGATCGATCGCCCGGAGGTTAAGGCATATCGTCATCCCTTATTTCCGGCGACTGTTCCCCGGCACCAGATTCCTCTGCTTTAGCGAGAAAAGAGCTTGA
This sequence comes from Verrucomicrobiota bacterium, assembly GCA_019239825.1. Lineage (GTDB taxonomy): Bacteria > Verrucomicrobiota > Verrucomicrobiia > Chthoniobacterales > JAFAMB01 > JAFAVN01. The sequence continues at coordinate 2,318 of JAFAZK010000217.1, read as the reverse complement.
ACTCGTTGCGCTCCGAAAATTACAACAAGCTATGCTTTGGACCATTATCGTCATCCTAGTCGTCTTGTGGCTTCTCGGCTTCTCGGTTTTCCATGTTGCTGGGGGTTTAATACACATTCTTTTAGTAATCGCTGTTATCGTGCTGGTAGTAAAACTCGTGACGGGTCGCGGCGTGTAGGTCCCTGATCAATCTCAGGCCTCCATGACAGGTCAGCTAGTGATGCCAGCACGCTACTAAAAGACCCGATCTTGCTCTTTCTGGCACGTACCGCCAAGTTGTTCGCTTGTAGATTACTTTGTCTTCCGTGCTGGAGGAACTGGCCGACCCTAGGATTGCCTGAACTTCTTCTTTCGACATCTTTTCGTGGACTTGGTCAAAGTTTGTCCGGTTCAGTTTCGATATCGGGTTTTGTCGCAACTCGACAGGGAAAACATTCCTGTAAAAAGTAGAGGAAAAAGCCAAGGGAGGATTCTGGGTCAGTGACGGGTTTAGACTAACTTCGCCTTGGAAGCGGGGCTGGATTGCTTTCAGTGTCTCGAGTAGAATCGGTAGTAATGGAGATAAAACCCCGCGAAGGGGTGCGATCAAAATGGGCCGGCGGCTGCGTTGCTCGCCTTGCCGTGGCCCACGTTCTCCCACGTCCTCAGCTAAACTACTGTTTCATGATCGCTTTCTATTGCTCGATCCGGATTTCCGCGCCGTCCGCCAGCTTACCGAGACCGCTCACGGCGACTGTCTCCCCTTTTGATAAACCCGATAGAACGAGTTGTCCCGCAGATGTCCGTTCCCCGAGTTTAACGGCGCGCCGCTCAACGCGATCGTCTCGAACCACGAACACGATATCCTCATTTCCAGTTGTGGCAATCGCTTCAGGCGGCACCAGCACGCCAGCTGGCTGCGGTCTAGACTTGGTCCCTGATTTGGCATCCGGCAGGAATTCTACTCGAGCGCCCATCCCTGGAAAAATGCGGGAATCCTTCACGTCGATAGCGATCCGGACTCTAACGGTAGCCTTCGTGCGAACGGCCGTCGGGATCACCGCGACCACATGGCCCGGTATCTGCCAATCGGGATAGGCATTGAGCGTCACCGTGCAAGATTGATCGACTCGAACGCGGTTAATAAGAGCCTCGTTAACGTCAGGCTCTACCTCCAGCGAATTCATGTCGACAATAGTGGCAATCCCCGTGCGCGTGAAACCGGCGCCGGCTGAAACCGGCGAGATGATCTCTCCTGGCTGAGCTGCTTTCATCGTCACGGTACCAGAGAAAGGCGCCTTCACCACCGTATCGTCTTCATTCTGCTGTGCCACGGCCAGAGCTGTACGCGCTACCGTCACTGCTGTTAGGGCTCGGTCATAGGTTGCCTTGACCGACTCATAGGAGTCGGGGCTGACCACGCGTTTTTCCACCAGACCCTTATTTCGCTCAAGTATGGGCCGCTGATCGGCTTCGGTTATCTGCGCTTGTTCGAGAGTGGCCTTCGCGTAGTTAAGAGCTGCCAGAGCGTTGGAGTCATCGAGATGTGCGATCACCTGCCCATCATCGACATGCATACCCTCCTCAACCAACACGTCGCGCAGTTTTCCCGCGATTTTGGGGCCCACCGTAGCTCGACGTCTTGCCACAACATAGCCGGTGGCTTCAAGAAGTGCGGCGCTGCCTGCACTGATTTCATAACCCGGAACCGACTGCACGATTGCGACATGCACCGGCTGGGCTCGATCTTCAACAGCCGACCAGGCGAACATCGTGAGCGCCTCGGCCGCGACAATCCCTGCTAAATAGACGATCCACTGCGGCGAACGCCGCCGCGACATAAGCCTGCGGGAATGCGGGTAATCTATGGTTGTTCGACGTTTTACTAAATTCGTGATCCGAAACCTACGTTGCTGTGAAGCGACTTACTCTGTTCATAATATAATCTTCGCGTGTTCGAAAGATCCCTGACGTATCGGCATACAAAACCTACACTTCCGTTCGGGCGTTCGCATAAAAACCGCAGGCTGGATTTACGCGGGAGGACGAGCCCCAGGTTACCTCACGCAAAGACGCTAAGAGCTGGGAGCGATCGGCTAACAAGCGCGCCGAGGAGCTAACAAGCGCCATCACAGGCGGTTCGTAGGGAGTTTGAACCTGGAGCGGCTGCGCTGGCGTTCAGAGGAGCGGTTGGTAACGCGTAGCACCCAGAAATTCAGATCCGAGTGCGGTCCAGAAAGCGAAATCGTCTGGTGCCTTTAAAAGAGCTGCAAACGTATCTCCAAGATCATTACGCAGGTTCCGTTGCGGGTCTTGAAATAGTTACTCATCTTATCGCA
>JAFAZK010000199.1 GCA_019239825.1 Verrucomicrobiota bacterium | reverse complement strand
CCACTAATAGAGTTGGCGTAACTAACGGGAGCGTGATCGCCCAGAATTGGCGGACCTTGGTGGCGCCGTCGATCGATCCCGCCTCATAAAGGTCCTTAGGAATTAATTGGAGCCCTGCCAATAACAGCAATGCCATGAAAGGCGTTGCTTTCCACACGTCGACGGCAATGATCACCGGCAGCGCAGTCGCCGGCGTTGCCAGCCAAGCTATTTTCTGGGGTATAATGTGTAGATTAAAGAGGACGATATTTACCACGCCATAGATATCGTTGACCATCCATTGCCAAACCTTTGACGAAACCACAGTTGGAATCGCCCACGGAACCAGAATCGCAACTCGCAGTATGGTTCGTCCTTTGAATTTCGAGTTTGCCACCATGGCGATGGCCAGACCCAAGACACATTCCAGGACGACCGAAACTACTGTAAAGACCAGTGTGTTGATGACCGCACTCCACCAATCAGGATCGGTCAAAACGAAAGCGTAATTGTCCAACCCGACGAAGCTTGGCGGGGTGACCCCGTCAAGCTTGTACTTCAGAAACGAGTAGACGAAGACCTGGATGGTCGGGTACGCGATGATTATCAGGACAACCAGAACGGATGGCGCGATCAGAAACCACGCCAACCGCTTCTGACGGGCGTAGAGATCGATTTCTTTGATCACTGCTCGAGGTCCAGTTGGAGGGCTACCTCATTAGTCGTTTTCCTACTTTCTCGACATTCTTAACCGCATCCGGCGCGCTTACAGTGCCACTGAGCACCTGGTTCACGTTCTGGAAGAAGGAGGTCGAGATCTGGTTATAATCCGCCCCGGTCACAGTAGACGGTCGGGCGACCGCATTCTGCAAAACCTCGGTCATATTCTTGAACCAGCCGTTCTTCGCTAAAATCTCAGAATCGGTGAAGAGTGCCGGCCGGGTCGGCAGCATGCTGAGCTCAATCGCGCGGCGTTTCTGACTCTCGGCCGAGCTTAAGAATTTAACCAGGTCCGCGGCGGCATCCGCGTTTTTGGAATACGCCGAAACCATCAATTGCCAGCCACCAAGGCAAGCCGCGTTTTTGCCGTCAGCTCCTGGACCCTTGGGAAGTATGGTTACGTCGAATTTACCTGAGATCGGGCTTTTGGGATCCTGGCCTAGTGCGTAAGCGTAGGGCCAGTTCCGCATGAAGGCGGAGTTACCTGCCTGCCAAACGTTTCGAGAAGGTTCCTCGTCGTAAGTCACCACTCCGGAAGGAGCGATCGTTCCGACCCAGCTTTTTGCCTCTTCAAGTGCCTTGATGGCATTTGGGTTGTTTATGCTGACCTTCCTATCCGGCTCGATGATAGTTCCGCCTCCGTAGCTGTAGACCCATTCGATCGCGTCGCAGGTCACAGTCTCACTGGATTTACCTTGAAAAACGAAGCCGTAGAAATCGGATTTACCGTCTTTACGTTCGCCGTCCATAATCTTCTTGGCCATCTCAGCCAGCTCTTCCCAGGTCTTCGGCGGCGCACTGTATCCGTATTTCTGCAGAAGATCGGTGCGATAATAAAGAATGCCTGCATCCACGAACAACGGAATCGAAACAAGCTTACCTTTGACCGTGTTGTTTTCGATGATGCGGGGGAAATACTGGCTGATTTCGTCGTCTTTATAGTACTTCTTGAGATCCACAGCGTGGGGCGCACAAATACCCTGCCAAATGACGTCTACCTGATAGATATCGACGTCTCCGCTTCTAGCCGACCAATATTGTTGAAATTGGTTTAGAGCCTGGGTCGTGTCGCTGGGCCGGCTAATAAGCTGCACCGTATTTCCGGTCTTTTGCGCCCATTCGTCACAGAGCTTCTTTACGAAGTCTAATTCCGGCCCTCCGGGGGGGCCGGCGAAATGAATCAGTGCTCCGGCATGTAGAGCAACCGGCATCAAAAGTGCCGCCACGGCTAGAAAGCATCGGGGCAGAATACGCCTGTAATGGGGGAGTTGGTAGTTGTTCATTGGGGGTTTCTAGAACAAGAGATGGAGTCTGTGTTCAGTTAACAGGCAGCAAAGTAAGGTGTCAAGCGTGTGACAAGGCGACAACGGATAAATGAGAGATGACAAATCGCGCTGGGACAGGCGGATAAGCGTTAGTAACAACTGATACCCTGTAATCGGTCGCCAAAACAGGCTGGTTGGGTTTTCCCAGTTCGCTTCCGCTCTCGGTCATGTGGGTTGCACCTGGCGCGAAAACGATTCAAGGTCCCTTTATCATCAAATTTAGCACCTGAGCATCTATGGATTACTACTCCGGGCTCTGTAATTGCTGGAGATCGGAGCCGGAGAGTTTTAGCAGTATGCGAATTCTGGTCGTTGACGACGAAAAAAATATCCGGCAGGCCATGGCCACGGCTTTGGAAGTAATGGATCATGAAGTGGCGACCGCTTCCACGGCGCAGGAAGCATTGCGGCGCATGGAAGCAGGTCCTTTCCAGGTGACCTTGCTGGATCTCAGGCTGCAGCAGGACAGCGGTCTGGACTTGTTAGGTGAAATACTTCGACGGGATCCGAATACGTCGGTAGTCATCGTTACCGCGTACGCGTCGATCGAAACCGCCGTAGAAGCGATGCGGCGCGGCGCTTTTGATTTCCTGGCCAAACCCTGTACCCCCGAGCAGGTCAGACAGGTCCTTGAAAGGATCGAGCGAACCAGACGGCTCCAGAACCGGGTTTTGGAACTCGAGACGCGATTGAGCGCCGAATCGCCCGAGGCCGACCTCGAGTCACAGGCGCCGGTGATGGAAAAAGCGCTCAATATCGCGGCGAAAGCCGCAGCCAGCGAGGCCACGGTTTTACTCCTTGGCGAAAGTGGTACCGGCAAAAGCATGCTCGCGCGGGCCATGCATGAGCGGAGTTCTAGGGCTAAAGCGGCCTTTGTGACGGTGAGCTGCCCAAGTCTTTCGCGGGAACTATTGGAGAGCGAGCTTTTTGGGCATGTGAAAGGCGCTTTTACCGGCGCACTCGCCGAGACCGTAGGGAAAGTGACCGTAGCCGAAGGCGGGACCTTGTTTCTTGACGAGATCGGGGATTTGCCCCTCGAGATCCAAGCCAAGCTGCTGCGGTTGCTTCAAGAAAAAGAATACGAACGAGTGGGGGATACGCGATCCCGCCGGGCCGATGTGCGCATCATTTCCGCAACGAATAAAGATCTCGGTCCGGCTGTCGCCGAAGGACGCTTCCGGGAGGACCTCTACTATCGTTTGAATGTGATTTCGATTCAGATTCCGCCCTTGCGTGATCGGGCTGTGGATCTGCCCCAGATCGCAGAGAAACAGCTCCAATTCTTCTCCAAGCGGTCCGGCAAACCGGGTCTCACTTTTTCTCTGGAAGCAATACAAGCCATGCGAGCTTACTCGTGGCCGGGGAACTTGAGGGAACTGCGGAATGTGATCGAGAGAGCGGTGATTCTGGCGGACGGCGATCGCATCGAACCCTCTGATCTGGGCGACATCGCTCAAGCAACAACCGAATTTCGGCTAGGCGGCCGAGCGACCCTGGAGGAAATCGAGAACGAGCATATTCGAAAAGTGCTCGCAAACTCCCGGACGATTGACGAGGCGGCTCATATCCTCCAAATCGACCCGGCGACGCTCTATCGCCGTAAAAAGCGGCTGTAACGGTTGGCTGTTCGCGGTTCACTGTTCGTCGCTAGCGACGTTATCGTCCGGGGTGTTTCACGGGCCGAGGCCCCCGAAAGTCCCCTGTGACCCATAGCTTCCATCCGTTCTCCGAGGTCGCGCCCCCCCGATCGCGAACTGCGAACCGGAAACAGTGAACTGCGAACGCTGAAGCCGACTCGCACTTTGCGACCCTCTCCAGCCAGAATCTCGCATGTTACGACCAAAAGGCGCATCAGCGAGACGCGTGCTCACGACTTTGCACGGGGCCACAAGAATTTTGAGCCCACTTTTTTTGGAATGGCACGGCATCAGCTTAAGTCGTCTTCCCGCACATTGCGTTTGACTTAAGCTGAGAGATGAAGAGGCGAATTTTTCTAGGGCTCGCGCCGATTCTGGTCCTGCTCGCAGGGATCGGAATCTACGCGATTGTTTTGCTCAAGGCCCTGGGCGGCAAAATCGATCTCACGCTGAAAGAGAACTATCGCAGCGTGGTTGCCGGGCGCCAGATGAAAGAAAGCCTGCAGGCGATGGATTCGGGCCTCGTGTTCACATTGGTCGGTGAAACCGAGCTGGGAACGAAGATCTACCAGCAAAACCAACCAATTTTCGCCAAGAATCTGGTAGCCGAAGAACACAACATCACCCTCCCGGGCGAGCAGCAGTTGGCAGACAGGCTACGCCAGGACTTCACCACTTATCAGTCCGAGGTCCAGCACTTCAACGAGGTTTCCGAGCTGGAGCAGAAGCGCCAGTTCTATTTTTCGACCCTCGAACCTCTTGGGACAAAGATCAAAGACACCGCTCAGCAGGTTATCCGGATCAACGAAGAGAATATGTTGAGCGAAAATCAGGGTGCGCGTCTGCTGAGCACGAATTCTAGCCGTTACCTATCTTTGGCGGTCGGGATCGGCATCCTCGCCAGTTTGTTTTTCGCGTATTGGCTGCAGCGATCAATTGTCCGATCGCTGCACACGTTGACCTCAGTCGCTAAAGAGCTGGGGGAGGGCAACCTCGACCAGTTGGTGCCGGTGGCATCCCATGACGAAATGGGCGAGCTGGCGGCCGCATTTAATAAGTTGGCGTCGAAGCTGCGCGCCTACCGACAGGTGACGACTGATCAGGTCCTTCAGGCCAGGCAAATGACCGAGATCACCCTTTCTGCGTTTCCGGACCCGATTCTCGCGTACACACCGGACAAGCGATTCAGTTTTACTAACCCGGCAGCAGAGCGGCTTTTGGCCAAGCTAGACGGGCACTTACCCGATGTGTTGCTTCCGGAGGTCGAAAATGTCCTGCGCGGTGCGCCGGATTTCCTGCCTGCCAGCTTCGAAAAGGCAATCGCTCTGCGGCTGCACGGATACGATCTTCATTTGCTCCCGCGGATAATCGGGATGCGCGACGAAGCCGGCAACTTGTTCGGTGCCGCCATGATCCTGCAGGATGTGACGCGGTTTCGGCTCATGGACGAAGTAAAAACCAACTTGGTTTCGACGGTTAGCCATGAGCTGAAGACGCCCCTGACCAGCATTCGCATGGGACTTCATTTGCTTTTGGAAGAGCGAATCGGATCGCTTAACACAAAACAAACCGAACTGTTGCTGGCTGCCCGGGAGGACTCAGAGCGGTTACTCAAGATCATCAACGATCTTTTGGATCTGGCGCGGCTGGAATCCAACACCGCTGAGCGGACGTTCCAGAAGGTTTATCCCAAGACCTTGATCACCAGCGTGGTGCAAGATCTGGAACCGACGGTCGAAGCCCATGGCTGCCGCCTGAAATCCGACGCGGAAGCTGATCTCGAGCCGGTCGCCGTCGACGTTCAACAGATACGTCATGTTTTCTCGAACCTGGTTTCAAACGCCGCTAAACATTCGCAACCAGGTAGCGAGATACTGATTCGCGCGAAACGAATCGGGGATGGAATCAGATTTTCTGTTATTGATCGCGGGAGCGGTATCCCTTTGGAGTACCAGTCCAAGATCTTCGAGCGTTTCTTCCGGATTCCCGGGACCGAACGAGGCGGAGTAGGTCTCGGGCTGGCAATCGCTCGCGAGATCGTGCAAAGCCACGGCGGCACCATTGGCCTGGAAAGCCGATCAGGTGAGGGAAGCGAGTTCTACTTTGATCTCCCCCTAGCTGAAAGAAAGGCGGCATGAAACGGATTCTGATAGTCGACGACGAACCCAATGTCCGGTTGAACTACCGGATCACTTTAGAGTTGGAAGGGTACCAGGTTGATGAAACCGGGCTCAGCACGGAAGCGCTCAAGAAGGTTAAAGTCGATAAATTCGATCTGATCATTCTCGACATGCGGATGCCTCGGATGGGAGGGCTTGATTTGTTAGCTGCGATGCGCGCCCAGAGGCTGATGACACCGGCGATTATCATTACCGCCTTCAGCGATGTGCCTAATGCGGTGCGGGCCATCCAACTGGGTGCTAGCGACTTTTTGCAAAAACCGCTTCGGCCTGAAGATCTCCGTCGGGTGGTGCACGAGGTTCTCACCCGAAACGATCAGTCGAAAAAGCCGGAAGTGGCAGACTTCAAGCGTTCGGCCGACGAGGCACGCCGTCTCATGCAGTTAGGCGATCTCGGAGCGGCTAAAGGACACGTCTTGCACGCGATCGAACTGAACACGAACTCACCCGACGGTTTTAATCTGGCGGGCGAGTTGGCGGAACGAACGGGCGATATCGAACGCGCCCGCAAGCTTTTTGAAGCCGCCATAAAACTGGATGGAAACAACGTTGCGGCCAAAGAAGGGTTGCGCCGAGTTTTCCAAGCGCTTCATCCGGGCGAGCC
>JAFAZK010000151.1 GCA_019239825.1 Verrucomicrobiota bacterium | reverse complement strand
CGCCGGCATCATCGAGCCCTTGGCAAAACGAGGCCAGCTTCGGGTGGTGGTGGCAACGATGGGCCTGGCTGCTGGCATCAACTTTTCGATGCGTTCAGTCCTGGTGACGGGCACCCATTACCAAGCCGGCAATTTTCAACGGCAGGTACGTCCCGACGAATTATTACAAATGTTCGGCCGGGCAGGGCGCCGCGGACTAGACGACTTCGGTTACGTCTTGATTACGCCGGATGTCCCCCGGTTGCACGACGCTCACCCGCTCAAATTGAGAAGGGCAGAGCCGGTGGACTGGCCGACGATGATCGGTGTGATGCGCGAAGCAGCCTTGCGTGACGAAGATCCTTTTTTGAAAGCCAAGGACCTAACTGCCCGATTGTTTTCGTCGCGACCCCTGACCGTCGGGGTCGAACGTTTTTACGCAATTAAGGCCCATTCGACAAGCTCAGGGCACGCGCATTCAACGAGCTCAGGACAACCCCATTCGGTCAGCTCTTTCCCGGTAGACCATCCGCTCTGCGGTTTGCCAGTCGATGGTGAGCGGGGGCGGCTGGTGCGAAGACATGATCGGGAAATGCTCACGCCAGAAGGGATATGGGAACCACAGTCCCCGGCAACCAATGCTCGTCTGGGAGAGCTACTGGTTCGAACGCCAAGCGGCCATTGGAGACCCTCTTTGAGCGTGGCCGCAATCGCTCAAAAGCATGGCTTCGGAGCTCTATGTAAGATCAGACTTGGTCAACCCATTCGACAAGCTCAGGGCGAGCCTGGGAGGCAAATGCAAGTTCGGACAACGTTTGAATATGGCAGGGAGATTCCGCTAGCAGCCTCCAAGAAGGAAACCTGGGTACCAGCCAAATGGCTACGGAAGCTCCTTCGTGAACGGTTCCCACTGCTAGCCGCGGTCAACGGTTGGCTGCCAGAAGAATTCTTAAAACAGGTACTCCCGGTCGTGGAAGCTGAGATGCGAGGACGGCTTCATGAACGGTCGGTTCGGGAAGGTATGGTCTTTGGCCGGTTCCGGTTTGATGACTTTCCCGTGACCGGTTATCGAGACAGCCGGGGATGCACCTTGGAGAATCCCGAGACTCGCCGGACATATCCAGTGGTCTGCCAGCCCTGCACTCTGAAAGGGGATTGTGAGGCGCTTGAGCTTTCAATTTCGCCGGCCCTAGCTTGGCGACAGCTTGGTCTCGTAGATCAGAACGGCGCGCCGACTCGTCGCGGCATTATCTTCAGCTTTTTCAATCAGGGCGAGGGACTGGCTATCGCTGCTGCGCTCGAAGAAGCCGATTATCCCATCGAGGATCTGGTTTTTGATTTAGCGAATCTTCGCGTTGGGCATCGGTTTTCTTTAGATGAAACCTATTCCCACGGACGGCTGGGCGCAGTTTGCCAATTGGTCTACCAGCGAGGTGAGTATCCTGGCTACCTGGAGCTCGGACTGCCCATTGCCTATGGGCCAGGAGGGTCGGAGGTGGTGCGGGATGTTGTAGCGCATCAGGTCCCTCGCCACAGATTGGTGAGCGAAAGCGTGCGTCACGGGGATATCGAACGGGCTCTTACCGAATGGCGAAGTTTATTACGCCAGATCGCGTTAGCACCCGCCCACGATTGGGACCGCTGGTTGCAATTGCGGGAGATGGCTTCGAGATATGTCCATTCAACGAGAAGTCCGGCCCGTGATCCTTTGCCTTCCTTAGGCCCCGCTCAAAGTCAAAGGTACACCGGGCGCTTTATCTCCAGGCTGGGAAGATAGGCCTAAGTTCTCAGATGCCCTGACGGCGCGCTATGACGACCCAGACTTCTGAAATCGGGCCGTGATCGAAGCGAGCGCTGACTCATTGGCGTAGCTGCTGAACAAAACTCTTACGGTTTTGGAGCGTTGGGCGTCGCCGCTATTCCGAAGAAAGTGAAGTTGTAAGTGCCAGCGCCCAGCGGGTTGCCATATGCATCGGTCAAATCGGCCCAGAGGAGAAGTCGTCCGACGTTCTGCAGGCCCAGCTGCCAGACGCGAAACTGCACCTTGTTCGTTACGTTTTTGTCCACGCCGTTAACGGAGACGAACGTTCCGAGGAAGGTACCTAGGGCATCATCTCCCGTTACCCGATAGAAAACCTTTGTCAGATCGGCGCCGGAGTCGATGTAGGGATGGAGCGGATAGCTCCATCTGCCGCCCTTAATGTAGGTGCCAGTCGGTGAAACCGGCGTCTTGCCCGTGACAGCATCGAACAGCTCGAACGTATTCATCGTGACATTACCGATCTTGAAGGTGCCGTTGGCGGCGTTGTCGCCGTCCACCTGGTCGATCCGCACCGTATCGCCGTTGGAGAGGTGATGTGGACCCGGCGTGGTGACCGTGATCGGTGTGGTATTGCCGACGCTGGCGATGGCGTTGTAAAGGGTGTCCCCATTGGTCGCGCTCGCCGGACCCGAATACCAGAGTGAGACGTTTTTCAGCGGACCGTAGGGAGCCTGGATGGTCCATGGGTTCGTATTTTTAAGACCGCCGGTGTCGGTGACGGTGAGCTGAAGTTGCGACGCCCCGCCGGCGCCGACATCCGCCGTGTCGTCATCCACGGAGAACCCGTAACCCGAGAAGCCCAATACGACATGGACGAACCAGACAAAGGGATCGAGGTTGAAGACATTGAACGCCTGGCCGCCCTGCGCTTCCGCCGGGTTCGGATACCAGCTCGTGTGATTGCCTCGGCTGTCGATCTCGTCTGGAAATTTGGTGAAATCGGTCACTCCACGCAGCACAGACTTGATCATGTCTCGGATCATTGACGTCACCATGTCGGCGTCAAAGGACTTCTTCGCGGTATTGGTGAAGATGAATCCCATGTTGGCCCCGACAATGTCCTGCATGTATTTCGACACGCTGTCGTTGTTCTGGTGGCCGATCTGGTTCATCGAGGCCATGATCAAATAGACTTGCTGGGAGAACTCGTAGGGATTGTGCCGCGGCGGCTCCTTGGAAGAAAATTGGAATTGGTCACCGATCAACGGATATCCCGGGTCTCCGTTCGCGGTGGGGGTCCACAGCAGCGATTTCGGCGGCAAGAAGGTAAATCTCGCATTCTTGGAAGCGGTTGCCACCACTTGGCTAAGGATGACTGACTTTTTATTGCTGGCGATTTCCAGGATCACGGCATCCCCTTGGTGGCGATCCACCTCGGTCATGGCATCGTCCAGACCGGGGCCCTTGACCGCCATTCCCTCGACCAACTCGGGGTGCGCTTCGTTGAAAGTCAGCGTCGCTGTCATCGCGTCGATGGATCCCAGGATCATCGTCGGGTCAGTGGGAGCGCTCGGCGTCTTGTCCTTCCAGTGCATCAGGTAGTATTCCGCCCAGGAATACCAGAGTTTGATCATGGCATCGGAGGCGTAATCATTGACAGGCCGGGTGAACTGGAAGGCGCAGGCTTCGCTCGAGGCGACCAACGGTTTGCTCAAGGTGACCGTCCCCGCCGCTTTATCCACCTCCGTGACGGTGGTGCCATCCTCGATGGGATTGGGTTGCGGGGGCTTCTCCGGCGGGCGGCCCTGGACGAGGTCGTTTTTATGCAGGAAGGCGATTTTTTCGGCCTCGGCGAGGTTCAGGTGGAGGATGGTGCTTCCGGCTGGATCCGGAGTGCCCCCCGCCCACCCAATGGTCGCCGAGATCGGCGCGGTGCCGCCGCTCGACAGCATGTATTTTGAGGTCTGCCACTCTCCGTTGCCATAGCTGGAAGGCACCCCCTTGAGCGGACTCTGTGCAAAGATGTTGGCGCCGGACGGGATCTTGATGGGCGCGTCCGGGTTGTTGGTGGGGTTAGGGATGTTGTAAAAGGGCCAGCCTTTTTTGCCGAAATATTGTCCCAGGAGCTGGTTGTCACTGGCAGTGAAATCCTGGATTCCTTTCTGCAAAAACGCGATCGTGTTGATGGCGCCGGTCCAACCGTAGACATCGGGATCCGACCCGGGGCCCCAGCCAGTCCGGTTGGGAGTCGATCCAGTCCCGGATTTTTGGGGCACCACCCAGACGTCGTTCGCCGCCATCGCCAGCGGTAGATAAATGTTGTCGACATTGGAGACATCGTAATTGATCAGGGTGACCAATTGATTGTCCGGAATTTCATTGTTGGTTTTCGTCGTGATCTGCGGATTGACCAGGTAGCCGTGGTCGCGAATCGTCCACTCCGCGAGTTGGTCTTCGGTATCGTCATTGGGAGCCTGGGAGATCTCCGCTCGATACCACATCACAACGCCGTTCGGGATCGTGTCGCTACTGGTTTCCGCGCTGGTGATGGAGCGATGCGAGTTGGCATCCCATCGCAGGGGATTGGGGAGTCCGCTCGGCGTCAGGTATTCGCCATCGGTTCCAACGCCGATGCGGGCGCCGTTCCAGAACACCAGCGGAACGCTCATCAGAATGCTTTGGCCGGCCCTCAGGCCGAAGTAGTATTTTCCTCCTTCCGTGTAGCCGATGTAGCCACGGTATTCCTTGTCGGGCGGATCGTAGGGATCATACAAGCCGATCGTAGTGTTCGGGGCCGCGAGCGTATTCGTGTTTGGATCCCGCATGATCGGATAGACGGTTTGCGCGGTGTTGTTCGAGATCCGCAGGGTCTTCACGGGAACGGTGTTGCCGTCCGAGTCGACACCATACGTCAAAAACTGCCGGGTTAGCGAACCGGGAGCAGCGGGATTTGGATCAAAGGGCCAGACCCCATTGGTCACCGGCATGAAGGGATCTGTCGCCGCCCGGGCAAAGGGGGTGAACAAGGAAGCAGCGGCGAGAACGGCGGCCGCTAGCACAATCGATGCGATGTGTGTGCGCAAAGTTTTACCAAACGCTCTTAAACCGGACCAGTGCGCCTCGACGTCCTTTTTCGGGCACTGAACAACGAAACGGCGAAAACGGCGTAGTCTGTCGGCGTGCATGGGAACTAGATGATGTGTCAGACCGCAAGTGTGCCTGAATGAATAGACGCGGATCAATGCGAAAAGCGGAATAGTCCGTTCTCCGAATTTCAAGCGAGGACGAGAGACCATGAAGCGTTAAAAGTGTCCGGCGCGCCAGAATACATTCGCCTCTCTTCCGAAGCCGACCTTACCGAATGGCGATGGCTTATTGCGGCAAAGCACGCTGGCGCCTGCGTACGGTTGGGACAGCTGGTTGCAATTGCGGGAGATAGCTTCGAGATATGTCCATTCAACGAGAAGCCCGGCCCGTGACCCTTTGCCTGCGTTGGCCCCCGCTCAAAGTCAAAGATACATCGGCCGCTTTATCTCGAGAGTAGCAAGATCAGCCTAATCCCTCAGACCAATGTCAGAAAAAAACACCTCGGAGCATAGCTACAGGTTTGCATACGGAGTCTGCGCGATTTTTTTGGTTGGCTTCCTCTTGATAACCTGTGCAGTCGTTAGCGATGCTCTTCGTCGGGGCGACCTGGAAAAGGTGATTCCTGAGGCGATTCCGGCTCCAACTGCGACGCCAAGCCCTGCAGCGGGCGACAGCTAATCGTCCTCGATGGGTGTGTGCTGTTCGCCCAGTGCATCATATCGGTTGAACACTCGGCTGGAAAAATTAACCACTCGGACACTCCCGCTTCGAAATTCGAGGAGGAGTACGGGGACGATGAGCTGTTGCCGCGATCAGCTCGCAGGCGTTTTCTTCTGCCGGAACGCGAAAACCAGGAACGCAATTCCAACCAGGAACATAAAGAGAGACAAGAATTGTCCCCGGGTAAAAGGGCCGGTTAGCGGTGCGTCCGGCTCTCGAAACATTTCCCCGATGATTCGCATCGTCGGATAGAGCAGGAAGAAAAAACCGGTGGTAACTCCGTTTGGTTGCCGGAACCGGAGCCGGATGGTGATTAGGCAGACGAAAAGTAGTAAACCTTCAAGAAACGCTTCATACAGCTGGCTCGGATGTCTCGGAGTAAGGAATTGGCTGAGTACCTCTCGGATCTGCGGATTAGTCCGTGATTCGGCGATGATTGCCCTCACGGGGTCAACCGCCTGGGCAAGTGCTGGTATGACGGATTCGCATTTCGCGACAACGGCACTGACCTTATCAGAGGGAAAAGTGGGATCGAGCAATTCGGAAGGAAACTGCATTGCCCAAGGAACGGTTGTAGGGCGCCCATAAAGCTCGCCATTAATGAAATTGGCGAGCCGGCCGAACATCAATCCGAGAGGGGCCACAGCCACCAGGTTATCGCCGATTCCAGTCCACGAAATATGATGGCGGCGGGCGTAAATGAATGAAAAGAGAACTAATCCGAGAATTCCGCCGTGACTGGCCATCCCTCCGTCCCAAACCTGGAATATCTCCAGTGGATGAAGGATCATCTGAGGCCGATAAAACAGAACGTAACCGAGTCGCCCCCCGACCAGAACGCCGAAAACGGCGGCGAAAAAGACAAAGTCGGCTACTTGAGTCTCGCGGAGAGGGCCATAGCCTTTCCGGGCGAGCCATTTCAAGAGGAAGAAAGCGGCGACGAACCCTGCCAGATACGCAGTGCCATACCATCGGATACCAATGTCTCCATAGAATCGGACCAGAAATGGGTCGAGGTGATGAACGTAAAACGCGAGCCACATAGGCGGCACGAAGGTAGCGGGACGGCTAAGGAGTTCAAGGAGTTCGGTAGGGCGAAAAACTCGGCGCACCGAGGATATGGTTGCTCCCTTCGTTGACTTTGCGCCGGTTTTGAGCCGTCCGTTCGCTTGCCATGCCGCGAGGCTTCGAATGGCCGAGTAGGCTGACGGCGAACTGGATCTGGATGTTGGTGCGTTGGCGCGTCTCCCCAACACGGCTCAAAACCGGCGCGAAATGATTAGGGAGTTAGGCACACGATGGTCGCGCGCCGAGTTTTTCACTCTACCAACTCCTTGAACTCCTTGGATTCCCTTATTCTATTCTCTGTGTGCAGGATATTGGCAGAATCGTGATGATCGTCGGGATCATCCTAGCGATCGGAGGCGCGCTCTTATGGAGGTTCCCCGAGTGGTTTGGTTGGGTGGGGCGTCTTCCGGGAGATATCTCAATCCAAAAAGGGAACTTTTCGTTCTATTTCCCTTTGGTGACCTGTATCCTGATCAGCGTCATCCTCACTTTATTAAGCTGGCTGTTCCGGCGGTGATTCCGCCGAAATAGCCGATAGCCAACTAGAATAGCTACATCCAAGATGTTCCGTAAAAGCGCGTAGCTTTTTGGCTATCGGCTATCGCCATTCACCCCGGATTGCCGCTACTTTCGCGCTGGCTGCGTAATCCCCTCGGGCGAAACCTTGATATTTGGGCATGCATCGATCCAGCGTGGCCGATCCGGCGTGGCCCAGCCAATGCCGTTTCTGATCACTTGCAAGACCTCCGGCTGCCGGTAGGTCGGAAATGTCTCGTGACCTGGCCGGAAATAGAAGATTTTCCCGGCGCCGCGCCGCCAACAACAACCCGATCGAAAGACTTCACCGCCTTGGAACCAGGAAATAAAGACTAGCTCGTCCGGATTAGGGATACCAAACGGCTCCGAATACATCTCTTCATGTGGGATCTCAAAGTACGCCGGAAGATCGCTCGCAATAGGGTGACCTGGCTGGCAAACCCAGACCCGTTCTTTTTCGCCGGCTTCGCGCCAGCCAAGTGAACAAGTGGTTCCGAGCAATCGCTGAAAGATTTTGGAGTAGTGCCCCGAATGGAGCACCACAAGTCCCATTCCTTCCAAAACCCGCTTTTTGACCCGCTCCACGATCTCATCTTCAACCTGTTTGTGAGCGAGGTGCCCCCACCAGACCAGGACGTCGGTAGCGTCTAATCGGTCAACCGATAGACCGTGCTCTTTTTCCTCCAAAGTCGCGGTTTCGCAGATAAGCTGGGAATCGTGAGCAAAGGCACCCGCTAACTCCGAATGGATTCCTTTCGGATAGACGGAAGCGACAGCTGGGTCCCTTTTTTCGTGGATGTATTCGTTCCAAAAGATAACGCGCGTGCGGTTCACCCCATCTGCAAACCACAGTTTCTTGAGAATGACAAATGACAGATGACAAATAGCAGATGACAGATTGAGCGCGTGCAGATTCGCACCACGCGGGCTTGCCCAAAATCTGTCATCTGTCATTTGTAATTTGTCATCCTTTCTCATGCGCTCTTACCAGCAACCGTACGAAGACTACGAACGCATCATCGAGATCGATTTCCTGAGAGCGACTGAGGCCGCCGCCTTAAATACGCTGCCGTGGATAGGACGAGGCGAAAAGGAGAAAGCCGACGCAGCCGCCTGCGATGCTATCCGGGGGATGTTCGACCTCATGAACATTTGCGGAGAAGTGGTGATTGGGGAAGGGATCAAGGATAACGCCCCTGGGATCTTTAAGGGAGAGCACCTGGGGACCTGGTCGCCTGGCAGTCACAAGTTCGATTTGGCGCTGGATCCGATTGATGGCACCACGAACGTTTCAAAAGGGTTACCGGGTTCTATTTGCTGTATAGCGGCAGCTTCTCCTGAGCACGATGTCGGGTTTTCGATGAAAGATGTTCCGACGTTCTACATGATGAAGCTGGCCTACGGTTTGAGGGTCGTGCGCTACATGCAACGGACTGGGATCGAGACCATCTCAATTTTGAATCCGATCGAAGAGATCATTCCGCTGGTCGCTAAGGCCCTTCGCAAACGGGTTCAGGACCTGGCGGTCGTTATCTTGGATCGGCCCCGTCATCAGAAACTGGTCGAAGCCGTTCGCTCCACCGGCGCCATGGTGCGTATGATTTCGGATGGTGACATTACTGCTGCCATCGCACCGTCGATCGCAGACAGCGGGGTGGATCTTTACGTCGGGATTGGTGGCGCCCCAGAAGCGGTACTGGCCGCAGCCGCCATTCGCTGTCTAGGCGGTGACCTACAGACCGTTATGTGGCCCCGAGACACTGGGGAAGAGGAAGCGGTGATAAAAGCCGGGTATCGTAACGAATTAGGTAAGGTGTTTTATGCGAATGACCTCGCCCAAGGCGATAATATTATCTTCTGCGCTACGGGGATTAGTGATAATCCCTTGTTGCGCGGGGTCCAGGTGCATGGTCATACCGCGGTCACGCATTCCATTCTGATGCGTGCCCGGAGCCGCACGGTGCGTATGATCGAGGCTTACCACGATCTCGCTCACAAAACGATTCGTCTGCGCTCGACCAAAGGCGAAACACCGATTTAGCCAAGGAAGATGATTCACTAAAGAAGACAAAGAGATTACAAAGAACCAGCCCTAAAACCTTATCTTGGATTGTTCTTTGTGATCTTTGTGCCTTTTTAATGGATTGACCTTCCGCGATGAGATCCACCAAAATAGCTGTCAGTCTGGCCTGCTTGGCAGCCGCTGGGATCGGCATCGGTATCTCTTTGGGTATTGCTTGGCTTTGCCTTAGCCAAGGCGCGGACCAGTCGGCGCTGTTCAAGCGCGAACTGCTGAAAATCTTGATAGGGTCTCTTGCGGTGACCGCTGCAGCGATCGTTCTTCCGGTCTGGATCATTAGCCGCCGGATCAATCGCTCCGTCGAACAACTCGCCGCCTCCTTGGCGGAACGGCGAGTATCAAGCGCAGGATTTCCGGAGGTAGCCTCTGTGAACCGTGATCGGGAGTATCGAATGCTGGTTGCGGAAATTAATGATCTGCTCAGAATCTTTAGAGACAACCGGACTCGTCTGGACCAGTACTCCGCCCGGGTCGCTCATGAACTGCGGGGTCCCCTCACTCTGCTTCAGCTACAGCTCGACTATGAGGCCAAGCGACTCGATCCACAGTTTCTCGAGGTGATGACGGCGCAGATCCGTCGGCTGACGGAATACGTCGAGACCGCGCTTTACCTAGCGAAAGTGGCGGCCCACAGAATTAAGCCTGTCAAAACAAGACATAATATTGCTGCGTTAGTGCAGGAAATCTCGACTCACTATCACCTTCTGGCCGTGAGGCAACAGCGCGAGCTTTCCATTGATCTGTCAACCGAGTTAGAAGCCGAGCTGGATGAGAAGCTTTTCGGATTGATCCTCCACAATTTGTTCTCAAACGCGATTTCCCACGGACAAGGGGAGATCCGGTTGCGATCGCACTCGAGCAACGGTGCAGTAACTTTGATTGTTCTAAATCGGGTGCGAGCCAAGGCGCATGACGAAGCGGGAAACGGGATGGGTTTGCGAACGGTCGGAACCCTAGCCCAAGCGCACAACCTGACGTTCCGTAGCCGGCCCGTCTTTAACTTCTACGCGGCGGCGTTGCGGATACCCACACTAGCTTCGACCGAGGCGCCGGTCACAGAGATAAGCGCCTCGCGGGCCCCGGAGGGAAAAAGGTAGCGATTGGGCTGAGTCGCGGAAGTATTGATAAGAGAACTCTTGGGCCGAAAATCAGCCGAGGCAGCCTGACCGCAACGGGCCGGGTATTAATAACTAAAGAAAGTGCTATATTTTCCACAATTATGTGACGAAAATAGATCAAATAAATTTCTTGAGATTATGGAAAATACGGTCGAATCCGATTCCGGCGAAAATTCGGGTAAGCCACTCATCCTAGTAGCCGACGACGAACCGTCTATTCTGCAGTACATCGAACATGTCCTGCAGGTGGCGAACTATCGAGTCATTACTGCAACCACCGTGGAGGATGCCTGGAAGATCGTGCAACGGCACCAAACCGAGATCGAGCTTGTGCTCACTGATATCGTCATGCCCGGATCCATAGACGGTCAAGACCTGGCCAAGAGGATTCAGCAGCTTGACCCCGCGCTGCCCGTCGTATTTATCACCGGTGCACTGTCAGAAACAGATGATCGTGCCGCGAGGATGGTCGAGAAACAGCTGCTGCTGCGAAAGCCGTTCTTCCCACAACAACTGATCGATTTTGTCGGTGCACAGCTCCACAAGGAATCGCCATCCGGCGTCGCGCGATAGAGCTTTATCGTGCTCGGGCTCGTCCTCGTGCTCGACAGATTTCGGCAGTCCACGAACGGGATTCGCCTTAGCAAAACCTTCGACGCGACAGCCTCATGTGTCGCTCGATTTAATGACTTGCATCTCTCGCCCCCTTTTTGCTGTCCGCACCGAGTACGAGCCCGAGCACGAAGACAATTTTGGTGGACGCCCTCATCCCGCCCCTGACGGCCTGATCCCCTCTACCCGAAGCTGGATTTGGATCTGGTCCCGGAAAACTGCAGGCTCGAGATAAAACGCGATATCCCAGGGTGGTGCCGGGAGCGGCTCACTGAAATTAAACTCGATAGCGCGCAACAGACGGCCGCCGTGGCGCAGCCCGAAGACCCGATGTTTTTCCTTCAAGATCTTGAGTTCCCCGGTTGGTTCCGCGCGTTGCAGCAGCAACAACGGTTGCCAATTTCCGAGTCCAAAGGGTTGGAGCAGTTCATGGGCAACGAGAAAATCGTAGCTGAGCTCGTTCCCGGTAATGAGCGCGTCAATTCGCAGCTTTGGTGACAGCTGTTCCCGGCTAAGCGTCTTCTTCGCAAACGCTCTGAACGCACCGGCAAATATTGCAAGTTGTTCGGAGGGCAAGGAAAACCCAGCCGCCATTTCGTGGCCGCCATATTGGGTCAGCGCATGGCAACAACCGTCCAGAGCTTGGACCAACGAAAAGCCTGGGATGCTGCGGCCGCTACCCTTGCCGATCCCACCTTCATCAAACCCTATAACCAGAGCCGGCCGGTAGTACTGGCGCACTAGACGCGCTGCTACGATTCCCACCACGCCTGGATGCCAGCCGGTTTCACCCACCACGATTGCACAATGAGACGCGAAATCGGGATCTTGTTCTAAGGTCCGGCAAGCAGCCTCGAACGTTTGCTGTTCCAGCTGCTGGCGAGCCCGATTCTGTTGATCAAGCTCTGCGGCCAGACCGCTAGCAACCGCATCGTCGGAGGTCATCAGCAAGTTCAGCGCGGCCTCCGCCAAGCCAATCCGCCCGGCAGCATTGAGCCGTGGCCCAAGTCGGAAGCCCACATCATCCGGCCGGACCGGGGAATTGATTCCGGCGACGCGCATCAGAGCTTTGACACCAATCCATTGGGTAGTCTCTAGCTGTTTAAGTCCGTGGTAAACGAGCACCCGATTTTCGGCGACCAACGGAACGAGATCGGCAATGGTGCCAATGGCAACCAGATCGAGGTACCGCTTTAAATCCAAATCCGCTAGGCGTCGCTCCTTAAGTAAGGCGTGGCATAACTTGAATACCAAACCGACCGTACAGAAATATCTGTGGTCAGACCCAGTCTTCGGATTAATGAAAGCCCGGCACCTAGGGATGGAGTGTTGGACCTCATGATGGTCGATTACCAGCACGTCGACGCCCGCTGCTTCAATCTCGGCGATGCGTTCAGCCGAAGAGGTGCCGCAATCCAACGCGATCAGTAATTGAGGTTGATGCGTTTGGAGACATCGGGCGACCCCGTCCGCGGTCAAACCATACCCTTCCTCAACGCGCATCGGCAGAAACAAGGCCGGCGCGGTACCATATGCCCTCAACACACGGGCGAGAAGTGTTATCGCTGTAATGCCATCGACGTCGTAATCTCCGTAAAGAACAATCCGTTCGTGCCGATCCACCGCCCGAAAAATCCGTTCGACAGCCGGCCGCACACCGGCCAGGAGAAAGGGATCAGACAGCTCGCGGAGCCGCGGCCAGAGAAAACTGCTGATTGCCGCAGTATCTTGAAACCCTCTACGCTCCAGCAGCCGAACAATCGAAACCGGTAGCCGAAGGTCACCCGCGCGCGTGACGAGGTCGCTGTTCTGCAGGGGCGGCGAAAGTTCCCAAATAGCGGAGTTCACAAAATTCTAGGAAGTCAGGAGTCAGAATCCAGAAGATGCTAGGCAAGCTGGCGTCCTGCCAGAGGACAACGTCTTGTTAAAGTAGCCAATAAATCTGTAATCATTGTACCTCGATAACGTCCCTGATTGTTCGGAAGCTCGGAATCACGACTCGCCGTCTATCCCAGGCCTCCTGGCTCCTGGATTCTGATTCTTGGCTACTTCCCTCAAACCCGCACATGAATTCCGTGATCCGAAAGAAACCGTTTGGCATCCGCTACCGAATATTCGCCAAAATGGAATATGCTGGCGGCCAATACGGCGTCTGCGTGGCCTTCGCGAAGGACTCTTTCTAAATGCTCCAATCGCCCGGCTCCTCCGCTGGCAATAACGGGGATCGTAACCGCTGTGCTGACTGCTGCGGTGAGCTGCAGGTCGTACCCATCTTTGGTTCCGTCTGCATCCATGCTGGTAAGTAATATTTCTCCGGCGCCAAGGCGGGCTGCGGTTGAGGCCCATTCGACCGCGTCGAGCTCGGTCGGTTTGCGTCCTCCATGGGTATAGACCCGCCAGCCGCCGGCCGGCTCCCTCTTGGCGTCGATGGCCACCACGATGCATTGGACGCCAAATGCTTCGGCCGCTTCAGCGATCAGCTCGGGGCGTTGGATCGCCGCGGTGTTCATGCTCACTTTGTCCGCTCCCGCCAACAACATGTCGCGGACGTCACCCAGGGTTCGAATGCCGCCCCCAACCGTCAGCGGCATAAAACATTGTTCGGCGGCGCGCTCTACGACATCGATCATTGTTTTCCGATGATCAGAGCTGGCAGTAATATCGAGAAAGACCAGCTCGTCAGCGCCCTGGCGATTGTACTCTTTTGCACATTCCACTGGGTCACCTGCATCCCGGAGCTGAACAAATTTTGTGCCCTTTACGACGCGGCCTTCGGTTACATCGAGGCAAGGAATGATTCGTTTAGCTAACATGCGAGAAATGACAAATCACAGATGACAAATGACAAATACTAGGCCACGTGGCCTCGATTGTCGCATATTTGTCATTGGTCATTGGTCATCTGTCATGCCTCTTTCGATGGACGCTTTAGCCACCACTATCGATGAACTCGATTGGGTGCCATCGCCGATGGTGCGCCCGTTGAACCGGCTGGGAATTAAGACGTGGCGCGATTTGCTGGAGCACTATCCGAGACGGCACGAAGATCGAGCCGAATTTAATCGATTCCCGACTAGCAGCTCCGACAAGCCGATCTGCGTTCGGGGCATTGTACACAAGGTGACTTCGCGTTATTTCTCCGGTCGAAATATTGTAGAGGCGACTCTGGACGAAGGAGAGAGCGGAGCTTTGAGTGGACGGCTCGTGTGCCGCTGGTTCAATCAACACTACGTCCAAAAAATGTTGGCCGCTGGTCAGGTTTTAGTTGTGTTCGGACGTCCCAAAGAAAGTCGAGGCCGGATCTATTTTGATCATCCGGAATTCGAGATTGTCGAGGAAGAAGAAGAGAACCTGATTCACCTGAATCGGATAACACCGGTCTACCCATTGACCGAAGGTCTACGGCAGCGTCCGTTGCGAACGCTGATTTACTTGGCCGTCACACGTCTCGATGAGATCGAAGATCAACCGGTCCTGCCTGGATACGTGGCTTCGTACCGAGAAGCGATCAGTCAGATTCACTTTCCGGACTCCTGGACGAAACTCCAGCGCTCCCGAAAAACGTTGGCTTTGGCGGAGTTGGTTGGTATCCAGATCGTGGTCGAGAACCGGCGTAGAAATATTGTTGGCCAGCCGGGCCATGCGCATTCCAGTTCGGGTAGCCGGGTCAAACAATTCCTTCAGCAGCTGCCTTTCGAACCGACAGAGGCGCAAAAACGGACGATCCGGGAAATCCACATTGATTTGGCGGCAGATCGGCCGATGGCGAGGTTATTGCATGGTGACGTTGGCGCCGGCAAGACCGTGGTGGCGACCGCCGCTATGTTAGAGGTGGCAGAAGCCGGCTTTCAGAGCGCGTTGATGGCGCCAACCCAAGTCTTGGCAGAGCAACATTACCAGACTCTGAAGACTTGGCTGGAGCCGATGGGAATTCGGATTGCTTTGAGGACAGGTCCACGAAAAGAAGATGCGTTTTTGGAGCTGGAAGGTGACCCCGAGATTATCGTTGGCACCCATGCTCTTCTCTACGACAGCGATCCGCTGCCTCGACTCGGGTTTGTCGTGATCGACGAGCAACATAAATTTGGGGTTTTACAAAGAGGGCGGTTACTGGCGCGGGAACCGGTACCCGATTTGCTGGTGATGACCGCAACGCCCATTCCCCGCACTCTGGCTATGACGCTCTACGGAGATCTTGATGTTTCTACTTTGGACGAGAAACCTATCAACCGAAAACCCGTAATTACCGGAGTGCGTTCATCGCGAAAACTCCCCGAAGCCGCTAATTTCCTGAGAGAACGACTACAGGCGAACCGGCAGGCGTACATTGTCTACCCGGTCATCGAGGAGTCAGACTCGCTAAGCGTAAAAGCCGCAACGACCGAGTTTAATCGCTGGGCTGATTTGCTGAAACCGGCTGAATGCGGGCTATTGCACGGCCGGTTGGCGCCGGAGGAGCGGGAGAGTGTGATGCAACGTTTTCGCGAGGGGGCAATCCAGGCGCTGATTGCGACAACGGTCATCGAAGTCGGGGTCGATGTGCCGAACGCCACGGTGATGCTAATCGAAAACGCGGAAAGATTCGGCTTGGCGCAGCTGCACCAGCTTCGAGGCAGGATTGGCCGAGGCCAACATCAAAGTTATTGCATTCTGATGACGGATACCAAAGATCCGTTGGCTTTGGCTAAACTATCTGTTTTAGAAAAGACAAACGACGGATTTGAGATTGCAGAGGCCGATCTCAGATTTCGTGGTCCAGGTGACCTGTTGGGAACGGCGCAAAGCGGGCTTCCGCCGCTGCGAGTAGCCGATCTTCTGCAGGATGCCGATCTTTTGGACGAAGCTAGAGGGATAGCCCGCTCGATATTAGACCGCGACCCAGGACTGCAATCAGCTGGAAATCAGCGTTTCTTGCGTATCGTAAATGAGAGTACAAAAGGGGGGACGACCTTAGCCAGTTAGTGCACCGTCTCCCATATAATGATGACACCGTTGCGTTCAAAATGGGCCGCCTGCGAGGCGCGAGGAGGAAGCATATCTGACTCGATCTGTGACCGATCCCGCAGGCGCGGGAAAGCAGCCGGCCCATTTTCAACGCAACCCTTCGGGCCGTGGCCAGTGGCGATTTTTCCTCCGCCGCGGCGGATCGACCCGTACGAATTCAGATATGGGCACTTCGCTGGCGCCTTGAAAAACCGCCAACTGACCGACGGCGGTGCCACCATTATATGAGAGACGATGCACTGAAGTAGATCAGCATGAAGAGCTTTTTGAAGTTTCTTGTCTTCGTTCTCTTTCTGGCACTGGCCATCTCGTTGATTTACGTCTGGCAAACCAAGGAACCCGGGGTAGGCCAGGCTAAAGTCGAGAAGTTTACTCCGGCGGAAGGGCCGAAGATTGACCTGGGCTCAGTCGATATCCTTCAACGGTTAAACGACGAATACACCAAGCTCTTCGATGCGGTCGTGCCGAGTGTGGTGAGTATCACCACGACGAAGACCGTTCAGCGGACGCCTGATCCTTTTGAGTTCTTTTTTGGCTTTCCCAATAGCCGATCTTCCGGACGAGAGAGAGTATCGTCGCTGGGTTCCGGTTTCATCGTCTCGAAGGAGGGACACATTTTAACCAACTATCATGTTGTCCAGGGTACCGATGACATCGTGGTTGACCTCAACGACGGCAGGCAGGCCAAAGCAACCGTGGTCGGAAGCGATCAGCAGGTTGATGTCGCTGTTCTAAAAATCAATCTGCCTAACCTGACTCCCCTTTCGCTGGCGGACTCCGATCAGGTCAAAGTCGGTCAAATCGTTTTCGCGGTCGGCAATCCATTTGGACTTCGAGAGAGCGTGAGCCAGGGCATCATCAGCGCTCGGGATCGCAGAGGAATCAGCGACAGTTCGGTTGAGTTTTTCCAAACCGATACTGCTATCAATCCTGGCAATTCCGGTGGCCCCTTGGTCGACGTAAAAGGGGAAGTCGTAGGAATCAATTCGGTTATCTATTCCGAGTCCGGCGGAAATCAGGGAGTCGGATTCGCCATTCCTTCGAACTTGGTTCGACGCACGCTCAAGAGCATTATCGAGAAAGGACGAGCTGTAAGAAGCTATCTGGGCGTATCCGTACAACAGATAACGAATGATCAGGCTCAACAATTCAAATTGGACCCGCCGATCGGTACCATGGTGACTGACGTCGACCCCGGCTCGCCGGCTGAGAAGGCTGGCATTATCCGGGGGGATATCATCCAAAAAATTAATGGTCACGAAATAAGAGATTCAGCCGCTGTTGGGAACCGGATTGCGGAGACGGATATTGGGGCGACTGTCACGATTGATCTGGTGCGAGAAGGTCAGGCCAAAACCGTTTCTGCGCAGATCGTTGAGCAACCGGCACAGATCGGAAGTCGCCTTTCCCGCAATCCTCCCGGCGGCCGGCATAACAACAACACCCGCAGTGTGAGAGCCTTCGCCGGGGTTGAGGTTCGGACGCTAGACTCCCAACTGCGGTCTGAGGCAAACATACCCGAGGATACTCAGGGCGTCTTTGTCATGAGTGTGGATCCCTCGTCTAAGCTTTCCCAGGAGCTGCAGGCTGGCGATATCATCCAGGCAATCAACAATCAGCCGATTGCCAGTGCCGAAGATTTTCAGAAAATTGCCCAGCAACTCGATCCCAGTCGTCCAGTAGTGGTTGTTCTCGACCGCGACGGCCAACAATCCTTCATTGTCGTCCAACCGGGCTGAGCCCGCCGGGCCTCTCGCAGACCCAATGACAGATTACAAATGACAAATGACAGATTGCGCGTCCTTGGCAGCTAAAATCTGTCATCTGTCATTTGTTATTTGTCATCTTGGCCTGAAGTTGCTGCCATCGGATCGACAAGGCCGTCGATTCCGATGGCAGCAACTTTAGACTGAGTTACGGTGTTCTGTTGATGTATGAGTCAAGGTTCTGCTGGTAACGTTCTTGCGGCTGTTTGCAGCTTTTTTATTCCTGGCTTGGGCCAATTGACCCAAGGCAGGATTTTCGCTGCTATTGCATTTTTCCTGATTAGCGGCCTCCTCTGGTTTATCTGGCTCGGTTGGCTTGGGCATATCTTGTCCTGCTTCGATGCCGCAATCTGGCGCCGGCCGCGCTAGTAATGGCAAATATTGTGGGCGGGCCACGGAAAAGTAATCAGTAAACAGTGAGCAGTAATCAGTTTGGGAGCTAGGAGCTAGAATGTAGGATCTAGGAGAAGCTCTGGTGCGTGAGCCGTCCAGTTTGCGAATGAATTAGCTTTGGAAGAACCGCGGCGACAACCGGAACTGCCGGCGCCGCGGCAAACAGATAAGTCCTATTGGCCCCTTAGGTCCTATTCGTGCTCCGCTGTATCGCTATTCTCGCGGAAGACGGTCTGAGCAACGCCGCACGCGGCCCCAGTCCGGCGCCCCCTACTAGTTCCTAGATTCTAGCTCCTAGCTCCTTCCACTGATTACTGTTTTACTGACTACTGATTACTGCTGACCATCCCCGCCTGCCATGCACAAGCTCCACTACCCGCCACCCGGTTCGGCGCCGACGGCTGTCTCTGCCCCTTCCGAAGCCCGGCCAACGAGCATTAAACTCATCGAGTACGACGCTCACTCTTTCGTCGAGAAACAAGTGGCCGCAGTGGACGAGCTTATGGATTCCCTCGAAAACGAAAAGGTTACCTGGGTAAATGTTGAAGGCCTGGGCTCGTTGGAGGTGGTCCAGCAGCTCGGGCGCCTTTTTCAGATTCATCCTCTCGCCATTGCGGATATTCTTACGCTCGGGCAGAGGCCGCATTTGGACGCTTACGAGGGTCAGATCTTTCTGTTGATGCAGATGGTCTATCAAAGTGACGAGCTGGAGCTCGCTTTTGAACAGCTCAGCG
>JAFAZK010000037.1 GCA_019239825.1 Verrucomicrobiota bacterium | reverse complement strand
TAGGGGCGAGAGAGATGCTGGTATTTTTCTGGTGCTTTATCGTTTTGAGCGTGAACAGTATCAGCTTCGATCTTCGAGATATTCGAGGGGATCTCCGAAACGGTACTAGGACGCTAGCCGTTTTGCTGGGGGCGAACTGGAGCACCGTCCTTGTCGGGGCGCTCGCGCTGCTGGCGACCGTGATGAGTCCGCTGCTAGGTTTGCGAGGGGCGGCCAATATTCTGTTGCCGTGCAGCCTGTTGCTAGGGGCGGTCTCGATTCTGGTGGCCCTGTCTTCACATGTTCAGCCGATCACGTTGAGTTTTGTGGCTGATCTGTTCTTTTGTCTGCCGGCCATTGCGGTGTGGGTGGCGCGGTGATTGGGGGAGCGATTGGGCGTTGGTGATGCGTCACGGTAAGCGATGCGCGTCCTGCCGCCATGGATAGGACCTATGGGACTGATATGACCTATATGTCCTATTGGTCGTATAGGTCCTATCGTGAGACGCCCACAGCTCGCTTTCTCGAGGACGAGGTTTCGAGCGTGAGCACGAGGACGATTAGCAAGAAGTCGGCAGACCCTGGCTCAGTTTCACGGCATGAGGAATCGCGCCTGCGACGATCCCCAGGCAATCGACGGCGCCTTGAGGTTTGCCGGGAAGCGCGATAACGAGCGAAGAATCGACCACGGCGGCTAACCCACGAGACAAGATTCCGTTCGGGGTGTTTTTAAATGACTCGGCTCGCATCGCTTCGCCGAATCCCGGTATTTCGAGGCGCATTATCGCCCGGATTGCCTCAGGGGTACGGTCACGAATGGCGATGCCGGTACCGCCTGTGGTCAGGATCAGCTGGCAACCTTGAGCGGAGAAACTTCGAATTGTGGTTTGGATCCGATCTACGTCATCAGGGACGATGGCTTCAGAATGGATTTGCCATCCTAGTTCACGGCACTTTTTGACCACGGCTGGGCCACCAAGATCTTCATAGACTCCTTCGGCGGCGCGATCGGAGACCGTGATAATGCCGACGGTGATGGTGTTCATATGCTTTCTTTTGTCTTCGAAACGAGGCGTACGCCAGAAATCTCCATCGTTTTGTCGACTGCTTTACACATGTCGTAAATGGTGAGGGCGGCAACCGAGACGCCGGTCAGTGCTTCCATCTCGACGCCGGTCTGAGCGATGGTGGTCACCGCACATTCTATTTCAAATCCTTCCGGGTCTTCACGGAACGCGATGTCGACGTGCTGGACCGGCAGTGAATGACAGAGGGGGATCAGCTCGTCAGTGCGTTTTACCGCACTCACAGCGGCGACTTGTGCAACCGCTAGAACGTTTCCTTTTGCAATAGCCGATTCATTGATTTTCTGGACGGTGCCGGGCTGGAGCCGGATGTGACCTCTAGCGATCGCGGTCCGCCGGGAAACCGGCTTGTGCGAAACGTCAACCATCTGAACCGTGCCGGAAGGACCGACATGTGTGAGCTCGGAGTTCATCCTCCGATTGCGACCATCTTGCGCCCGGGGTGATAGTTAAAGCGGAAATCGTGTTGCTCCGGCTTGCGGTCTACCACATCGAGGAACAGCCGGCGAAGTTCGTCGTCGGAAGCACCGGCCCGCAAGGGCTCCTTAATGTCGAACTCGAGGTGGCTACCGAGGCAGGGCCGCAGCTTTCCGTCACAGGTTAGGCGGAGCTTATTGCAGTTGTCGCAGAAGTGGAGGTTGGTCATCGCTCCGATAAACCCGATCCGTTGCGGACGGTCTTTGAATCGATAGTACAGAGCAGGCCCATTTGTGTGAAAGCCGGGCTCGGGAATCAACGGACCAAACTCGGCCTCAAGATTTCTCTTGGCTTCTGCGATCGGAAAAAAATTCTCGTCTGAGAGAACTTCCGTGGTGGTCACCGGCATCAGCTCGATGAAACGGAGGAGGAAGCCCTGTTCACTGGCGAATCGCACGAGGTTGCCGAGTTCCTTTTCGTTTCTGCCACGGATCAAGACGCTATTGAGACGGATTTGGGAGAACCCCGCGCGTTTGCCGACTTCGAGGCCTCGGAGCGCCTCGGGCAGTGCGTCGCGTCCAGTGATCATGGCATACGTTTCCTGGTCTAAGGTGTCTAGGGAAACGTTGAGATGCTTGACTCGTAGCTCGGCTAAACTTTCGGCCACGGTTTGGCCGGACTCGGTTCGCTTGGCCAGTAAGGTGCCATTAGTGGAAATTCCAATGTCGGTGATCGATTCGATGAGGCTCAGTTGGCGGAAGAACTCTAAGATGTTTCTTCTGGTCAGTGGTTCGCCTCCCGTGACCCTGATTTTAGTAACCCCAAGGCTGGCCGCGATCTGTACTAGTCGGGTCAATTCGGCATAGGTCAGCACCTCGCTGTGGGGTAACCACTCCTGCAGCTCCCGAGGCATGCAATAGAGGCATCGTTCGTTGCAACGATCAGTAATAGAAATGCGTAGATAACTGATGCGATGGCCAAACTGGTCCTGCATGGTTTTGGAACCCTACCCTGACGGAAATAGCGGTGCAAGTAATGGGGCGGGTAGGACACGTCTAGCTCGTCTGGGTGACTTCAATGCTCCGTAGGAGCAAAATCTTTATAGCCCATTCGACAGAGGGCGTCAGCTCCGTAGGAGCGGAATCTTTTGCATTGCGAGTTCTAGGTCGCGGTCATTATGTGCCGCTCCTACGGAGCTCGGCGCGTGTTTTGGAACCGATTACTACAAAGATTGCGCTCCTACGGAGCTGATTCGACCGCGGACGAGCAGGAGCTCAACCCTACCGAAGCCTCAGTTGCAGTGATTTAGCTCAACGTGCACTGTTAGCCGGATATGGCCGGCAAAATCGGTTTCGCCCTGGGATGTATTAGCTGTTTGGTCCTCGCAGCCTGTTCCACGGTTGATTCTCGGATCAAGGAAAAGCCTGCCGTTTATTCGTCATTATCGCCTCGCGACCAGGCGTTGATTAAATCGGGAATGATCCGCGAAGGATTACCTGTGGGAGCGGTCTACATCGCCTGGGGTGCGCCCGCTCAAATCCGATCAGGTTCCCGGAACGGACACGCCTATGAAGCTTGGGTCTACACCACGCTGAAGACGATTGTTACCACCGACTATTTCTATCCCGAGTTCTACCGTTTCGGACTCTATCGTTACTCGGGTTATTGGCGTTATCCATTCTTGGGATCGTATCCGTATGGCTACGCGGATGATTTTATCTCAATCGAGGTTCCCTATAAGACTGCCTTTTTCGAAGGGAACCGTTGTACCGGTTGGGAGTACATTCGGGATAACCGATAGGAGATGACAGATGACAAATGACAGATGACAGATTGGGGAATGCCGAATGCCGGGAATGACCCGGCCATTTGGCATTTGTAATCTGTCATTTGTCATTGGCCCGGTCTCATGTCCTACGATTCCTTTGCTGCATTTATCAAAAAGCTCGATCAAGCCGGAGAATTACTCCGAATCGCTCAGCCTGTCGCGACAGAGCTTGAGATCACCGAAATAGCAGATCGCCAAATGAAAACGAAAGGCGGGGGCAAGGCCCTACTTTTCGAACAGCCCACGATCGATGGCCGGCCTTCTCAGTTTCCGGTCGCGATCAATACGATGGGATCGGATAAGCGGATCTCCCTGGCGTTAGGGATAGCCTCTGTCGACGAGCTTGCGCATCAGATGCAGGCGATTCTCAAGGCTAAGCCGCCCAACTCTTTGCAGGAAGGATTAGGCCTGCTCCGCCAAGGGATTGATCTGTTGCATGCTCGGCCGCGGAAGGTTTCTTCCGGTCCGTGCAAAGAAGTGATTCATCGTTTAGGCGATTCCGTGTTTTCGTTGGACGATCTGCCGGTATTGCGTTGTTGGCCGAATGACGGAGGTCGCTTTATCACTTTACCGAACGTCTACACTGAGGACCCGGATAATGGGCAGCGCAATGTGGGCATGTATCGGATGCAGATCTTCGACAAGACGACGACCGGGATGCATTGGCAGGTTCATAAAGTCGGTGCCAGGCATGGAAAGCGTTATTACGACCGCAACGAACCGATGCCGGTCGCGGTTTGTTTAGGAGGCGATCCCGCGTACACATTTGCGGCCACGGCTCCGCTTCCTGATGGTCTAGATGAAATCCTCTTTGCCGGTTTCGCCCGGAAAAAATCAGTCGACTTGGTCAAGTGCGAGACCAATGCCCTTCGTGTTCCTGCCGATGTCGATTTTGTGATCGAGGGCTACGTGCAGCCTGGTGAACTTCGGGAGGAAGGTCCTTTTGGAGATCATACTGGTTTTTATACGGCAATTGATCCTTATCCGGTCTTTCACGTTACCGCCATTACGCATCGGAAGGACGCTGTTTATACCGCCACCATCGTCGGGATCCCTCCCATGGAGGATTTCTATCTAGGGGATGCCAGCGTCCGAGTTTTTCTTCCGGTGTTTAAATTGAATTTCCCCGAGATCGTCGACATGGCGTTGCCGGCGGAAGGAGTCTTTCATAACCTGGTCTTTGTCAGCATCCGGAAACAGTATCCTTACCAGGCCTATAAGGTAATGCATGGGCTCTGGGGTATGGGCCAGATGATGTTTTCCAAGTATATCGTGGTGGTAGACGAGGACTGCGATGTGCATAACACGAGCGAGATCCTCTTCCACCTGTGCGCTAACACTGATCCGCAACGCGACACTACCTTCATCAAGAATCCGTCCGATAGTCTCGATCATGCGCCGACTGTTCCGAATATCGGTTCGCACATGGGGTTTGACGCGACGCGTAAACTTCCGGGCGAAGGCTATCACCGCGGTTGGCCGACTTTGGTGCGCATGGACGAAGCCACTCGCGAGCGCGTTAGTCAGAAGTTGAAGGAGTGGGGCATCGAGTAGGTCGAGGAGTTCAGGAGTTCAGGAGTTCAGGGGCGAGTATGGAGCGATCAACTTTGTCGAGCCGGTTGCCCTGAACTTGCCGGATGTTTGAAGTCGTGTATTCGGTAGCTAGCTGACATTCTGAACTCCTGAACTCCTGAACTCCTCCCCCCATGCTTCTCACCACCGGGCTGCGTAATGAATTTGAAGTCTACGACGAACGTTTTTTGTATCTGACTCTGCCGAATTGCTGGGTGGAGCGGCTTTACAACGGGTGCCTTTGGGCCGAGGGACCGGTCTACTTCGCTGACGGAGATTATCTGTTGTGGAGTGATATCCCAAACAACCGGATGCTCCGATTTGCCGGGGAGCAGGTCAGCGTTTTTAGAACGCCTTCCAATAATAGCAACGGTAACACCCGCGATCGGCAAGGTCGCCTGATCACGTGTGAACATGGCGCGCGGCGGGTGACGCGTACTGAGCCGGACGGCACTGTCACGATTTTGGTGGATCGATTCGGCGAACACCGCCTGAATTCGCCGAACGATGCGGTGGTCAAATCCGACGATTCGATCTGGTTTACCGATCCGCCATACGGCATTTTGAGCGATTACGAAGGGCATGCCGAAGAAAGCGAGTACGGCGCTGCGTATGTGTTTCGGCTCGATCCAAACAGCGGAGAGCTTACGGTTTTATCGAACGATTTTAATAAACCGAACGGCATCGCATTTTCGCCGGATGAGTCCTTGGTGTATATCGCGGACACCGGCATTTCGCACAAGATTGGCGGAGAACGTCACATCCGCGTCTTCCCGGTAGCACCCGATGGCAAAGGATTGGGGGCAGGAAAGGTTTTCGCAGAAGTTTCTCCGGGCTGCGCTGATGGACTACGAATCGATACCAAAGGGAACGTGTGGACCAGCGCCGGTGATGGCGTGCATTGTTTCGATCCCAACGGCGTGTTGCTAGGCAAAATCAAGGTGCCGGAGCCAGTGTCAAATGTGGCCTTTGGAGGGCCGAAACGGAATCGATTGTTTATTACCGGTACGACATCGTTGTACGCTGTGTATGTAGGAGCTGTCGGTGTGCAAAGGCCCTAAGGTGAAAGTGAAGGTGGGGGCGAGGCTCCCGAACGACGGTACGATCAAGTCGAAGCTGCTGATTGGTTTGGTTCAAACACGTCGGTAGGCTTGAAAGCGCGCCGAGCCGTGACCCAGCGCTACTCTGCGATAGTTAGACGTTCAAGGTTTTAAGTTCAAAGTTCTATGTTCGGCGGACTAGGCTGCCGAAAAATGGATTGGCGTGTTCCTCTGCAAGGCAAAAAGCCCAACCTGGAACTTAAACCCCTAAAACCAGGAACTTAGAACCTCCCTGGGAGCCCCGCCCCACCAAGATGCCTGCCCATTCGCTCGGTCTTCGATTCGTGTTAGAGTCGAATAGACTATGAATGAAGAACCTCGGGTTATCCGCTTACACGCGGCCGATGACGTGGTCATCGCGATTAACCCAATCGAGTCCGGAACCTGGTTAGAAGGAGTTGGGATTAGAACGACGAACCCGATTCCCGCTGGACATAAGGTGGCGGTGCGAGCCATCGCGCCAGGGGAACCTGTCAAAAGGTACGATCAAGTTATTGGCTTTGCAGCTAAGCCGATTGGAATCGGCGAGCATGTCCACGTCCACAATTTGGCTCTCCACGATTTTGCCAGGGATTACGCGTTTTGTGCCGATCGCAAGTCTTCAGTAGCGACTGAAAAAGAAGCTTCTTTTAAGGGGATCGTCCGGGCATCCGGCCGAGTCGCCACTCGAAATTACGTTGGGATTATTTCTACAGTCAATTGTTCTGCTACCGTATCCAAAAAGATCGCAGAGATCGTGAACCATCAGGTTCTGTCGGCTTACCCAAATGTCGATGGCGCAGTTGCGATCACGCACACTACCGGCTGCGGAATGGCTGATGAAGGGGAAGGGATCACATTTCTACAGCGCACCCTCGCTGGCTACGCTCGCCACGTTAACTTTGGCGGGGTACTGATTATCGGTCTCGGTTGCGAAGTGAACCAAGTGGGCGCGTTGTTGCATGACCAAGGACTTTCACGCGGACCGCTGCTGGCCACGATGACAATTCAGGATAGTGGTGGAACCGTGAAAGCGGTTCAACGGGGAGTCGAGTTGATCAAGGGAATGTTGCCGGAGATAAATAAGGTGGTGCGAGAACCGGTTTCAGCGCGTCATCTTATGGTTGCTTTGCAATGCGGAGGTTCAGACGGGTACTCAGGTATCAGCGCCAATCCCGCGCTCGGAGCTGCTGTTGATCTTTTAGTAGAGGCCGGAGGAACGGCGATTCTTTCGGAGACACCGGAGATTTATGGAGCGGAACATCTCCTGACCCGACGTGCGATTTCCCAAAAGGTCGGAGAAAAGCTTGTGGCCAGGATTAAGTGGTGGGAGGACTACACCGCTCGGAACCATGGGGAAATGAATAACAATCCTTCTCCTGGCAACAAGCTGGGCGGACTTTCCACGATCTTGGAGAAATCACTTGGGGCGGTTGCTAAGGGCGGCACCACCAATCTTGTCGACGTTTATGAGTATGCCGAGCCGGTGACTGCTCACGGTTTGGTGTTTATGGATACCCCCGGACACGATCCAGTGGCTGCAACGGGACAGGTTGCTGGCGGAGCAAATCTCATCTGTTTCACGACCGGACGCGGCTCCGTTTACGGATGTAAACCGACGCCGTCATTGAAATTGGCAACCAATACTTCCCTTTACTACCGGATGCCAGACGACATGGATATAAACTGTGGCGAGATTCTCGACGGAACCGCGTCACTTCAAGACATGGGTGGCCGGATTTTCCAGCGTATGCTGGAGATCGCCTCCGGCGAAAAATCGCACTCAGAAGAACATGGATTCGGCGATGAAGAGTTTGCGCCCTGGATGCTCGGGGCGGTGATGTAGGAAGAATTGGTAGGGCGAGGCTCCCGAACGCCGAGGTGTCTTCGCAACGCAGACTCCTGTGACCCGCGTCGCCGTATGAAACG
>JAFAZK010000173.1 GCA_019239825.1 Verrucomicrobiota bacterium | reverse complement strand
AGTGATCAGTAATCAGTGTGTCAGTAATCGGTATGCTCCTGAAGCGGACCTGTTTTCGCGAGTCTGATTCAGTGATCAATGAAAAAAGGACGTTCATCGAGGACTCCCGTTATTGTACGTGTCTCTTTACTGATTGCTGACACACTGATTACTGATTATCACCCCGCGGCGAGTACAATCGGTCTTTCCTCACCAAGTACTACCCCCCAGAATCGCCAGCAGGAGGAGCGGCCGGCGGCTGCTCAACGGCGGCTTTGAATTGATCGGAGGTACCAGGCTGCACCACGCATACCTCGGTCGCGAAGGTTACTTGATGATGCGGATTGAAGACCAGCGGAACGGGCGAGACGACCCCTTGGTATTTCATTTTCAGCATCGCATCCACTACCTCATCCGGTTTGTCGATCGACCCGACTTCTTCGAGCGCTTTGGCGTACATGAAGAAGTAGTCGTAATAAAGTAATGAGACCGACGACTGCGGGCCTTTAGCGGCTCCCAGGGCGAAGTAATTCTTGAAATAGTTCTGTACCTCCGGGTAGGGAGACGAACCCCAACAGACCGGGACACAACTAAGGGTTACCGGTTTGTCGGATTTTAATTGGCGTTCTTGGTAAATGCCGGGATCGACTCCGAAGAGAAAATAAGCCGGAGCTACATCCAGCTTTAGCGCCTGAGGGAAGGCAGTTAGAGTAGAATCGCCGTTATACCAGAAGTGCACGATGTCCGGGTTCATCCCTTTTATCCGGGTCAGGAGCGGCGCAAAGTCGGTGGTGTCCGGTGGGTATTTGACGAGGTCGACTTTTTGTCCCTCAGCCTCCAGCGCTTTTACGTAATGAGAAGATAGATATTGGCCGGTAGCGTCATTGCCGACGAAAACGACAGAGTGTTTCGGCGGATGCGCCATCAGCGGCGTTAATAACGAAAGGACGCCCTTAGCCGTACTGCCGCTGCGCTGCCATTCCTGTGGTTCTGTCTGGAAAGTGTAATGAAGCCAGCCTCCCGGTGCGACGGACTTATCATCTAGCACCGCTCCCAATGAGCTGTTCCCGGAGAACTGTAACACCTTGGCCGGACCGGTTATCTTCGCCATCGAAACGGAGAAGTCGTGGGTCTCTGTTCCCCAGATGGCTTTAACGCCGACGTCCTCTACCAGCTCTCGCGCCGAAGCGATAGTGACGTTTACATCCGTCCGGTTGTCCCGGATGTAGAGTTTGATCTTATAGGTTTTGTCCCCGACTTTGATACCGCCGGCATCGTTTATCTGTTTAGCCGCTAGATTGGCTGCGGCGACAATGGTGTTGCCCGCGGAAACAAACGAGCCGGACTCAGCGGCTACAACGCCGATCTTCAATTCCTGGTCCTGAGCGTCTACAGCGAGCGGCGTCACCAGCGTAAACGTGGTCAAAGCAAGCAGACGAGACGTCACACTGAGAGTTCTGCTGAGGGGAAAGAGAACTTTCTTCATAGAAGATTTCTCGAGTTCAAATTGAACGGTTGATTAGGGGATGTTCGCCGGTCTGTCTAACCCAGTTTCGGAAGGAGCTAGGAAGGGATTTGTCCCGTCCAAGCACTGATTCAAATCCTGAGTTCAGTAGTTTTACTACATGTAACGACCGATTATTTGCTCTTCTAATGCCGGATCGCCCTTCTCACAACAGAAAACTTATAATTAAGGAAAGATCGCTACAGGATTCCCCGCAGAGGTGAGATCCGCTTGGCTGGGGTATCCGGGATAGTTCAAGGGCACCGAATGTGAGGGGTTCATCCCAATCAGGATCCGTTTGCATGATATTAGAATGATATCATAATGATTGCATGAGCGATCAACGTAATTTCGGGACTACGGCCCATGCCGAACATCGCGGCTTCAGCCTGAATGGCTGGTTAATGCTCCCGGTTGTGCTTGTTCTTTTCTGCACCGGGTTTTGGCTACTGAAAAGCTTGTTCGAACCTGGGGGCACCCGGTCTGGGTCCACGACGTCAATGGCCGGTTTTGTACTAGTGTTTGCTGTCACCCTCTTCAAAGGATTATTCGTTCTTCAGCCGAATGAATCTGCCGTATTGCTGTTTTTTGGCTCCTATCAAGGAACCGTACGGCGAACCGGTCTCCGCTGGACCAATCCTTTTTGCCGGCGCGCGAAGATCTCGTTGCGCGCCCGCAATCTTGTTTCGGAGACGCTCAAGGTGAACGATCGATTAGGCAACCCAATCGAAATCGCCGGGATTGTTGTCTGGCGAATTGCCGACACGGCCCAAGCCATGTTCGATGTCGAAAACTACGAGCAATATATTCGGATCCAAACCGAAGCAGCTATCCGGCATCTCGCAAATCAGTTTGCCTATGACAACGACGAAGACGGCAGGCTGACGCTTCTAACGGGAGGCGATCAGCTCTTTCATGTTTTGCATACCGAGCTTCAGGACCGGCTGGCTCGCGCCGGGGTTAAAGTCGAAGAAGCCAGGTTGACGCACCTGGCGTACGCACCCGAAATCGCGCAAGCGATGCTACGCCGGCAACAAGCAGATGCCGTGATTGGTGCCAGGCAAAAAATTGTAAACGGGGCGGTGGGCATGGTCGAGATGGCGCTGGCCCAACTACAAGAACGCGGTATTATCGAGTTCGATCCGGAACGGAAAACGGCCATGGTTAGCAACCTGCTGGTTGTTCTTTGCGGTGAGTCCGATACCCAACCAGTCATTAACACGGGTACTCTTTACCACTGATGTCCGATGGCTGACAGAAAGGCATTCTTATTGCGAATCGACGAAAAGATTTGGCGGGAGCTGGAAGCCTGGGCTCAGGAAGAGCTCCGGAGCGTCAACGGCCAAATAGAATTCGTCTTGAAACGAGCGGTCGACGAGAGGAAGAAACGACGAAAGACGGAATGATGGAGTAGGAGAGTATTGGAGTGCCGCGGATTTGCGGCGGCGCTTCTTCGTAGGCGCCTGGCGTGAAACGGGAATTCCTAATACGGCAAACTTCTAACTTGCAGCTCCGTCGGTCTCCTGCTAGTTTTCGCGCTCTAACTCGGCACGCAATTATCTAACCGGTTAAACGAAGAGGAGGAACTTATGACGCTCATGCTAGACCTAACTTTTTCCGACTTTCTCTTCATTTCTATGTTCCGCTCGGTTGTAGGTAAGCGTCGTCGCTATTTTAGCACCGCGATCTGAGGTAACCGATTACCCAGACGTTTAGGCGGACAAGAGATCTGTCCGCGGGATAAGTGCTAAGGACGCTGCCTGCAGGCGTTCGAAGCTGATGGCCAGCGAACTGCTTGGCTCGATCGATCAGTCTACCGGCCGGGCGTCGAAATTGATACCAGGGTCGTTGTTCCTATCCACCGGTCTCTCCTTAATTACCCTTTTCTGAGTTAATTTCCATGCACCTGCACCGACTTTGGCAACGCACAGCCGGCGGATTTCCTGCCGACTTCTGGGTTTTGTGGTTTGGCATTTTGGTTAACCGGATCGGCGCGTTGGCTTTCCCTTTTCTATCTTTCTTTCTAATCAGCCGAGGTGTTCCCCAAAACGTGGCTGCGGCTGCGGTATCCTGCTGGGGGATCGGCGGGCTAAGCGCCACCTTCCTTGGTGGTTGGAGCGCAGACAGCATCGGCCGAAAATTTACGTTGTTAACCGGTCTCAGTATTTCTGCATTGGCGATGTTCGTCATACCGTGGTGCCAGCCTCTGTTCCTGGTCTATGCTTGCGCTTTTCTAACCGGGTTCGCCTTCGATTTTCAAAGACCGGCAGTTTCCGCCGCGGTAGCTGACTTGGTGCCGGTATCGGATAGGGTTCGCGCGTATGCTCTTAACTATTGGGCAATTAACATCGGTGCGAGCATTGCTCCGCTCATCGGCGGACTACTGGCTACCATTAGTTTTCACTTTCTGTTTAGCTTCGATGGCGCTACTTCGCTGCTCTATTTTGCGATCATCCTATTCTGGTTTCGCGAACCTCGACAGCATGTGCCGGGAGTTCGACCTTCTCCGTTTGCAGCGTTTAAGGACCGCCGTTTACTTTTGCTCTTCGGACTAGCTTGCTTATTGACGGGCCAATTCTTCCAAGCCTATTCCACGCTGCCGCTCGTGATGAGCCAAAAAGGATTGGATGCCGGCGATTTCAGCCGCGCATTGGTCACTAATGGAGCTACTGTGGTGTTGCTAAGCATTCCCATCAGTCGATTCTTGCAACGTTGGTCGCCGGCTACTGGCTTAAGCATTGCTGCAATTTGTACGGGAACAGGATTTTTCCTAACTCAATTTGCGCACACTACCGTAGAATATGCCGCTGCCATCTTCGTCTGGACTTTAGGAGAAATTGCCATTGCCTCCACCACGCCAGCTCTGATCAGCCGGATTGCGCCGCCTGGCCAACAGGGCGTTTATCAAGCCTCGTACTCGATGTCTTGGTCCTTTGGGATTCTTTTAGGACCTACAGTCGGCGGATTCGTTCTCCCGACTTTCGGCGAACATGCGCTTTGGTCGGGATGCGGGATACTGGGACTTCTGGCAACCGTAGGTTTTTGGTTTCTTCTCAGGAAGATAGAGGTTGGTGGGGAGCGAGTCTCGACCTCGGTGCCGGAGACCCAAGAGCCTGCCCTCGAGCCTGAATAGGACGGGTGTAGCCAAAAAGTCAGTCCTCCTTACTTCGCCTCGTCCTTTAGACTCCGAGAGGCTTCCTAGGGCAAGCGGTACTCGAAGCCGAGCCCGCGGTGATGTGGAGTCGAAAATTTGGAGATGCAACGGCCGAGCTTGTTGTCATGGAGGGACGAGGGCGAACCTTCGGGCAATCTGAACCAAAATCCCGGTTCGACTGTCTCTACAATAGAATGTTTCGAATCGCGTGCTTGGTCTCCATTAGTGTCCTTCTTGTCGAAACGCTCTTTTCTCAACAGACACCCAAGCTGGTTGCCTTCGATACATTGTTAGCGAACCCGAAGCCTTATACTGGCCAGACAATCGCATTGAATAGCTTTGTCGAATCTGGGGCTGTCACCGGGTTTAGACTGAGCGAGGTCCAAAACTCCGGGACCCAAACCAAAGCACAGCCCCCGGTTCTTGAAGCGACTTGGATGAAGGACGTCACCAAGGTCTCGCTACAGAAAGGCCAAGAAGTCATCGTCATCGGCCAAATTCAAATGAAGGGAAACGCTCCGATCTTTCGCGTGGTTAATATCATTACCGATAAAGATGCGATCCGGCGGTTCACCCGGCCGTTAGAGCGAAGGCCGCGTCCAGGAGATGATCTTGGACACGACGCCCAGCCCAGCGAATCGCTCTCGCATTAGCTCGAAGTAGGTTTGGAGAGGGAGGAGCCAATCGCGGTTGGTTTTCTGACTGCTCGTCGCTTTAAGGTAGACAATCGATTGCCGGCCTTGATATCAAGCCTCCCTAACCTGTGAGTGACGGCCCTCTCAATCACCTTGCTAGTTCATCCTTCTTTCCTATGAATCACCTTCGTCCTGTCTTTAGAAAAAGAGCGCGAGTTAGCTCTCAACGTTTAGTCTCCGCGGGAGGACTGGTCACTATGGCGATCAGTCTATGTCTCTGTTTACCGGTCCGCGCCATCGATCCAGCGCGTTTACATATGAAACCGTTCGGTCATTCGTCACAGGTAAATACTGTACTTGGCCCCTTGCGGCCAAAGACGGTTAGCCGGCCGGAACGATCGGTAATACCGATATTACAACCGGAAGCATTCGCGGCTCGTCAATGGATTGCGCTTGGTCCTGACCCAATCCCGAACGGCCAGACTTACACTTCTCAGGGGACCGCTCCACCATCCAAAGAAGTGCCAGTCAGTGGACGCGTTTCGGCGATTGCGGTTGATCCCAAACATCCTGAGACCGTCTATGTCGGCGGTGCCCAGGGTGGTGTTTACCGGTCCTTGGACGGCGGGAAATCTTGGGAGCAGCTTATTAAGGGCAAGAACGCACTGAATTTTGCGATAGGATCCATTACCGTCGACCCTACGGACTCAAGTAGGGTACTCATTGGCACAGGGGAAGGTAATCTCTCTGCCGACAGCTACTTCGGCGTTGGTGTTTACCTCGTTACGGGAGCGAACTCCCAGACCCCGGTGCTCAACGGTCCGTTTAGCGTGACTTCTGCTAACCAGAACGCATTCATGAACCGAAGCATTGTGAAGATTCTGGTTGATCCTCAGAACAATAACATCGTGTTCTGTGCGACGTCATCCGGAGTTGGTGGGTTGGGCGCCCAGACCGGAGCTACCTTGCCGAACCGCGGTCTTTATCGCTCGACGAATTTCACTAGTGCTAATCCCACATTCGATCAATTGACGGTCGGTCCCGGCACAAACGTCATTTGCACAAGTGCTGCCATGGATCCGACGAATCCCGACCACGTGGTCTGCTCCCTTTTCGGCCAAGTTGCCGATTCAAATGGTCACAATCTTCAAGGCGGCCTTTACTATTCTACGAACGCGACCAGCGCGACCCCGATCTTTACGCTCGCGACCGTTACTGGGGGCCCGGTGGTTAGTAATAACCTGGCGATACTCATCAATGTAAAGCTCGACATTTCCCCGGACGGCCAAACCATTCTAGCGGCAACTGACGAGTATGATACGAACCAGCAGGACCAAGGTCTTCTCCGGAAGTCGACCGACGGCGGTAAGACTTACCCGACAATTCTGACGGCCGCGGACGGTTTTGCGGGCGGTCAGGGCTTCTACAACGTCGCCATCGCCATCGATCAGAGTAACCCGCAGAACGTTTACCTGGCCGGGACACTAAGCTCCACCGGCGTTGATCCGGATGGCCCTCCTGGACACGGTTACATGTACATTGACGGGCAGGTGATAGCGAACCCGGGTCCTTCGAATCCACAGGCAACGGGTCACGGTCCGGTCAACGGTGGCGGAATTTTCCAGTATTCAACCGACGGTGGGGCCACTTTCACGCCGAGTGTGAACGGACTACATGCGGACAGCCACGCGATTGCCATTTCGAAGTCCGATCCGAAAGTGCTCTACACCGGGAACGACGGCGGAGTCTGGACCACGTCCAACGTCACCAAGAAATGGAAAGATATCAATACGAAGGGATTCTCGGCGACCCAGTTCGAAAGTATTGCTGTTCATCCTACGAACAAAACGTTCAGTATCGGCGGCACCCAGGATAACGGAACCATTTTCTTCAAACCGGACGGCTCCGTTGTCCGCGCGGACTTTGGTGATGGCGGCTATGCCCTGATCGATCAGAGTGCGAAGAACACCGAACAAGTCACGATGTATCACACCTACTTCAACGTGACCGACGATCTGATCGGTTTCTCACGCGTGCTCAAGACGAGTTGCGCTGAGGAAGGAGAATGGTCTTTCCTTGGTATCTACACTGGCGACGTTGATCCCACAGTCCATTGCGACGGAACAACGGACCGGTTCAACGGCATACAACTCACGGACAGTGTGAACTTCTATGCCCCGATGGCTCTTGGACCGGGCGCACAGGGGAACCCCAACACCGTCTATTTCGGTACGGACACGTTGTATCGCTCCGATGATCGAGGCAATACGATGTTCCCTGCGAGCGCCACGCCGATCGAGGCTGGAGTCCCGATCAGTGCTATCGGAATTTCGCCGTTGAACGACAACATCCGGGTTGTAGGGCTAAATAACGGCGACATCTATGCGACGGTTACGGGTGGCGCTCTAGTGAATCTGAATGTGGGGCTTCCTGTGTACGTCACCCGCATCGTCATGGACCCGGTGAATCCTGACGTAGTGTATATCTGCTACAACGGTTACCTGCTCACTGGTCCGAACAATGTGCTGACGGTTGTGGAACTCACGAACCTTTCGGCAGCAGTAGCTAACCCTAATGCGGCGAATTTCCTAACGATCGGCCCACCGACTTCCTTTGCGACGTCGGTGAACGGTTTTGTGGTCGATCCGCTCAACACCCAAAACCTATTCGCATCCACCGATCAGGGTGTCTACGCTTCGACCGACGGAGGTAATACCTGGGCTTTGTATGGGACCGGGTTACCCGATGTTGAAGTGTTCGATCTGAAGTTGCAGAGCCCCGGGCGAATTCTCCGGGCGGCGACCCACGGTCTGGGCGTTTTCGCGATATCAGTCCCAGCTCCGTAGACCGTCAGTTTATAGCTGCGTCGTTGACCCTAGGCGCCTGCTCGCTGAAATACCGCGAGCAGGCGGTTTTCTTGTTTGTCCTTCGAAGCTTTAGCGAAGGAGGATGCGAGGCCGGACGTTGCCGGGTTACTCAACCAGCCTCTTCAACTTGGCGTGTTGCAGTGCATAATCGTTTTTCCGTCTTGGATTTCCCCGGTTTCTATCATCTGGAGTGCTTGGTCTAAACCGAGCTCGACTAGCTCAATCTCTTCGCCGTGATCGGCGACACCGCCACCCGCGCTTTTCTGTTGTTCCGTGGTATATGCGGCTGCGAAAAAATGGATTTTTTCGGTGACAGAACCCGGGCTCATATAAGCGGCGAATAGCTTGGTGACAGGTCCGAGATGATAACCGGTTTCCTCTTCGGTCTCTCTCCGGATCGCGCTTTCCGGGTCATCTTTTTCCAAAAGCCCGGCACAAGCTTCGATTAGCATTCCGTCCTCGCAGCCATTTACAAATGCAGGGAATCGGAACTGTCGCGTAAGTAAGACGGTCTTTTGCTCGCGATTGAAAAGCAGAATCGTGGCACCGTTTCCGCGATCATAGGTTTCACGATTAACCGTTTGCCATGAGCCGTCTCGGCGGCGGATTTCCAGGGTGGTCTTCTTAAGAATAGACCAATCGTCCGCGAGAACTTTTACCTCTTTTATTCTGATTCTGTCTTCCATTGTAGTCGTTGCGTTGGTGTTTGTCGGAATACCGGGAAGTGGCGTCGAAGGCCGCTCCGTAGGAGCGGAATCTTTATGGCAACGTCATCGCAAAAGTCGGGTTAGCCCCGGAGCGACATCTGGATGGACCTTCGCGTGGCAACCAAGAATATGTCGCTCCTACGGAGCTTGATGCAATTTCGATACACATAGCTA
Organism: Verrucomicrobiota bacterium; assembly: GCA_019239825.1. Taxonomy (GTDB): domain Bacteria; phylum Verrucomicrobiota; class Verrucomicrobiia; order Chthoniobacterales; family JAFAMB01; genus JAFAVN01. Next base: position 16,046 of record JAFAZK010000173.1, on the reverse strand, counting down.
TAAAGATTTCGCTCCTACGGAGCTGATTTGGCAGTAGACCCGGAAGACTTGCCCACTCTAACCCTCAACGCTCTCCTATCTCATCAATCGCCAGATAGACCAATTTGCCGGCGGCGCGCGCTAAGGTCACCATCTCATCCGCGCCGGTGGATGGTCCACCGACTCTAAGAACCGCGTCTACTCGCTCGATAAGCCGCCGCGCGATTGGATGAAATATCTCGTTAAAAATTTCATCCCCGATCCGCTTGGAACCGGCAACCGCAATCAGCGGCAATGCGAGCGCCTCACCGGTGACGGGGATATGCCCCAAGCGGAATAGCTCCAAGCTGGCTACATTCATCACATTAAGGTTATTAGCGATCTTAGCCGGGTCATCACCGGTATTCGATCGATATGGTCCGGCCACCAAAATCAGGAGCGGTCTATTGTTCTGGGACATAGTTCAGATGGCCTCATCATGCTCTGCTGTTCACCACGCGCATAATGATTTCTTGGTATCGGAGCCATCATTGTGGATGATGGGTCGCTATGGACGCTCATTTGCTGCCCGATATACTCGTCTTCCTGAATGTGGCCCGCTGTGGTTCCATCACAAAAGCGGCCGAGCGGCTGAACATGGTGCAATCCAATGTCACCGCTCGAATCAAGAAATTGGAAGACGCGCTCGGAGTGACCCTGCTCCGCAGGCATGCTCGGGGGGTTAAGCTTGCCAGCGCTGGAGAAGCGGTTCTGCCGATGGCAATGAGACTCGATGCTGTCCTCAACGATCTTGGCTACGCTTTCGGCCGCGGAAAACCTTCTAAGGAAGCGAGCCTTCGGGTGGGAGCAATCGAAACGGTCGCGGCCGTTCAGTTACCTGGTTTGGTGTCCCGTTTTCTTGAAAAATCGCCGCACGTCGATGTTTCTGTGCACGTAGGCAGCTCGTCGAATTTGGTCGACCAAGTTAAACGAGGCGAACTCGACGCCGGTTTTGTATCGCGTTCGTTCGCGGCGCCCGGCCTTCGGGAAGAGTTGGTCTTCACGGATAAGCTCGTCGCTCTTGCACCCTTGAAAGTGAAGACCAGAGACGACCTGTTCGCAGTGAATAGAACCGGGCTGAAGGTCCTGGTCCAACGATTGGGTTGTTCTTACACAGAGCGATTGCTGACGTTTCTGGAGACAAAGAAAGTTCGCCCGGAGCGCATCATGGAAATGGGAACCCTGGAAGGGGTGCTTGGATTCGTTGAAGCCGGCGTCGGCATCGCGGCAATGCCGGAAAGTTTCATCGGCCCAATGAGCCAAGGGAGAAAAGTAGTGATGATTTCGTTGCCTAAGGACGTAGCCGCATTGCGGACTTATGTTCTCTCTTCGCAGCACACCGCTTCGCCGTTAGTAAACGATTTTGTGGATCAGTGTTGTCCCGTAAGGACGAAACGGTGCCAGGGCGAAAATCTCGGCGCGGTAAGAGCATAGCTAATTAACGCTTTGCAGTGACGGCAATCAACGCGCCCGAAATTTTCGCTCTACTCGCAATCTCGCGCAGCTCGAGTCCTCCCCCCGCCAAACGCCGAACGCCAAATGCCAAACGTACTTATCCAACCCGTTGACGCGATTTCGCGAAAGTATCGAAGGCGACGGCGAGGACGATAATGATCCCGATAATGATCTGCTGGATGTAGGCCGACACATTCATTAGTACCAGGCCGTTCAATAGTACCCCGATCAGAATCGTACCGATGACCGTACCGAAAATTGTTCCAACCCCACCGAAAAGGCTGGTTCCACCGATGACGACGGAGGCGATGACCGTGAGTTCGTAGCCGGTGCCGGCTACGGCTTCAGCCGAGTTTAGCCGGGCATCTAAGACAAACGCCCCAAGTCCGGCGAAAAACCCCATGATCACATAAACGCTGGTGGTGACAGCGGGCACATTCAACCCGGTAAGCCGCGCCGCTTCCGGGTTCCCGCCAACGGCATAGATCTGCCGGCCATAACGGGTATAGCGGAGAGCGATGTGAGCAAGCACGGCAAAGGCTAGGAAGATGACTACGGGAACCGGCACCTGATCGAAGATTCGTCCCTGTCCAATCCAAACGAAATTTGGTTCAAATCCGCTAATCGGACCACCGGCAGCGAAAAGCAGGGCGGCGCCTCGCCAGGCGGACATCCCGCCAAGTGTAACCACGAAAGGGGGAACCTTAAGTTTAGTGATAGCGAAGCCTTGCAGGAACCCACCCAGAACCCCCACGGCGATAGCGGCCAGAGCGGCAAGATACCAGCCCTGGCTAGCTGCCTCTTGACCGGCCCCGACCGTGAAGCGATTGGAGATTCCGCCCTTCGATACAGCCGCTGCCACCAATCCGGCAAAGGCAACCAGCGAACCGATCGAAAGATCGATGCCAGCGGTCAATATCACGAACGTCATCCCAACTGCCAGGAGGCCGTAGATCGATACCTGCCGGAGAATATTGAAAAGATTGAGCGGTGTGAGAAAACGGGGTTCGAAGATCGCGAAGCCAGTCATCAGCACGATCAAAAAGATCAGCGGCGCGAAACGAGCCAGAATGCCGAAGATGTCCAGCTTCGTTCGTCCGGGTACCCCGGAGTGCGAGTGCTCAGTCGATGTTTCCATGGTTTCGTTCAGTGTTCCTAGCGCTCAAAGTCATCATCGACATCAGCAGCTCTTCGGTGGCGTCTTCTCGTTTGACCTGACCCGTCACTCGGCCTTCCCGCATCGCGATGATGCGATCGCTGACCGCAAGGATCTCCGGTAGCTCTGAGGAGATGGCGATTACGGCGATCCCGGATTGAGCCATTTCGAAAAGAAGATTGTGAACTTCAACTTTTGCACCGATATCGATGCCGCGTGTCGGTTCGTCGACGATGAGCACTTTCGGTCGAAGTGCTAACCACCGGGAAAGTATTACCTTTTGCTGATTACCACCCGAGAGACTGGCAATCAATTGTTCGGGGGTCGCCATACGAATATTGAGCTTTTGGCGATATTCCTCGACCAGTGCGCGCTCGGCGGTTTCATCGATAAAAACACCCCAGCGCAAGATCTGCCCGTGAGAAGCCATACTAAGATTGGTGCGGACCGCCAGAGCTAGGAAAAGCGCCTGTTGTTTACGGTCCTCCGGCACAAGTCCGATGCCGTGCCGGATGGCATCTTTGGGGGACCGGATACGGACCTCCTGGCCTTCAATTAGGATCCGACCGGAATCGAATCGATCGGCCCCAAATACAGATCGTGCCATTTCAGTGCGCCCAGCGCCTACCAGTCCAGCCACGCCCAGGATTTCGCCTCGCCGCACTTCGAAACCGACATCTGCCAATACGGTCGCACTTTGGTCTCTGGCATTTCCGAGCCGGCTCAAGCCTTCGACTCGCAGCACGGCATCTTTGCCTGTCTCTCTGTCCCGATGAGCAAACAGTTCTTTCACCTCGCGGCCAACCATGAGCCGGATAATGCCATCGATCGTGATGTCCTTGATTGAGCCGCTACCCATTAAACGACCGTCCCGAAGCACAGTGTACCGGTCGCAAATCTGCATTACTTCTTCCAGCCGGTGGGTGACGAAAATAATGCTGAGGCCTTGCGCCTTCAGTTCGCGAGCGATTCGAAACAACTTGTCGACTTCGGCTAACGATAGGGCCGAAGTCGGCTCGTCCATGACGATCAATCGGGACTTCATCGACAGCGCCCGCGCGATCTCGACCATTTGTTGCTCCGCCACACTCAACCCGCGCACAATCGCCAGTGGCTGCAGCTCAAGGCCGAGGCGTTTGGTGATCGCCTTTGTATCTGAGGCCATCTTCCCCCAATCCACGAAAACTCTCGGGCCGGGTTCGCGACCGATGAAGACATTTTCCGCGATCGTCATGTTTGGAGCCAGAGTGAACTCTTGGTAGATGGTGGCAATCCCTCGGCGCTGCGCGTCGTGAGGCGAAACCATCACCACATCCTCTCCACCGAATTCGATGGTTCCACTATCTGGCTGCTGTGCTCCGGCTAGAATCTTGATGAGCGTCGATTTCCCGGCTCCGTTCTCGCCTAGCAGCGCGTGGATCTCCCCGGGCTGCACCTCGAGTCCGGCATCGTCAAGCGCCTGGACACCCGGAAACTTCTTCCGGATCGAGCTCATGCGTAAGAGCGGTTCCATGGACGTTTGGCGTGTCGGCGTTTGGCGTTTAGGTCGGTGACAACGAGGCGCGAAGCGCTGGCGTGAACTTAGCCTAGGGTGAGTCTCCCAGCCCTAGGTATGGCGTAAGGAAGAGATAGCGCTGAAAGCGCGCAAGGACGATTGCCGAGGTTAAAATGGTCGCTCATTATGCTCGATAAAACGCGGCGGGGCACCACGCTCCGGAGCGCCGTCAGCGCTGACCCTTTTGATCGGTTAACCTAGGGCTCGCAGACTCGCCCTAGGCTAATTTAATGCCAGCGCTTCGTGCCTCAGCTAGCCCTTCACGCCGAACCCGTCCTCTACTTCACTTCGTTCAAGCGTTCAGCTTGATTGAGGTTATCGCTGGTGATCGCAATGGGCGTTAGCAGCGTTACCGCTTGAGCCGGCTTCTTACCCTCTCGGATAAATGAAACCAGCGTATCCAGAGCGCCTTTCACCTGGCCGCCGGGCATCTGCTCGATTGTAGCCGTCATATTGCCGGCCTTAATTTGACCCAATGCTTCCGGTAGAGCGTCGAAACCGATCAATTTCACTTTCCCGATGAGATTGCGCGCTTTCAGTGCTTCGAGTGCGCCCAACGCCATGTCGTCATTCGCGCACACAATTACATCTGGCGGGGTTTTCATTGAGGCGAGGGCAGACTCAGTCATGCTGAGGCCCTTTGCTCGGTCGAATCCGGCAGTATCTTCGAAGACGATCTTATATTTGTCTTTGTCTTTATCCAGGACGTCGTGAAGTCCTTTGTTGCGGTCGATGGCTGGACTTGATCCTGACTGCCCCTGCAGATTCATCACCGTGCACCCATTCGGAAACAGCTTCTCGATGAGCTCCCCTTGAGCTTGGCCGCCTTTTACGTTGTCGGCCCCCACGTGCCCGAGGATACCTGGGACCTTATTGACCCGACGGTCGATAGTAACGACAGGAACTTTAGCATCGACTGCTTCTTGCAGTCCCGGCGCGAGGGCGTCGGCATCGTTCGGAGAGATTACAATGCCGTCCACTCCCTTAGTAATAGCAGCTTCAACATCCGCTGTTTCCTTAGGCGAACTGCGTTGGCCGTCGCCGATGATAAGCTCGATATTGCCCAGTTTATTTGCTTCGTCTTTACCTTCGTCAATCATATGGACGAAGAACGGAAACGCTAGATCAGGGACCGCCATCAGGATAGTCAGATGTTTGTCTGCTGCCTGAGTGGGGCCCGACGCGACTAACGCCAGCCCGAGAGCTGCCGCCAGTCCAAGTTTGCTCGAGTGTCTCATAGAGTATTGCCTGACTTCTCGTCAGAATAGGGGTTAGGGGGGTGCGTCTACGAGAGCAGAAAGGTCCCGTAGAGCCAAGGCGATGCTTCCATTCGAGTCGCGTTAACGTCAACACAAAATTGCTGATCTTAGCCCAAACTGTGTCTGCTCAGACCACATATCGGTTAATTGAAATGAATTTAAGAAAAGCCTTAGTTGCCAGGTCGGAATAAGCCAAGATCACCAGGCCCTTTGTTGGGCGCTCGGCTTCGGCGCAAAAAACTACCAATCGATTGCGCAATCGTTTGCAGCATGAATTGTGGCAGACTTTAGCTGGCGATTGCCTGATCCGTCCTATCTTCGAGAACGCCTTGTCCGAGTCGGGTGCTACGGCCTCGCGGCAAAAGTCCGAAACGTCCCGATGAGACCAGGTCCGCTGAATGCCATAGGCCTGGGTTCTCTTTGTTGGCCTCTGCGAATATGATATAAATTTTTTTTGGCACTAATCATGCCAACGCGGCGAAACCTGGCGACTCTTCCAACGTCAAAAGAAAGGTTAAGAGTCCGCTCGGTTCGGCCGCGGTTCTTTAGCAGCGACACCTGAAATAATGTTTATGAAGTTCAAACGGTTGTTATTTTCGATATCAGCCGCCCTGGCTCTCCTGATTTCGCCAAGCTCGACTTTCGCCGGCTGGGGCGGCGGCTGGCACGGCGGTGGTGGTTGGCATGGAGGCTGGCACGGCGGTTGGCATGGAGGCTGGCACGGTGGTTGGTGGCACGGCGGTTGGTGGCATGGAGGCCATTGGTATCGTTGGGGTTGGTGGCCCGGCTATGGCTGGGGATGGTGGGGTTGGGGCGGTTGGTATCCTTACTCGGCCTGGGGTGAATATCCTTACGGCAACTACGGCAGCGGCTATGGCTACGGCGATTCTGCCGGTGCCCAAGACGAAACCTCGGCGATTCAATCAAGGCTGGCTAACCTCGGTTTTTATCACGGCCCGATCGATGGCAAAGTCGGTCCAGCGACAGAAAGTGCCCTCAAAGCTTTTCAGGCCCGGCACGGTTTAAGGTCGTCCGGTCAGATTGATGACGAGACACTGAATGCCCTCGGTCTGGGAGAGGGACAGTAGGCACCTTTAATGTCGGCGAAGCGGTAAAAAACAAGCCCAGGGGCGAAAAGTTTCGACCCTGGGCTATGATCTATAACCCGCTGTGACGGGTAAGAACTCAGTGGTGTTTTGGTAAATTCGGATCCCCGCTCAACGCTAGAAAAAACAGGAAGAGCGAAAATCCAGATAGAACAATCAAAGCGTACATTTGTTGCGGGCCGTCCAATCTCAGCCACCCGCTCCTTTCGTAATTATTTCCCCGACCCGACCTCATTCGTCACTCGATGATCAACGAGACGACGTTTTGTACGGCAGGAATGGTAAAGGTGAACCGTCGGCGGTTGGCTGGGAGGCCATCCGAGGCACTCTCAAGCCGGTCTGACAATCTGGCCGCTTCCAACAAAGTCACGACTTTGTCCAAGCGAGCCCGATCGTGCGAAGTTCGGTCTGCGATTTTGTAGTGACTGCAGTCCATCGTGTAGTTTTCTATATTGACTAGTTAGTCTAGTAAGTAGGCAAAAAAAAAGTTCAGGCTGGTACGGGCTCCTCGAATCGGATCCCTAAGATCCTTGCGAAACCGGGTTTAAGCCGCTTCAGCGTCTCCGGATCGTTCTGGATCTTGGCCTGGGTCAAAACACCAACAACAAAGTAATAAGCCTCCTTCGCGAGCTGGGAGGGGTCCTCCGTCCGTATTGACCCCTCTGCGACAGCGTCCCGTATCGCCCCGGTCAGGTAGCGAATCACTACCTCCGCGATTTCTTCCATTTTTCTGCGGATTCCTTCATCCTGAGTACTAAGCTCGCACCCGACCGAGACGAAAGGGCAACCCAACACCCTGCCGAAGCTCTGGTATTTCGCCATCTGGTCGTTCACGACATTATCGCAGTAATTTCCAAGTCTCACGATAGGAGGCTCTTGCGACGAGAAGATTCGGTCCATGAAAGGCCGCTTATTCTTTGAGAACTCGTCATAAGCGGCGATTGCTAGATCGGACTTCGTCTTGAAGGCGTAGTAGAAGCTCCCTTTGTTCACGCCGGCCCGCTCGCAAATATCGTCGACACTGATCGACCCGTAGCTGTTCTCCCAAATCAGCTCGATAGCGGTGCTCAGCAGCTTCTGCTTGGTATCACCTTCTCGTCTCACGCACGCAACTTAGTTGACTGGTTAGTATAGTGCAAGCAAAATCTTCGCGCACGGCTTCGAACCCGCTCGAGGACGAGGACGATTTTGGGCCACCGATTTATCCTCAATTGCCCATTGGTGTAACGTCGCTACAGTTTACATTCTCATGAAATACCGCAGACTCGGTAAGACTGGTTTTGACGTTTCAGAGGTCAGCCTTGGGACTTGGCAGATCGGTGCTTCCTGGGGTTCGGTCTCGGAAAAGGACTCCATCCAATTGCTCCACGCCGCCATTGACAACGGCATCAACTTCTTTGATACGGCGGACGTTTACGGAGATGGGCGTAGCGAACGTCTGATCGCTCAAGTGTTGCGCGATCGCAGCGAAAAAATTTACGTAGCGACGAAAGCCGGTCGACGCCTCCAACCTCACGTGGCTGACGGGTACAATGAAACGAATCTGACGTCCTTCATCGAAAGGAGCCTGGCTAATTTGCAGCGCGAGACGCTCGATATTGTTCAGCTGCATTGCCCGCCCACGGACGTCTATTACCGGCCGGAAGTCTTTGAAGCCCTCGATAAATTAAAGCGGGCAGGAAAGATCCTGCATTATGGAGTTAGCGTCGAAAAGATCGAGGAAGCCATCAAGGCCACAGAGTTTCCCGGAATCGCAACCGTGCAGATCATCTTCAATATCTTCAGGCAACGGCCCAAGGAAATATTCTTCCCTCTTGCGCAGAAAAGAGATGTTGGCATTCTGGTCCGGTTACCCTTAGCTAGCGGGCTACTCGGAGGTAAGATCACGAAGCAGACTCAATTCGCTGCGGACGACCACCGAAGTTACAACCGGCACGGTGAGCAGTTTGATCGTGGAGAAACGTTTTCAGGCGTCGATCTCGATGTTGCCTTGGACGCGGTGGACAAGGTTCGTGAGCAGGTTCCGGCGAATGTGACCATGCCGACTTTCGCTTTACGTTGGATTCTCGATCACCAAGAGGTGAGTTGTGTCATCCCGGGCGCCCGCAACAGCGCGCAAGTGCTCGAGAACATAAAAGCGGTTGAAGCAGCAGCTCTGGGCTCAACTCAGAGCGCAGTCCTGGCGGACATTTATAAGAACCAGATCCGGCCTTTGGTTCATCAGCTTTGGTAGTCGCTGACTCGCCTTAGGCTCGTCAGCGAATAGCCGATAGCCAATAGCCAAGGACCGCCGCTAGTCGCCTCGGTGGCAGCTTGGCGAAGCTATTGGCTATCGGCTATTCGCCACGAGCCTAAGGCGAGTGGCGCGGGCGTCCGGCTTCTTCGCAATCCGCCAATCTCTTATTTAGAAACACCTTCTCGGACTTGAGATCGGTGAGTTTGATCGCTTGTCGGAAATGGTCTGCTGCGCTGGCGAATTGACCTTCGCGAAATTCGAATTCGCCGACTACCGCGTAGAGCAAATAATAGGTATCCAGTAGTCCGCTCTTGCGGATCGGGTCGATGGCTGCCAGACCGGCTTTGGGTCCGTTGACGTTTGCGACGGCCACCGCCCGATTAAGTGCGATTATCGGCGAGTCGTTAATTGTCACCCAGTGGTCGTACAAGCCTAAAATCTTTCGCCAATCCGTAGATTTATAGTCGGCGGCGGTGTCGTGGCAGGCTGCGATTCCCGCTTGGATATGATACTCAGTCAGTTCGTCGCCGGCGGCAGCTAATCCCAACTGAAGGATTCCTTGCTCGATCATCTTCCGATTCCAAAGCGCGCGATCCTGCTCCTTGAGCCGCAGAATGTTTCCTTCCGAATCCACCCTGGCGGGGAGCCGAGCTCCGTCTAACAACATCAAAGCAATCAGAGCGTGAATTCGAGGCTGATTGGTTAGGGGATGTTCCGCTAGTAACGTCGCGAGACGGATTGCTTCTGAGCAAAGGTCTTCTCTAATCAGGTCTTCACCGGTCGATGCTTTATACCCTTCGTTGAACAGCAGATACAAGGTCTGCAGCACACCGTCCAGACGACTCGATAAATCAGAACCGGTGGGAATCTCGAACGGGACATGCAAATCGCGAATTCGCTGTCGGGCTCGAGTCAATCTCTTCGCGATCGCGGCCTCAGTGGTAAGAAAGGCAATTGCGATTTCCGTCGTGCTAAATCCGCAAAGGGTCTTAAGCGCTAACGCAGTTTGCGCTTCGGGCGGAAGCTGCGGATGACTACAGGCGAACATCAGCCGCAGACGCCCGTCTCTTATCTCCGTGTCGAAAATGGGTGATTCGTCCGCCGCCGGATCCGAAGACCATTGATCGATGAAAGTAATGATCTCCGTCTGTTTATCCCGGAAGCTTTTCTCCCGGCGAATTAAGTCCAGCGCTAGATTCTTGGCGGTCTGAGTTAGCCATGCCGCTGGATTGTTGGGGACTCCGTAGTAGGGCCACGTCTGCAATGCCCGCACCAGCGCCTCCTGAACAACGTCTTCCGCCAGTTGTAATCTCTCGATGCCGAAGATCCCCGTGAGAACCGAGACTAACTTTCCGGACTCATGGCGAAAGAAATGTTCTGCTAACCGCGAAACCTCTCCCGGCGGAGTTCGCGGTTCTCTGTTCGACGTTCCCTCTTCGCGGTTCACTATTGTCGTCCTTGTCCTTTTTGCGAACGTTTGAAGTTTATGCCTGATCGCGAGGTCAGATAGCTGAACACGGCACCCGTAAGCGGTGAACCGTGCAGGATGAACCGCGAACGGTGAACTGCGAACCCTTTCAATCCGGGCTGCGACCAAGCTCCTCGCTCTCCTGGATTTCTTCTGCGGAAAGGCCTCGGTCCCAATCGGTTCCTCGAAACAGCAACATAAACGGGGAGCCAGTCATCTCGGCGCTCACGGCAGTTTCAGCGATGAAAACTACTTGGAGGAGCCGATCGAGTTCTCCATATAAACCCGTTCCATGGATGCGCACTGGTCGACTATCGGCCGTACCTCGACCGCGACGCCGTACTTAAGGGCTGGACATTCCTTGGCGATCTCCAACGCCTCCTCTTCGCCGCTCACCTGCAGGAGGAAGTAACCGCCGATCGCTTCTTTTGATTCAGCGAATGGCCCATCTGTCGGTGAGCCCTTTTTCCAAGTGATAATCCTACCCTGATTTGCTAACGGGTGAGCTGATCTGACCTTGCCTTCTTGGGTCAATCGGTCGAGCCAGTCCATCCATCGAGTCATAACCTGCTGCAGTTCCTCTGGCGATAGTTCCCGATCCCAGAGCGTACCTTTGAACAAAAGCATGTATCCAGAGCTGGTAGGGGGTGTGCTCATATTTTAGTAGGTTCAGTTTGTCGCAGGTCTTCCAGGAGTTCCAGTCTAACCTCCAATTCCGTTCGCTTTCTCGCTTCGCGTCGGATCACTACGGCGAAAAGCTGCGTCCAGAACTCGCGTTGTTCGTCTGGAGAAAGGTCTTTGTTCATGAGTGCCTCTTCGCTGCGATGCGGGTAATGACAAACAGGACGGCTTTAGTCCCCACAACGGAGAGAGAAACCACGCACAACACGATGAGTGCCAACCGCAACTGGGCCAGCGCTGAGAGCGAGACCCCCACGCTGGTTCCGATCACTGCGTAACCAGCTACACAAACGGGACACTTTGGTATCAAAGCCAGAATCGCGCTTGGAACGATCCATCCGACGAAGTTAACAAACCGGCTCAAGAAATCCTGTTGTCTATGCACCGATTCGCCCTTTTGCCGGTTTTGTCTGGAACCGAGGCGTAAGTCCGCGATGCCCGCATCATTTTCGCGTCCCGAGGTTGTTCTCGGACTAGCTCCACAGTTACATGCGTTCATAATGGATTAGAGTTTGCGCTCGCTCTCCTCGGTTACCGGGGGTTACCGCTCGTTGGCTTCGTACCGGTCATGGTGGAGAACCCAGTCGCCGAGGTTGTATCGTGGGCCTGTCTCATTGCGCCCCTTCGGCAAGTGGTCGAGGTACCCATACGCTCCGCCCACTAACTCGCTGCCGCGGGCAAACGCTGAATATGTGTGAAAGATGTTACCGGCCGCATCACGATAGAACATGCTGGTTCCGGCCAGTTCATCGATGTCGATCGGCTGGACCGCGTAGTTGTAGTAGACTTTGCCTTGCGCGATCTCTTCCTCGGTAAACGAGACGTGATAATCGTAGTTAAAGTCGCTGCCATATGATGACACCCATTTGAACCGCCAGCCCATGCGTTTCTTGAATGCATCGATCTTGGGAAAGGGAGCCCGGGAGACTACGACGAACGCGACGTCGTGATGCTCAAGATGTACCACAATCCCGTCGTAGTGATCCGCGCCGAAGGAGCAACCAATACAGCCTTGCTCCCAATCGGGCCCTAGCATGAAGTGAGTCACGACTAACTGGCTCTTGTCGCCGAACAAATCTGCCAGCGTCTGTTTCCCGGAGGCCGTATCAAAGAAGTAATTCTTCTCGACCTTCACCCAGGGCAGAGCGCGGCACTCGGCAAACAATTGGTCTTTTTGTCGAGTGAATGCTTTCTCTTTTTTTAGCAATGCTTTGCGGGCTTCGAGCCACTCATCCCTTGAAATTACGGGGTGAGTCGAAAGGTCTTCTATTGTTGGGGACTGCTGAGTTTGCATAGTCATATCATCCTGCTGCTGGACCGGTCATTCCGACCGGTCCGTTACTTAGCTTTTTATTAACTCGACGAACGGGCTGTGCGTTTTAGGACACTGTCTGCGAATTATTTGATCGCCCGCGGAATAATCTTTAGGTCTTTATTGCACCGCGGATGTGACTGCGTGTTGGGCTCGTTTCCGCGATCCTTTCACCAATCACTTTTCACCTTTCACGTTTTCGGTCTCATACCGGTCATGGTGCCGAACCCAAGCCATGGTGAACGGCAAGCTATCTTCGTCCCGGCCTTTTGGTACGAGGTCGAGATAGTTGTAGGCGCCGATCAGAAATTCCGGACCGCGGGCGTAGGACGAATAGGTGTGAAAAATCGTCCCGGCACTATCCTTAGCGAAAACGCTGATACCCGCTGCTTCTTCGCTTGGGAAGTCGCCGGTTCCATAGTTGTAAAACTTGCCCTTGGCGATTTCCTCAGCGGTAAACGAGACACCGTAGTCGTGGTTGAACTCGTTTGCTACCGAAGAAACCCATTTGAAATGCCACCCCATCCGTTTTTTAAACGCCTCGATTTTTGCAACGGGCGCTCTTGAGACCACGGCTAAGGCAACATCGCGGTTCTCTAGATGGATGACATTCGGATCGATGTTATCCGCCACTATCGAGCAGGTGGGACATCCTTGCTCCCAATCCGGTCCAAACATGAAGTGATAAACGAGTAACTGGGTTTTGTTACCAAATAGGCCGGTGAGGGCTTCTTTGCCGTTCGGGCCGTCAAAGATGTAATCTTTTTCGACTTTCACCCAAGGCAGGTGACGCTTCTCTGCGCTTAGTTGGTCCCCTAAGCGGGTGTGCGCTTTCTCCTTTGCTAGGAGGGCCTTACGTAGCTCAAGCCATTCAGCTCGGGATACTACCCGGGGTGAAACTGCATTAATTGTGCTCATAATCGTTAGTTTTTTTTGTGGGATTCAAAGAGACGACGAACGAGAAAGCCCCTTTTGGACAGGCCGGTCGGTTTTTTTGTGGCGTCTAGTGAGCCAGAGGGACAGAACCAAAAGGTAGCCAGGCAGTTCACTGCCTGGAGCTGTTGTCGGATCTATCCCGAAGTGACAATAGGACTCAGCCTTGGGGGGTTAACCCCAGGAACACCCTTAAAGGATGCTCATTCTCCAATTCGAATGGCCGCCGTAAAGGTGTCTAAAAGAAAACAAAAGATGCTTAAAAAGAAACATGCAGAATAGATTTATCACCTATCTTCTGCGTCTTTAGCGGATCTATCGGTCTTTTTCATCTTTTTCTTGAGATTAAGAAGTTTCATGATATGAAACTAACTCGTGTGCGGTATCGTCGGTTTGTTTTTGAAAAAGAGTGCACTCGAACCTGAGCTCGGCGCCTGGTTTAGTGAGATGCTGATCTGTATGAGTAGCCGGGGACCGGACAGCGCCGGGTTCGCGATTTATGGCGAACCCGCTCCAGTAGGCAAAGTGAAATTAGTGCTTCAGCATTCAGACCTCTCGTTCGATTGGTCATTAGTTGCTGTCGCCCTGGAAAAAGAATTTCAGGTGAGACCCATCGTCGAAGTGAACTCCAGCCATGCGCGGTTCCTGGTCAAAGACGATGTTCGGTCGATTCGGGAATTTCTGCGCCGTAACTTTCCAAAGGTGCGCATCATGAGCTCCGGACGAAGAATAGAGATCATGAAGGAAACGGGACTGCCAGAGTCTGTCGTGGAGCGGTTCTCAGTGCGAAAGATTTCCGGCAGCCATGCGATTGGCCATACTCGGATGGCGACGGAGAGCGCTGTCACGACCGAAGGATCGCATCCGTTTAGCACGGGAGTCGATCTGTGCCTGGTGCATAACGGCTCCTTGAGTAATCACAATCGATTACGCCAAAAACTGTCTAGGGAAGGAGTCGAATTTTACACTGAGAACGATACGGAGGTGGCGGCGGGGTACCTCTCCTGGAAGCTAGCGCAAGGTGTAACTTTAAAACAGGCTCTCGAAGCCGGTCTTACGGACCTGGACGGATTTTACACCTTCACCGTCGGCACAGAAGATGGCTTTGCGGTGTTACGCGATCCGATTGCCTGTAAACCTGCGGTTTTAGCGGAGACCGCCGATTATGTGGCTATGGCTTCGGAGTACCGTTCGCTGGCGAATCTTCCGGGGATTGAAGCCGCTCATCTGTGGGAGCCCGAACCGGCGGTCATTTACAATTGGAGTCGAAACTGACGCGCACTAGCCGGATTGGCGATATGATGTTTACCCAAACTGTTGATCTAGCCAAGGCCAGCGTTCGCTCATTGAACGAGAAGTTGCATGCGCTTGATCTTGAGCATGATGGTGAGCGTTGGCGCGTCCTTAATCCGCGCGGCGCGCATGCGATCGCCTGTGGTCTCCGGGTCCCCATCACGATAGAAATTGAGGGCCACGCGGGCTATTACTGCGCAGGAATGAATCAGAAAGCCACCGTGATTGTTCATGGCAACGCCGGAACCGGGCTCGCAGAGAATATGATGTCTGGTTTGGTCCAGGTTAACGGAAATGCGAGTCAGTGCGCGGGGGCAACGGGGCACGGCGGTCTCTTGATCATTGAGGGACATGCATCAGCAAGATGTGGCATTTCAATGAAGGGAATCGATATGGTGGTTAAGGGCTCGGTTGGCCACATGAGCGCGTTTATGGCTCAAGCAGGCAATCTAGTGGTTTGTGGGGATGCTGGTGATGCTCTGGGTGATTCAATCTACGAAGCTCAACTTTTTATTAGAGGTACGGTCAAAAGTCTCGGTACCGATTGCATTGAGAAAGAGATGCGCCCGGAACACTACCGCATCTTGGAGCCCCTTTTGAAGCGGTCAGGATGCGATGCCAGCCCCAGTGAGTTTAAGCGCTTCGGTTCCGCGCGGAAGCTCTATCATTTCCAAATCGACCATGCAGCATTGTATTGATGGCAAGGCGCAATTTGTCATGGGCACTGAAATATTCCCTGGAATGCGCGAATCGGCGACCTTCGATCGCCAGGCAATTCACGAAATTCAGCGGGCGGCGGAAACCGGTCTTTACGATATTCGGGGTTGGGGTTCGAAACGCCGGTTGCCGCACTTCGATGATCTGGTGTTTCTCGGCGCCAGCATGTCTCGTTATCCCTTAGAGGGATATCGGGAACGATGCGGTACCGATATCTCCCTCGGCGCGCTACACGCTAAAAAACCGATTCACCTGCGAATCCCTATCACCATCGCGGGGATGAGCTTTGGTGCGCTATCCGCGGAAGCTAAAGAAGCGCTGGGCCGCGGCGCTTCCGAAATGGGGACCTCTACCACGACCGGGGACGGCGGTATGACGTCAGAGGAACGGTGTTCCTCAAAAACCTTAGTTTATCAGTATTTGCCTTCTCGCTATGGGATGAATCCCGATGACTTAAGGAAGGCTGACGCGATCGAGATCGTACTTGGTCAAGGAGCTAAACCTGGCGGTGGCGGTATGTTGCTGGGAAGAAAGATCAGTGACCGAGTCGCTGGAATGCGCACACTCCCGGCTGGAATTGATCAAAGAAGTGCTTGCCGGCACCCGGACTGGACCGGGCCTGACGATTTAGCCATCAAGATTGAAGAACTCCGTGAAATCACGGATTGGGAGAAACCGATCTACGTAAAAATTGCGGCTTCTCGTACTTACTTCGATGTCCAGTTGGCTGTGAAAGCGGGCGCTGATGTCATCGTTCTGGACGGCATGCAAGGCGGTACCGGAGCGACTCAAGAAGTCTTTATTGAGCACGTCGGTATCCCGACGCTGCCGGCCTTGCGCCAAGCGGTTGAGGCCCT
>JAFAZK010000296.1 GCA_019239825.1 Verrucomicrobiota bacterium | reverse complement strand
CGTTGGCGTTGGCGGTTGGCGGTTGGCGTTGGCGGTTGGCGGTTGGCGGTTGGGGGATTGGCGGTTGGCGGTTGGGGGGTTGGCGGTTGGCGGTTGGGCGGGTTGGCGTTCGGCGGAGTGTATCGTGGTAAACGATCGATACGGAGCTGCCCAGTTGCCACGAAGTGGCTAAAAAGAATAGCCCAGGCCTTCAGGCCTGGGTAAGGCCAGTGCGGTGCGCCCTGAAAGGGCGGCCGAAAGGGATGCGGCCTGGCGTCGATCTCTTAGACATCATCGTCTTGGCTATAGGTACTAAATCGATGGATTGATCTCCGCAGGATCAAGCACTAGATGAGAATTACGATTAGGATAGGAATGAGCTCCCGATCGGCAACCGGACCTGACTGACCACGCTGGAGAACTCTCCTAAGGATTATAGATACGCATTTATGAACACGATCGACACCAGCTTCCCTGAATCAATGCTCCAGGAGCATGACTCCTGGGCGCGACCTGATCTCGATTGGGTTAAGGCGATCGCCGTTAACAAGAGCGCCGTCGAACGCCGGGTCGCCACCTTAGCTGGCAGACGCACCGTAAAAAAAGAATGGCAAGCGGCTTGGCTGTTAAAAGCGATTACCTGTATCGATCTTACTACTTTGTCCGGAGATGACACTGAGGGCAAGGTGCAGCGACTATGCGCTAAGGCGAAATCCCCAGTTAGAGCGGATCTTTTGGAGGCTTTGGGCGTCACTGATATCACAGTCGGCGCAGTCTGCGTTTATCCGACCATGGTCGGACCCGCCGTACGCGCTTTGAACGGCACCAACATCCCAGTTGCATCGGTTGCCACTGGTTTTCCTACCGGATTGATGCCGATGACACAGCGGTTGGAAGAAATCCGGTATGCGGTCGATCAGGGTGCTGCCGAAATTGACATGGTAATCACTAGGGAACTCGTACTAACGGGGAGATGGGATGAGCTTTTTGATGAAGTTGCGGCGTGCAAAGATGCGTGTGGCCGGGCGCACCTGAAGGTCATTCTGGCAACAGGAGAGCTGGCTACTCTACGCAATGTCGCTAGAGCCAGCATGGTTGCCCAACTCGCCGGCGCCGATTTCATCAAGACTTCTACCGGGAAAGAGACCGAAAACGCTACTTTGCCGGTTACATTAACTATGGTGCGTTGTATCCGGCGCTACTACGAATCGAGCGGACGGAAGGTCGGCTTTAAACCAGCTGGGGGGATTCGGTCCGCCAAAGATGCTCTCGCCTGGCAAGTCTTGATGAAGGAAGAATTGGGTCGCGACTGGCTGGAACCAAGCCTGTTCCGCTTCGGTGCCTCTGGTCTTCTGACGGATATCGAACGTCAGCTGGAACATTTCGTGACGGGACGTTATTCCGCGAGTTACCGCCACCCAGCAGCGTAAACCCAGACAAAAAACAATGACTCACGCAAAGACGCAAAGGTGCAAAGATAGGAAATCCAGAAGCCCGGGGTAAAATGATTGAGACTCTAGTAGCGCGGTTCCCCTTGCGTACCGATATGGGACGAGATCGGCTCACTCAGTTCAAAACCATGGTGAACATTTTATTTGATACGGTGCCGCTCAACCCCTCTCGATTTTCAACTACAGCTCT
The DNA here is from genome assembly GCA_019239825.1 of Verrucomicrobiota bacterium. Taxonomy (GTDB): domain Bacteria; phylum Verrucomicrobiota; class Verrucomicrobiia; order Chthoniobacterales; family JAFAMB01; genus JAFAVN01. The sequence goes on along the minus strand of JAFAZK010000296.1, from coordinate 14,357 downwards.
TACCTTTGCGCCTTTGCGTCTTTGTGTGAGTATTTTCCTCTTTTCCGCACATGCCCACTGTTAAAGAAATTTTCGCCACCATGGAATACGGCCCTGCGCCTGAGAGCCCTGATTTCGTCAACGCTTGGCTGGAAAAACATAGCCGCCGATTTGGGCATTTTATCAATGGGCGATTCGTGGAAGGAAACAACAGCTTCGAAGTGATTAACCCGGCGAACAAAGCGGTGATCGCTACAGTTAGCCAGGGGAGCAACGCCGAGATCGATCAAGCGGTGCAAGCTGCCGGTGCCGCTTTCGAGCATTGGCAGGCTCTATCCGGTCACGAGCGGGCCCGTTACCTGTACGCCATCGCCCGCCAGGTCCAAAAACATTCCCGTCTTTTCGCTGTGCTCGAGACCATGGATAACGGTAAGCCGATTCGTGAGACCCGGGACATTGATATTCCTTTGGTGGCGCGGCATTTCTATCATCACGCAGGTTGGGCCCAACTCGCGAGCGAGGTTTTTGAACATTACGGTCCTTTAGGCGTCTGCGGTCAGATCATTCCTTGGAACTTTCCGCTCCTGATGTTGTCGTGGAAAGTCGCCCCCGCATTAGCGGCCGGAAATACCGTTGTATTGAAGCCGGCGGAGTTCACTCCACTCTCCGCGCTGCTTTTTGCGGAAATCACCCAGCAGATCGGATTGCCCGCGGGGGTTTTTAATCTGGTGACCGGCGACGGTCGAACCGGAGAAGCGCTGGTGGAACACCCTGGGGTCGCCAAAATTGCGTTCACCGGGTCCACGGAAGTTGGCCGGATCATCCGGCAGAAAACGGCCGGTTCCGGAAAAAGATTGTCACTCGAGCTCGGCGGCAAATCCCCGTTTGTCGCTTTCGAAGATGCCGATCTGGATAGCGTCGTGGAAGGCGTTGTCGACGCGATCTGGTTTAACCAAGGACAAGTCTGCTGCGCGGGAAGCCGGTTGTTGATACAAGAGAGCATCGCAGAAGCGATGTATGCCAAGCTGCGGAACCGGATGGAAAATCTGCGAGTTGGAAACCCGCTCGACAAAGCTATCGACATTGGTGCGATCGTGGCGCCCGTCCAACTCCAAAAGATCGAATCTCTGGTCCAGCAAGGAATCAGAGAAGGCGCCAGCTGTTGGCAGCCAGGTTGGGCCGTTCCCACCGAGGGATTGTTCTATCCTCCCACTCTTTTTACCAATGTCGAACCGGCGGGCACCCTGGCGCAGGTGGAGATCTTTGGTCCCGTCCTGGTTACCATGACTTTCCGGACCCCAGCCGAAGCGGTCGAACTTGCGAACAACACACCGTACGGGCTGGCCGCCTCAATCTGGACCGAGAATGTTAACCTGGCGCTGGATATTGCCCCGAAGATCAAGGCTGGCGTCGTATGGGTGAATTGCACGAACGTTTTCGACGCAGCATCCGGCTTTGGCGGCTACCGAGAGAGCGGTTTCGGCCGTGAGGGCGGAGCGGAAGGAATGTACGAATACCTCCGACCGAATTGGGAGCAGAATCTGCCCGAGGTGGAATCGTCAGAATTCGTACCGCGGGCAGAGCCCGGGATTAACGCCGAGAGCGTCGGGAACGGACAGAGGTTAACGATCGATCGGACACCGAAACTGTATATTGGGGGAAAACAAGCGCGGCCGGATAGCGGTTATAGTTACCCGGTGTTTGATCCGACAGGGAAACACCGAGGCGAGGCCGGTCTAGGCAACCGCAAAGACATTCGTAACGCGGTCGAGGCAGCAGCAAAAGCGAGTAGCTGGGGAAAGTCCGCCGCGCATTTGCGAGCTCAAATTCTCTTTTATATCGCCGAAAACCTGCAGGTTCGGGCCCAGGAGTTCGCCAAGAGATTGGTTGAGGACTGCGGCTATTCGGAAGAGTTCGCAGAGCGTGAGGTAACTGCTGCCATCGAGCGGACGTTCTACTACGCCGGGTGGGCCGATAAATACGATGGCCGGATTCACCAAACACCATTCCGCAATGTGACCTTGGCTATGCCTGAGCCTTGGGGAATTCTGGGGATTGTGTGTCCGGAAGCTAGTCCGCTGCTCGGTTTCCTGTCCTTGGTTCTGCCAGCCGTTGCCATGGGAAATGCCGTCGTTGCCGTTCCCTCCGCTAGATATCCACTCGCCGCCACGGATCTTTATCAGGTCTTCGACACCAGCGACTTACCCGCAGGAGTGATCAACATCGTTACCGGTAACCAGCTCGAGCTCGCCAAGGTCCTTGCCCAGCATCTCGAGGTCGCCGCCCTTTGGTTCTTCGGGTCAAAATCGGGGAGCGAGATGGTCGAACGGGAGTCAGCCGGTAATCTTAAGGCAACCTGGGCCACACACGGTAAGGCGCGCGACTGGTTCAATCCTGAACAGGTCCAAGGCGAAGAATTCCTGCGGCATGCAACCCAGATAAAGAATATCTGGGTACCGTACGGGGAGTAGCGTTCGGCCCTTTGGCGTTTGGCGTTCGGCGTTCGGCGTGTGGCGTGTGGCGTGTGGCGTGTGGCGTGTGGCGTGTGGGCGACGGAGCTGCGACCTAGTGGACTGAGAGGCGTAGTGGATGCTCTTGCGCGCCGGCGAGGTGTCGCCGTTTCGGCGTTTCGCACTGTCGCTCGCTCGCCTGCCTCGGCTCTATAAACCATCACTCCACGCGTGATCGGGGTTGCGCTGTCGTTTGACTGCGCAACAATGAATATGAGAACCCTGTGAACCCGAAATCTGCTCCAGTTTCTGTTGCCGAACATTACCAGAGCCTCTTGGCCGAGCGTTATAGCTGGATGTTCGGTTCGTTTGAGCAAAAGGCGGCCGAACAAGAGGCCTTGTTCAAGAGATTAAGCCTCCACCACGATCCAAAGGGCCCGGCACTCGACCTAGGCTGCGGCTCCGGTTTTCAATCCGTGGCCCTGGCCAGACTCGGATTCGAGGTAACCTCCGTTGACTTTAGTGAGCGGTTACTGCAAGAGCTGACACAACACAGCGGAACTCTTCCCATCACCGCCATGCAGGGCGACCTCCGGGAGCTCGGGCAATTCCCTGACGAATCAAGCCAAGTCGTGGTTTGCATGGGAGATACTCTCACTCATCTGCCGGCTAAGGCCGATATCCCCGAGCTATTTCGGTCAGTTAAGAGGATCCTGAGACCGGGCGGCAAAGTGATCATCAGCTTTCGCGATGTAAACGAGGAACTAAAGGGTTTGGACCGGTTCATCCCAGTCAAGTCTGATCCGGACCGGATCATGACTTGCGTCTTGGAGTTTGAGCCCGACACCGTCCTGGTAACCGATCTTTTCTATGAACGGACCCAATCCGGCTGGTCGTTCCATAAGAGCTCCTATCGCAAAATTCGCATCGCTCCGAGCGCCGTCGCTGAAGAACTCCGCCGCGCCGGCCTGACGGTCACATTCCGCGATGTCATCGCCGGATTTCAGATCCTAGCCGCCGTGAAGCCGGAGTGACGGGCGAGCAGTTTGGTGGGGCGAGGCTCCTCTAAGGACGCGTTCGCGCACAGGTCTTAGATGTCCAGGCCATCCAGCGGGTTGCTGGGCCAATAGCCCGCCGAGCCGCTGGTCTGTAGCGTGTCTCACCAGGAACGGTAGTAGGCCACGCGTATCGGCTCGGCGCGCTTGTCGGCCCAATAGCACCTACACTATCTCAACATTTCTGACCCCTGCTACCACGCCTAGTCGTTCGGGAGCCTTGCCCCACCAAAACACCATTCCCCTACTTCACCAGCCAACCGTCTTTAAGTCGCACAATACGCTTTCCGTACGAGGCATTTTCCTCCGAGTGCGTTACCTGCACTATCGTCGTCCCCTCAGAGTTTAATCGCTTGAACAGCGCCATGATTTCTCGGGCTTGGTCGGAATGCAGGTTGCCGGTCGGCTCATCAGCCAGGATCAGTTCCGGCTTTGCGACAATTGCGCGGACAATCGCCACCAATTGTTGCTGGCCGCCAGATAACTGGCTCGGGAAAAGATCGCGCTTACCCACGATATTGAACCGATCCAGGGCGTCACAAACAATCGACTCCCGTTGCGAGTGCGGCACATCGCGGTAGGACAGCGGTAACTCGATATTCTCGTAAACGGTCAGGTCATCCAGAAGATGATAAGACTGAAACACGAACCCGGTGTGTTTCTTCCGGAGGTTTACGCGTTCTTTCTGTTTCAGTTTATGGACCGGCTGATCCAGTAGATAAAATTCCCCTTCCCATTCCGCGTCATGCAGCCCGAGGATATGCAGAAGCGTGGACTTACCCGCTCCGGAAGGTCCCATGACCGACACAAAGTCTCCGGCTTCAACGGTCAGGTCGATCTGCCGTAACACGTAATAAAACCCGTTCTTTAGCTTATAACTTTTCTCGATGTTCTTGAGATTAATCATGTCAAAATTTCACCACAGGGACACAGAGGACACGGAGAGGAACAGGAAACCACGAATGCACACGAATTAACACGAATAGAATTAGACTCAGTCAGGTGAGTGTCTTTATTCGTGTCGATTCGCGTCCATTCGCGGTCAACTTTGTGTCCTCTATGTCCTTGTGGTGAAATTTTCATTCACGGAGCGCTCTAATGGGATCAATCCTGGTTGCTCGCAACGCAGGTAATAAACATGCAATCAAGGCGGCCACGACCAAAACTAGCACGCTTGCGCCAAACGAAATGGGGTCGGCCGTCGAGACCCCAAATAGGGCCCCCTCAATCAGTTGATTGAGGAGAAGGGCGGAGAGAAGCCCAACAGCCAACCCGATGGCGGCGATTTTCAGGCCGTGTCCAACAACCAGTCCAAGAATACTGGGTAGCTGCGCTCCCAGAGCGATCCTAACACTGAGCTCACGTTTTCGAAGGCTGACTGAATAAGAAAGCACACCGTACAAGCCGACAACGGCGAGAACGAGAGCCGCCGCCGAAAAGACACCTACTAAAGTCATCTGAAGCCGACGCGACGCGAACGAATCATAAATTACCTGATCAAACGGATAAATGCTGGTTAAAGGTAAGTTAGGATCGATTTCAGCAACGGTTTGTCGCAGCGCGTTGACTAAGGCAAGCGGATCACCCCGGGTATGCAATACCAAGGTGAAATCATCCGTGATCCGTGGGGCAAAAGGCGATTGAGAATAAAGAAAGTAAACCTGATGCGGCGCACGTGGAAAATCGGGACGATCGTGCTGGATTGCTGGCACAATGCCGATGATGCTATAGACGTTCGGTTTGAGCCCAATGCTGTTTACGTCATGGATTTGTTTGCCGATCGGATCCTGTTCCGGGAAAAAGTGGGTGGCAAACTCGTCACTAACAACAACCACGTTTTGTTGGTCAGAACCGTCCTGGCCGTCGAACAGGCGCCCGTGTAACAATGGGATTCCCAATGTCTGAAAATAATCGATCGACACGATCTGGCTCCTCAAGACCGGCATATCTTTCAGCGGAGGATCGGGCTGACCAACAATGCCAAAAGCATTCATACCAAAGCCGCCGCTAAAGGGCAGATCATTGACAATCGCAGCGGATACGACTTCGGGCAGCTGACGGACTTTCGCCAAAAGGTTATCGAAGAAGGTATTGCAGACGGCTTGCGTCGGATACTTGGCGTCGGCGAGGTAAACTTCGGCGGTCAAAATATGATCTGTGTTGAAGCCGAGCGACACGCGCTGAATCGCTTCCAGGCTGCGCATCAACAAACCCGCTCCAGTCAAGAGCAGGCAACTAAAAGCTACCTGCACGGCGACCAAGATTGCCTGGCTTGGTTGTCGGTGGCTCGAGGTTCCAGCTCGCTCGCCCTCCCGATTCAACGCATAAGCAAGATTGACCCTCGAACCAGTCCAAGCCGGCAAGAGTCCGGAGGCAAGCGCCGTTGCTAACATGACCAGAAAAACAAACGCGAGCGACGTGTTATCAACCGTTACTTCCTGTACTCTAGGGATGTCGGATGCATCCGCGCTCTTAATCGCTTGTAATGACCAAACCGCGATGCCGATACCAAGAATGGACCCACCAACGGAGAGCACAACGCTCTCCGTTAGGAGTTGGGCCACCAATCGGGAGCGATTGGCGCCGAGAGCAGCTCGGATACTGACCTCTCTGACTCGTTCTTGAGCTCGGACTAAAAGCAAATTGCCAACGTTGGCGCAAGTCACCAGCAGCAAACAAACGACGGCGCCTTCTAAGAGCCAAACTGTCGTCGAGTAATCGCTCACGACGCCTTCCAAATAGGGTGCCACCCGGACCCCAAAACCTGCGTCCGTAGCCGGATATTGAGCGACCAAATTCTCTTGAATCACCTCCAGGTCGGCTGTCGCCTGCGGCAGCGTGACGTCATCCCTAAGGCGGCCAACACAATCGTAGTAGAAAGCTCCCCGGCGGATCTTTTTGTTCGGAGCAAAATCCGGGTCTTGGTTCGTCGCGATGTAAAGCTCAACGTTTGACCCTTCGTCTGCTTGCCCTGGCGTAACACCCACCACTTGGAAACTCCTGGAGTTCAACACGACACTGGTACCAATGATGTCCGAGTTCGAGTTGAAATGGGTCCGCCATAAATGTTCGCTCAGAACAACTACCGGGGCTGATCCCGGCCTATCATCAGCCTCATCCAAGGGGCGCCCCAAAATTAAAGGCCGGCCCATTACCCTGAAAAACGAGCCCGTGACATAGAGACCCGGAATTTGCTCGGCAGGACCTCGGCTCGATAGATGAAACCAATCAAGAGTATAAGCCGCCAACCCGCTGAATGAATGTTGTGCAGCGCAAAAGTCGGCAAAATCAGGGTAATCGAATGAGTTTGTATTGTCCGCTTTAACCGTATGATACAAATGGAACAACCGATCGGCATTTGGGTAAGGTAACGGTTTTAATAGAACTCCGTTCACCAGGCTAAAGATTGCTGTATTCGCTCCAATACCTAGACCGAAGACTAAAACAGCGGTGATTGTAAATCCGGGCGACTTTAGCAAAAGCCGGATCGAATAGCGGAGATGGGAGATCAAGCCGCGCATCTTATTTCACCACAAAGACACAAAGAACACAGCGCTAGGAGAATCCTTTTCATAATTCAGAACTTTGCGATCTCTGTGTCTTTGTGGTAAAACCTCATTCGCGCAGAGCCTGGATTGGATCTATTTGCATAGCACGCATCGCCGGGAATAGACAGGCCATCACGGCAGTCAGCCAAAGCACAGCGCCAGCGTCTATTAATGTCGGCGGATCTGTGCTTGGCACCCGATAGAGCGCCGCTTGAATGAATTGGGCGAGTATTAACGCCCCGACGAGTCCGACGGCCAAACCGATCGCGCCAATCAGCAGCCCTTGAGTAACTACTAAGCGAAAAATATTCGAGGCGGTTGCGCCCACGGCGACTCGGATGCCTAATTCCCGTTTTCTCTGGCTAACCGAGTAGGATAAGACCCCGTACAGCCCGACCGCAGCTAATAATAGAGCCGCACCCGAGAACAAGCTGACTACCAGCATCGAAAGATGTCTCGTAGCGAAGCTTTTCTCGACGAGTTCGCCGAGGGTGGCAATATTCGAAAATGGCAAATCCGGATCGACAGAAGCAACCGTCTTTCGGATAAGCGGAATGGCAGCGTTAGTGTCGCCGTCAACCGACAACACCAGGGTGGCGTCGTTCACGGGACTTAAGTCGGAACGCTGTTGAGTATAGGGGTAGTAGATCTCGAATTGTACGCCTGGACTCTCCGGACTGTTGTGGGCCGCGTCCGGCACGACACCGACGATCGTGTAAAAGGTCCGTTTTAATCCGCGCCGCTCGATGAAATCGTGCGTCTGCTTCCCGATGGGGTCCTGTCCGGGAAAGAATTTGCGGGCGAGACTTTCGCTGACGATGGCAACCTTCACTGCGCCGTCTTTATCCCGATCGGTAAATCCTCTTCCGCGCAAGATAGGCATTCCTAAGACGGAGAAATAGTCTGCGGAAACGATCTGATGTTCTGAAAGAGGTTCCTGGCCAGGCTTCGGATCAGGCTGCCCACCGATTCCAAAAATGGCCCAAGCCGCCGTTTTAAACGGCATGTCATCGTTCAATGCTACCCCGGTGATGCCTGGGAGCCGGCGGAGCTTGTTGAGGATTTCGTCAACAGCAGCCTTACATTTTGTTTGGTCTGAATATCGGCTGTCTGGCAGATGGATGTCTCCGGTGAGAACACGACGCGCGTCAAAGCCGAGCGGCTGCTTCTGTAAGGCGTCGTAGCTTCTAGCCAAAAGGCCAGCTGCAGTCAACAGGAGGAAGGTTAGCGCGACTTGTCCCACCACTAAAAACGATTGCTTTTTCTGCCTGGCCGGGCCAGCGGTTCGGCCACGCTCACCTCCTTCGCTTAAGTTCTGCCCCGGGTCGATTTCTGAGCCCAACCAAGCCGGCAAAACCCCTGACAGCAGCGTGGTACAAACCGTAATGGCTAATACGAACCCGAGCGAGGCATTGTCCAGTGTCACTTCCTGAAAGCGAGTGGCGTCTTCTGGGCTTAGTGACCTGATTAGAGCCACGGCCCAAGCTGCGAGAGGCATGCCTAAAATCCCTCCAGCCAGAGCGAGTGTCGAAGTTTCAACAATTGATTGTACGATCAATTCGGTGCGACTAGCTCCAAGGGCCGCCCGAATACTGAGTTCTCTTCGCCGTTCGCGCACTCGAATGAGCAGAAGATTCGCTACATTCGCGCAGGTAATAAGGAGTAAACAACCAACTGCGCCTTCCAGAAGCCAAAGGCTCGCCGAGTAATCACTAACGACACTATCCAGATAGCGAACTACATGCATCCCTTTGCCGGTATTGCTCACGGGATATTGTCTGGCCAATTCTTGGCTGATTGTCTCAATGTTGGCTTGAGCTTGCGCCAGCGTAACATTTTCTTTCATTCTTCCGATGCCCCAAAGAAAATGTTCGGAACGCGTTTCCTTCGCTCCATTGAAATACGCCCCCTGATTCAACGGGACGTATAAATCGACTTTTCCCAATTCGTTTGCTTGCGCCGGAGTCACGCCAACGATCTCAAAGCTTCGACCGTTCAACAGCAAATTTGTGCCGAGCAGATGGGGATCCCGTTGGAACTTGGTATTCCAAAGGTGCTCGCTGATGACGACTACCGGGCGGGTCTCGGAATTATCTTCAGTTTCACCGAACGGTCCCCCGATCAGAAACGGGCGCCCTAACACTTTGAAAAGACTGCCGGAAGCGTAGATCCCACTGATTCGTTCTGGTTCACCTCGACCGGTCAGCGTCAAGTCTTCAGGATAAAAGGCAGTGAGACTATCCAACGTGCGTTGGCTCGCTCTGACATCGAGGTAATCGGGATAATCGAATTGGGATTTCTCTTCGCCCTGAATGACCTGATAGATCGCCACTAACCGATCCGGGTTCGGATAAGGCAATGGCTTCAGTAGCACGCAGTCAACGAGGCTGAAGATGGCTGTATTAGCGCCAATCCCCAGGCCGAGAATCAATACCGCGGTGACGGTGAATCCGGGCGACTTTAGCAAAAGCCGGACCGCGTAACGCAGATGTGAGAACAAGCCGCGCATCCTGGGAAGACTGATGCAGCATCCCTGATGCAGCATCCATGCCATTCGTCAAAACAGAAACGGTATTAGTCTTATACTAAGACACAAAGGCACAAAGGGCTGGGACTCAATCACCTATTGCTGCTTTAATTAGTGTCCTTGTGGGTTTGTGTGAGATCCCGGTTTCGGTTTTTCAGTTTCAAATTGAGAAGGCGCCGTCTCAGTTTGAGACGGTTAGAGAACCGCCGCGGAAGGCGGAGAGAATTCAAAAAAGAAGTCACAGTTGGAGGGAGCCGCTTTGGCGTATTTGATAGGACCTCGCTATATCTGTTCCAATGCGCGTGTCGCCAAAGAACATGCGATGCAGGCGGCTCCCGCGAACGACTCACCGCTTGGCAACTCTGTGACAAGGCCGGTATTTACTAATCCCCGCTCAACCGACATCGGTGGGCAAAAGAGAGCGCTGGGTAATTCGCGGGAGCCGCCTGCTTTCACATTCTTCGGTCGCACACGCCTTGAGGGAATGTCGCGAGGTCCTATGAAACGTGCCAAAGCGGTTCCCCTCCAAAGGTCTCTTCTTTTTGCGGCTATTCCCTTAACACGACGATGGGATCAATTCTTGCGGCTCGCAACGCTGGAAACAGGCTGGCCAAACATCCGGTAACACCCAACACGATGATAGCGCTTGCCAACGTCAGCAGATCGGCTGGAGAAACCCCATAAAGGAGGCTTTGCATATACTGACCCAGGAAAAGGGCTCCCCCTATCCCGATCAACAGACCGATCCCGATTAATCGAAATCCTTCGAGAACCACCATTCTCAATATTTGCCCGCGATCGGCGCCTATGGCTGCCCGGATGCCAATGTCCCGAGCTCGATTCGTTACGGAATACGCTAAAATCCCGTATAACCCAATGGCAGAGAGTACGAGAGCAGCCGTCGAGAACAAGGAGACCAACAGAACCGCAAGGCTGCGAGTGGCATATTTTTTGGAGATCAACTCGTTGTACGTCTGGACGGCGCCTAGGGTCACAGACGGGTCAGTCGATGCGAGAGCCGATCTGATCCCGGCTGTCAATCCAGCGGGATCCGCGACCGCTCGCACCAGAAGAAGCCCGTATCGCTCGGTTTGTTGACTAAACGGGTAATAGGCATCGAATGGCGACGGATGATGATCCGGCCCCCCGTGTACGACATCACCAACGACCCCAACGATCGTGCCGGTCTTGTCGGTCACAGTAGTACCGAGGTTTTCGATCTGCTTCCCAAGCGGGTCTGCGGATCGAAAGAACCGCTGGGCAAACGATTTACTGATTATGACCACGGACGGACGATCGATTTTATCTTGAGCGTTGAAAGTCCGCCCTGCCAGCAGGGGGATCTGCAGCGTTTTAAAATAATCCGGTGAGACGATCTGCACATCCATTCTAGGTTCCCGGCCTTGCTCCGGTAGCTGCTGACTGGGAATCGCAAAAGGACTACTGTAGCCATCTTCCCAGGCGAACGGCGCGTTATCGTTTATCGCCGCATCCACCACCCCTGGGAGCTCCCGAACACGATCAAGCAGGGATTCGAAAAATGCTCGCGTCTGCGCCGGGTCGTCATGTTTCTTATCCGTGAGATAAATCTGCGCGGTTAGAACATCCCGCGGGTTGAACCCAAGGGGAACACTTTGAGCCACCTGAAGGCTGCGCACCAATAATCCGGCAGCGATTAACATGACACAGGCCAGGGCGACTTGTCCGATCATCAGCAGGGATTGAGTTTTCTGGCGTTGAGCTCCCGAGGTAACGTTGCGACTGCCGCCGGTCTTGAGGCTCAATGCCAGGTTGGCCTTAGAAGTTAACACTGCCGGCAGTAAACCAGAAAGCAATGCCGTGATCGCGGCAACTGCGAAGAAGAATACCAAGGCCTCAGTGTCGAGACTCACCGCAAAGACGCGGGGCATGTCTTCCGGAGCGATAGCTTTGATTAGCCAAATAACCCATGAAGCAATGATCACCCCTATGATGCCGCCGAGAAAAGAAAGCATCACGCTTTCGGCCATGAGCTCACGAGCCAGCCGGAAACGCGATGCTCCCATCGTCGCGCGGATTGTGATTTCCAATTTACGATCCAGCGCTCGAGCCAGAAGGAGTGTAGCGACATTGGCCGTCGAAATGACTAAAAGACACCCGACCGCGGCGCCCAATATCCAGACAGTGGCAGCGTAGGCTTTTACCTCAACGTCCAACAACGGTTGGATGCGTACCGTGTATCCCCGATCCTCTGGATATTGGGCAATAAGATTACGATGGATCACTTCGAACTCGGCCTGCGCCTGCATCTGGGTAACGCCCGGTTTTAGCCTTCCGATGCAATAGAGAACATGTGCTTCGCGGCTCCGCCACCCGTTCCATTGGCCCCATGCGCCGACGAGGTCCGCTGCATTCAAGGGCACATAAATTTTCGGTGGGGTTCGGTTCTCAGCTTCGGGTGGAATCACCCCGATGATCTCGAAGCTCTGACCATTTAGTATCAGCGCCTTGCCGATAATCGCCGGATCGGAGTGATAATGGCTCTTCCAGAACGGTTCGGTGAGGACTGCTACGAGCGGGCCGCCCGGTTTGTCTTCAGCTGAGGTAAACGGTCTGCCAAGGATGCAGTGCAAACCGTTCACTTCAAATGCACTAGCTGAAGCAAACGCGCCATTGATCCGCTGCTTAAACCCGTTCTCGGTGAGATCGAAATACTCGAAACTTTCGAGTGCTAAGCTGGCGAAACTCTGTTGCGCCGCCGAGAGGTCGAGGTAATCGGGATAATCAACCGGCATTTCTTCGGTGCCGCGAACTGGCATGCTGATCACCATCAAACGATCGGAGTCGGGATACGGCAGCGGCTTTAGGAGGACGGTATCAATGAGGCTAAAAACAGCGGTATTAACCCCAATCCCGAACCCCAGGACAATGACGGCGATCACGGTAAATCCTGGAGACTTGAATAGCCGGCGAACCGTCCGGCGAAAATGGGATACCAGGGCATGCATCGCGCTAAGTAAGCGATAACAAAACTAAGTCGGAGTTCAAGGAGTTCAGAAGGGGGGGCGCCATCCCAGGCTCTTTTGCGGTCTTTGCCTCTTTGGCGGCTATTTCTTGCTTCCGGTTCGAACCACGGTTTCGGCGACCTGCCCGTTCGTTAGCACGACGTGATAAGCATAGGCATCCGGTCGCGACGTCACCACGGCAACTAACTTTGACCCTTCAAAATGGAGGGCCGCGCTGTTGTCAATGCCATACCCTGCGCTCACACCACCCGAGGCCAGACATCGATGAAAGGTCTCACGTCGACCGGGTTCATCATAGTGGGGACAACCTGTCCATGGAAGAAAACCCAAGCATTTTAGAGGGTGTAATTCTCCTTCGACCACTGAATCGCTAATTGCGTGTTCGAACCAACAAATGGCACCGGCGCTAATCCCACAGAGGATCTTACCTGCCTGCCAGGCTTCTTTCAGTGCCTGGTCTAACCCGCATCCGCGCCAGACTGATAACATGTCCCGAGTGTTCCCTCCACCAACGTAAAAAATGTCGTTTTCCAGTACCGCAGCTGCCGGATCCGAGGTCGGCGAATCCATCAATGCCAAGTGCGTTGGCCGACAGGCCAGTTTCTCGAATGCAGAGTAGAATCGGCCGATATACTCGACGCTATCTCCGGTCGCAGTCGGTAAGAAACAGACTCGCGGTTCCCGATCCGACCGGCGCCACAACGAAAGGATGTACCGGTCCAAGGCCAAATTGTCTGGCTCCATGGAGAATCCGCCGCCTCCCAAAGCAACGATTTGACCAGCCATAAGAGACCGGAATTTCACCACAGAGACACAGAGGACACAAAGGCAGAATTTAAAATCCGCAGATTACACAGATTTCCATTCTTGGTTTCAGCGCAGGTTTAGTAACGCGAGGAAGTCGAGAGGAGGTGCTTTTACTCGACGGCAAGCGATTTATCTGAGCCTTAAGTTGTCTAATCTGCGGATTTTATCGTCTTCTCTTTGTGTCCTCTGTGTCTCTGTGGTGAAGTTTCCTATTGGCGGAGCGCGGTGATCGGGTCGACCCGAATCGCGCGCAGAGCGGGCACCAGGCAAGCCAGGAATGCGGCCAGCGTCAAGACACAAACCGCGGTTAAAAGGGCAACGGGATCGGTGCCTGAAACACCGTAGAGCAGGCTCTGGATCAGATGCGTCAGGATAATTGAGCTTATGATACCGGCAACCAAGCCGATCCCAACGATAGTTAACCCTTGCCGAACGACTAAACTGAGGATGCTTCCGGATTCTGCCCCGAGTGCAATTCTAATCCCGATTTCCCGAGTACGTTGCGCGATCGAATAGGCTAATACTCCGTACAGACCCACCGCAGCCAGGAGCAGAGCGAGAACCGAGAACAGGCCCACCAAAATGACGGAAAGCCGTTGCGTCACCAGCTCATTACTAAGCTGAGTTTCCAAGGTTCGAATATTGAAGACCGGTAGATTTGGGTCAACCGATTGCACGGCTTCCCGAGTAGCAGATACCAGTTGCAGCGGATCGCCTTTTGCCCGGAGCAAGATCGTCATCCCTAGCTCCGGTTTCTGCGAGATTGGATAATAGAGCTCAGCAAGTTTGGGCACATTTACCAAGTCGTTATGTCGCACCGTCCGTACCACTCCAATGATGGTGAATTTTGAGGAGTCCGGCTTATGAGGGTCCTCAATAATCTGTTGACCAATCGGATCCTGGCCAGGAAAACAGCGATTGGCCAGTTTTTCATCAATGATGACGACGGGCGTTTTGCCGATTCTATCCTCTGGGTCGAAATCGCG